>NZ_CP062976.1:2314906-2645607 GCF_014898075.1 Neisseria yangbaofengii
TGTTGGATAAAGCCCAAATCGACCGCTTAGGCCCACTTTATCAAACCGGATACGAAGAATTCAAAGCGGCGGAAAGCCAATAAATCCTGCTGTTTCACCGGCTTGCCGGCCTGACAATAAGTTGTGGATAAATTCGGGATAAAAATGCCGAGCCTTATCCGTCCTGCCGCTGCTGATTGTGCAGCGGTTTTGCCGTCTGACTGTAAGGAGGCCGAACAAATATTGTTCAAAACGGCGCAAAGCCTTTATAATCGGGCAAATCCGATTTTTTCAGACGGCCTGCGGCAAGGTTTGGCCACAGAGATGAAACGCTGTTTGTTGCACGCATGTTTATATCGGCAAAACAGGGGAAAGTTTGTGGATAATTTTTTTGAGTCCTTTATTTTCAGGCCGTCTGAAACCATTTTTCAGGAAGAATTATGATTCGTTTCGAACAAGTTTCCAAAACCTATCCCGGCGGTTTTGAAGCCTTAAAAAACGTCAGCTTTCAAATCAACAAAGGCGAGATGATTTTCATCGCCGGCCATTCCGGATCGGGCAAATCGACTATTTTGAAACTGATTTCGGGCATCACCAAGCCGACCGAAGGCAAAGTGTGGTTCAACAAGCAGGATTTAAGCGAACTGAGCGACAACCAAATCGGCTTTATGCGCCAACACATCGGCATTGTGTTCCAAGACCACAAAATTCTCTATGACCGCAATGTGCTGCAAAACGTGATGCTGCCCTTGCGCATCATCGGCTACCAACCGGTCAAAGCAGAAGAGCGTGCGCGCATTGCGATTGAAAAAGTCGGTTTGAAAGGCCGCGAATCGGATATGCCGGTGTCGCTTTCCGGCGGCGAACAACAGCGTTTGTGCATTGCCCGCGCAGTGGTACACCAGCCGAGCTTACTCATTGCCGACGAACCTTCCGCCAGCCTCGACCGCGCCTACGCGCTCGACATCATGGAATTATTCAAAACTTTCCACGAAGCCGGCACCACCGTGATTGTGGCGGCACACGATGAAACGCTGATGGCAGATTACGGCCACCGCGTCATCCGCCTGCAGAAAGGACGTTTGGCATGAGTTTGATTCATTATGTTTCGCTGCACGTCGAATCGGCGCGCACTGCGTTGAAACAATTAATCCGCCAACCTGCCGGCACTTTGCTGACCCTGCTGATGCTGGCGATTGCCATGACCCTGCCGCTGTTTCTCTATTTGGGTGTGCAAAGCGGCCAGAGCATTTTGGGCAAATTGAACGAATCACCGCAGATTACCGTATACATGGAAACCGATGCGGCCAAAACCGATACGGATACCGTACAAAATCTGCTGCAACGCGATACGCGTTTGGATACCGTGCGTTTCATCAGCAAGCAAGACGGTTTGGAAGAATTGCAATCGAATCTGGATCAGAATTTGGTGTCGATGCTGGATGAAAATCCGCTGCCGGATGTGTTTATCGTTACCCCTGATGCCAACTCTTCTCCGGCGCAAATGCAGGCGATTTATCAGGATTTGGTGAAGCTGCCGATGGTGGAATCGGCGACCATGGATACGGAATGGATGCATACCCTGTATCAAATCAATGATTTTATCCACAAGATTTTGTGGTTTTTGGCGATTACCCTGGGCATGGCGTTTATTTTGGTGGCACACAACACCATCCGCCTGCAAATCTTGAGCCGCAAAGAAGAAATCGAAATCACCAAGCTTCTGGGCGCACCGGCTTCATTTATCCGCCGCCCGTTTCTGTATCAAGCCGTATGGCAGAGTTTATTCTCCGCCGCCGTGAGCTTGGGCTTGTGTGCATGGCTGCTCAATACCGTGCGCCCGATGGCCGATTCGATATTCAAGCCTTACGGCCTGAATATCGGCTGGCGTTTCTTCAACGGCAGCGAAATCGCGCTGGTATTGGGTTTTGTGACTGCGCTGGGCGTATTCGGCGCATGGCTTGCCACCACGCAGCATTTGCTCGGGTTTAAAGCGAAAAAATAAATGGTTTCGGACGGCCTGTGTTATCCACAGGCCGTTTTTATTCGGCCTTAAAATAACCAACATATTTGCGTTTGTTTTTTAAAACGGCGTACAATCTTTTCAGACGGCCCGAGATCTCGGCATTCAGTTCGTTTTCGATCCTATTCATCCCGAAAGGAACCCTCATGACGGCACTTCAAACCATCGCACAACATTTGTCCGACCACCGCCAAACCGTCACCAGCGCGGAATCCTGCACCGGCGGTTTATTGTCGGCCGCATTTACCAGCATTTCCGGCAGCTCGCAGTGGTTTCACCAAAGCTTTGTCACCTACAGCAACCAAGCCAAGGAAAACACTTTAGGCGTAATGCCCGAAACGTTGTTACAACACGGCGCGGTCAGCCGCGAAACGGTATATGAAATGGCGCGCGGAGCAAAAGCGGTGGCGCAGGCGGATTATGCGCTGAGTATTTCCGGCATCGCGGGACCCGAGGGCGGCAGCAAGGACAAACCTGTCGGCACGGTTTGGTTCGGCTTGGTCACGCCGGTGAAAAACATCGAATGCACGGCTTTATTTGAAGGCGACCGTGAAAGTGTGCGCCGCCAAGCGGTGGATTTTGCGCTGAATCTGTTGGCTGGACATTTAACTGCAAATCAAACTGCCTGATGGGATAAACAAATAAAGCAGGCCGTCCGAATTATTTCAGACGGCCTGCTTTATTTAATCTGTCAAAAAATGACGATTATTGTGCTGTGCTCGCTGCGCTGGCAGTCGCATCAGAAGCAGCGGCAGATTCTACCACTTCTTCAAAGGTCACAGGTGCAGAAGCTTGTTCAGCTTGAACTTCAACCGCAGCGGTTTTAGCTTCTTTTTCTGCTTGGGCAGCCAATACGGTGGCCGACAAAGCGGCAGCAGTCAATAATGCAGCAAATTTTTTCATGGTATTTCCTTCTTACTTATGGTTTTCAAACACAGTATCAACAGCGATACGGTTTCTGTAAGAAAGCTTTAGGTAATAAAAGTTCAAAAAAATTTAGAAATATTACTTTAAATTCAATAATATAATATGTTTATATCATAAGTTTATCCGTATAGGAAACAATAAAAGGCCGTCTGAACAACACGTAAGCATATTATTTCAGACGGCCTTTTATTTTATAAGGAACTATTTAGTCATGAACTTTTAACAGTTCTACTTCAAAAACCAACGTTGCATTCGGCGGAATCACGCTACCGGCACCGCGCGCGCCATAGCCCATTTCCGCAGGAATCGTTAATTTGCGCTTGCCGCCTTCTTTCATGCCGCCGAAACCTTCGTCCCAGCCCTGAATCACTTGGCCGACACCCAAAATAATGGTCAAAGGCTGACCGCGGTCGACGCTGGAATCGAATTTGGTGCCGTTTTCCAACCAACCGGTGTAATGTACGGTGATTTCTTTGCCTTTAACGGCTTCTTTGCCGCTGCCGACTTCAATATCTTCAATAATCAAGCTCATGCTGTTTCCTTCTTTGCGTTGGAGAGGGGGAAGGTTTAGCTTAACACATTTTCTGCGCAGCGGCACATTGATGCAGCGGCAGCGGCATTTCCTGTTTTTTTGTTTTTTTGCGCTCGTAGCGGTTCCACGCTTTTTCATGGAAATAAAACACCACGGTATTCACCATCGGCTCGATCAAAGCCACCGCACTGGAAATGCCGATGCTGCCGGTCAGAACATAGGCCACGCTGAAGGCTACGCCGAAATGAAGCATTGCAAAGGTCATGGTTTTAATCATAATATTTCCCTCCAAGGCCCTCTGAAACTCGGCCTGTATCATTAAGAAGAATAATAACGATTCGCAAATCATGCGTACAGTTGGATATTTTTATTTGACCTTAGCCTAAAACAATCGTTATAAAATTTCTCATAAAGGAAATTATATGAAGCCGCTAAAAATCGTCATGCTCGACCGCGCCACGCTGCCGGACCGCGACATTACCTTTGATTTTCCACATGAATTGATTTGCTACGATACCACCGGGCCGCACGAAGCCTTAGCCCGTATTGACGGTGCCGACATCGTGATGACCAACAAAGTGGTGGTCTCCGCCGAAGCCATTGCGCAAAATCCTCAGCTCAAGCTGATTGCGGTGGCGGCTACCGGCGTGAACAATGTCGATGTCGGGGCAGCAAAACAAGCCGGTGTAGCGGTGGCGAACGTGCGCGCTTACGGCAATGAATCGGTGGCGGAGCACGCCTTTATGCTGATGATTGCCTTAATCCGCAACCTGCCCGCCTATCAGCGCGACGTCGCTGCCGGCTTGTGGGAACAATCGCCGTTTTTCTGCCATTACGGTGCGCCGATGCGCGATTTAAACGGCAAAACGCTGGCGGTTTTCGGGCGCGGCAACATCGGGCAAACTTTGGCACGTTATGCCGAAGCCTTCAATATGAATGTAGTTTTCGGCGAGCACAAACATGCCGAAACAGTGCGCGAAGGTTATGTGTCGTTTGGGGAAGCGGTTCAGACGGCGGATGTGATTTCGCTGCATTGCCCGCTGACCGAGCAAACCGCCAATATGATCGGCGAGACCGAATTGAAACAAATGAAGCCCGGCGCGATTTTGATTAACTGCGGCCGCGGCGGTTTGGTTGACGAAACCGCCTTAGTTGCTGCTTTGAAATACGGCCAAATCGGCGGGGCAGGGTTTGATGTGCTGACCGAAGAGCCGCCGCGCAATGGCAATCCTTTGCTCAAAGTGCATTTGCCGAACTTGATTATTACGCCGCACATGGCTTGGGCAAGCCACGAAGCCATCAACCGCTTGTTTGATATTCTGTTGGACAATGTGGATAAGTTTGTCAAAGGCCAACCACAGAATTTGGTGTAAGGTTTAGAACGCTATCCACAATCAACACCCTTTATTCAGTAAGGTTTCTGTGAATCAAGCCGTATCAGCCCGAAAATACTTCTTGAAAACTTGTGGATAGTTTTGTGAACAATATTAAAATGCCGTCTGAAAGGTTCAGACGGCATTTTAATTTTTATCGATAATTCAAAAAGATAGATTGATGATTTTGTCTATTGGCT
The DNA here is from genome assembly GCF_014898075.1 of Neisseria yangbaofengii. Classification (NCBI taxonomy): domain Bacteria; kingdom Pseudomonadati; phylum Pseudomonadota; class Betaproteobacteria; order Neisseriales; family Neisseriaceae; genus Neisseria; species Neisseria yangbaofengii. The sequence goes on from NZ_CP062976.1 coordinate 2,319,941, forward strand.
TTGTTATTTAATGTGGAAAAACTTATCACAACAAAAATCAAGGCCGTCTGAAATACTTTCCTATTTCAGACGGCCTTGATTCAATCAGCCATTCAAGCGGCTCATGCAAATCAGTTATCCACAATTGATTAAATATCGTAAGTGGTTGACGCGGTGTCGCCACCGGTGCCGGTCCAGTTGGTGTGGAAAAACTCACCGCGCGGACGGTCGGTGCGCTCGTAAGTGTGTGCGCCGAAGTAGTCGCGTTGCGCCTGCAACAGATTGGCCGGTAAACGTTCGGTGGTGTAGCCGTCCAAGAAAGTAATCGCCGACGCCATACACGGCATGGCAATGCCGCTTTCGATCGCTTTGGCCACCACTTTGCGCCATGCCGGCAAGCAGCTTTCCAATACGCCTTTGAAATACGGATCCGTACCCAAGAACACCAAATCCGGATTGGTTTCGTAAGCATCGCGGATATTGCCCAAGAAGGCACTGCGGATAATGCAGCCTTCACGCCACAGCAAGGCGGTGTTGCCGTAGTTCAACGCCCAGTTGTTGGTTTCACTGGCTTCGCGAATCAGCATAAAGCCTTGGGCGTAAGAAATGATTTTTGAAGCCAACAGTGCTTGGCGCAAAGCCTCGACCCACTCGGCTTTGTCGCCGCTGATCGGAGTGACGGTTTTGCCGAACAGTTTGCCGGTTTGCACGCGTTGTTCTTTGAATGCCGACACGCAGCGGGCGAACACGGCTTCGGAAATCAGCGTCAACGGAATACCCAAATCCAAAGCATTGATGCCGGTCCATTTGCCGGTGCCTTTTTGGCCGGCGGTATCCAGAATTTTTTCAACCAGCGGTTCGCCGTTTTCATCTTTATAACCTAAAATATCGGCTGTAATTTCAACCAGATAGGAATCCAACTCGGTTTGATTCCACGCGCTGAAAATGTCGTGCATTTCATCGTAAGACAAGCCCAAGCCGTCTTTCATGAATTGGTAGGCTTCGCAAATCAGCTGCATATCGCCGTATTCGATGCCGTTGTGCACCATTTTGACAAAGTGGCCGGCACCGTCGCGGCCGACCCAATCACAGCAAGGCTCGCCTTCGGGTGTTTTCGCGGCGATGGCTTGGAAAATCGGTTTTACTTCCGGCCATGCGCTCTCGTCGCCGCCCGGCATAATCGAAGGGCCATTGCGCGCGCCTTCTTCACCGCCCGATACACCGGCACCGATAAAGCGAATGCCTTTGGCGGCCAGCTCGCGGGTGCGGCGGGTGGAGTCGGGATAATTGGCGTTGCCGCCGTCAATGATGACGTCGCCTTGATCCAATAAAGGCACCAATTGTTCGATAAAATCATCGACCACAGTACCGGCACGCACCATCATCATGATTTTGCGCGGTTTTTCTAATTTATCGACCAAGTCTTGCAGAGAATAAGCACCAATAATATCGGTGCCTTTGGCGGCACCATTTAAAAAATCGTCTACTTTACTGGTGGTGCGGTTAAATGCTACTACTTTAAAACCGTGATCGTTCATGTTCAAAATCAGGTTTTGACCCATGACGGCCAAACCGATGACACCGATGTCGCCTTTCATTGAAGGAAGCTCCGTTATTGTTAATTTATCGGGCATTACTCTACCTGATTTACAGTGCTTTAACAATCCTTAACTTTCAAATTTTTTGAAAAGTTAGCTTAAGGTTTTTATCCGGGCTGAAAAGCCACAAACAGAACAATATTTAAAATTTAAATATAAAAAGATTATGATTACGAGCAGGCAGCTTTCTTGTGTATAACTTTTATCCCGATTATTTTTCAAAAACTTATCTAAAATAAACTCTAAGGATAAAGCGGCTTGCGGATTGTTTGCAAATGTGGATAATTTTAAAATTTTCAGACAGTCTGTGTATAAATATCAGCTTACCGACAAGCTTATGCCAACTTATTCTTGGAAAATGCGAACGCTTTGGGCTATAGTCGGTCTGTTTAAGGTTATACGTTCAATTTAAGACCATTCAGGCCGTCTGAAACATGAGAAAAGAGGAGTATGAAATGAAATCAACTTGGACATTAAGCATTTTGGCCACTTTGCTGCTGGCCGCTTGTGCACAATCTCCGGCGCCGAAACCGGCCGTGGTTTCCGCCGACACCCATTCACCGGAACAAGGTACGGGTTTGACCGAGCAGAAATTGGTGCATGCCAAAGAATTTATGGCCGCTTCGGCCAATCCGTTGGCCACCGAAGCCGGCTATGAAATCTTGAAACGCGGCGGCAGCGCGATTGACGCGATGATTGCCATGCAAACCACTTTGAGTCTGACCGAGCCGCAATCTTCCGGCTTGGGCGGCGGCGCGTTTTTAGTGTATTGGGACAACAAAGCCAAAAAACTCACCACTTTTGACGCACGCGAAACCGCACCGAAATCAGCCACACCGGAATTATTCCTAGATGCAAACGGCAAACCGCTGGCCTTTATGAAAGCCGTAGTCGGCGGCCGTTCGGTCGGCGTGCCGGGCATTCCGAAACTTTTGGAAGATACCCACAAGCGTTACGGCAAATTGCCGTGGCAAAGCCTGTTTGACAAGCCGATTCAGTTGGCCGAGCAAGGCTTTGCCGTATCGCCGCGTATGTCGCAATCAATTGAGCAAAACAAAGAATCGCTGCAACGTTATCCACAGACTGCCGCTTATTTCCTGCCCAACGGCGTACCGTTGGCCGCAGGTACCGTGTTGAAAAACCCTGAATTCGCCCAATCGGTGAAACTATTGGCCACGCAGGGCAGCGCACCGTTTTATAATGGCAAACCGGCGCAGAATATGGTGAACACCGTCACCGGCGCGGCAGACAATCCGGGGAAAATCACGCTGGCCGACTTCAAAAACTACCGCGTCATCGAGCGCACGCCGGTGTGCGCACCGTATCGTGAATACGAAGTGTGCGGCATGGACGCCCCAAGCTCGGGCGGCATTGCTTTGAGTCAGATTTTGGGCATTTTGCAAACGCAAGACATGAAAAAAACGGGTGCGGAAAATATCCACAGTTGGCGCTGGATCGGCGACGCTTCACGCGTGGCCTTTGCCGACCGTGATTACTATGTGGCCGACCCTGATTTTGTCACTGTGCCGACCAAAGCCTTAATCAGCAAATCTTATTTGGACAGCCGCGCACAAGAAATCCGCGCCGCCGATAAAGCCTTGCCGCAAATCAATGCCGGTAAATTGAGCAATCAATTTGCCGCCGGCAAGCCGGTGGAGCTGCCTTCGACCAGCCACATCGTGATTGTGGATAAAGAAGGTAACGTGGTTTCCATGACTACCTCGATTGAAAATGCCTTCGGTTCCACCTTAATGGCCAACGGCTATTTATTGAACAACGAATTAACCGACTTCGCTTTTAACCCGGCCAATGCTGAAGGCAAAGTGGTGGCCAACAGCGTGGCCGGCGGCAAACGCCCGCGTTCTTCCATGGCGCCGACCATCGTGATGAAAAACGGCAAGCCTTACATGGCGGTCGGTTCACCGGGTGGCAGCCGCATTATCGGTTATGTAGCCAAAACCTTAGTCGCGCACATCGACTGGGGCATGGATATTCAGACGGCCATTTCCCTGCCAAACATGCTCAACCGCGGCAGCACCTATGAAATTGAACAAGACACCGCTGCCGCCGCCCGTGCGCCGCAATTGGAACAGCTGGGTTATAAAGTGCAGGTGCGCGATTTGAATTCAGGCGTACAAGGCATTGTCATCGGTAAAGACGGTTTGCAGGGCGGTGCCGACCCGCGCCGCGAAGGCAAAGTGATGGGGGACTGATGAACATCTGCTTTGAATAAAACATGCCGTCTGAAAGGTTTCAGACGGCATGTTTTTATTTTATACTTTAGCGACGGATATTGTGGATAAAGGAATGGCGATGTTGGGGATTTTCATGTTGTTACTCTTTGGCAAACTGCAAGATTATTTTATCGAAAGCAGCAGCGCATGGTATTGGGCGGCAGCATTGGCGGTGTTGCAGGTGCTGATGGCTGGGTTTGGCGGTGCAACTTTGTTTGGCACACTGTTTGCGGCGGCGACTTTATTTGTGTATGCGTGGGCTTATTTTGCACTGCTGCGTTATGTGGCGGATAATTTGCCGCTGTGGTTACTTATTTTATTTTTGGGTGCGCTGGCGCCTGTCTTTGTTTCTTTTATGAGTCTGGCTTAACAAAATGCCGTCTGAAATATTTCAGACGGCATTTTTATGGATAACTATTTCAACTTTAAGCCGCGCTCGGCAATTCATGGAACGCAGCCGGTAAATCATCTTCGTGACTGAATTCTACCCACTCATAATTGCTTTCATCGGCCAAAATCACACGCAGTAAGGCATTATTGATGGCATGGCCGGATTTGTAGCCTTCGAATGCGCCGATAATCGGGTGGCCGACGATGTATAAGTCGCCGATAGCGTCGAGGATCTTGTGACGCACGAATTCATCGGGATAGCGCAAACCTTCCGGATTTAGGATATCCACATCATCAATCACGATGGCATTGGTCAAGTTGCCGCCCAAGCCGAGATTATGGGCACGCATGAGTTCGACTTCCTGCATAAAGCCGAAGGTGCGGGCACGGGCAATTTCGTCCACATAAGATTTGCCGGCGAAGTCGATTTCAAAAGTCGGCGCGCTGCGGTTGAATACGGGGTGGTCAAATTCGATGGTCAATGTCACTTTAAAGCCGTTGTAAGGAGTGAAACGCACCCATTTGCCGGTTTCTTTCACTTCTACGGGCTTTAAAATGCGCAGAAAACGTTTTTGCGCTTTTTGATCGACAATACCGGCATCCTGCAACAGGTAGATAAACGGCAGGCTGGAACCGTCCATAATCGGGATTTCAGGCGCGTTGAGTTCAATTAAAGCATTGTCCACACCGTAGGCGGATAGTGCGGACATAATGTGTTCGACGGTGCCGACACGCACGCCGTTTTCAGTGACCACGGTGGACGACAGGCGCGTATCGTTGATTAAGTAAGGCGTGAGTTTGATGATTTCGCCCTGCTCGCCGCTCAAATCGGTACGGCGGAAGGAAATGCCGCTGTTTTCCGGGGCGGGATGCAGGGTCAGCGCAACGCGTTCGCCCGAATGCAGGCCGACGCCGGTGACGCTGATGGATTTGGCAAGCGTTCTTTGCAACATAATAAGGCTCTCCGATGATTAATAACCTGATAATACGATAAAAATGAATCAATCAGCCATTATTTTTAATAGTATTTACTTATGATTTTATTAAGGCACAATAGGCCGTCTGAAAAATAGTGGGTAATCGGTGGAAAAATATGCACTTATCCACAGACTTGAAAAGAAGCAGATAGATTATCCCATTTCATAATACGGCTCCCGTATGGGTTAAACCCAGCATAATTGACAATCTATCATTTTGTTTTAAAATTTATTTTTTTACTTATCCACACTACAATCAGGCTATCATCCAAATCATCTTTTTATTTTAATAAAATTTGAATTGTTGTGACGTATCATCTTTTATGTTTTGTTTGACCAACAAGGTTTCCTTAAAACGGCTTTATTTGACTATTTGTTTATTTAAATCAAACATTTTTGAAGTAGTGAAATGTAATCGTAGGTAGTAGTTTTATTTCACGATACAATCAGGCCATCGAAAATTTTTCCCTTTTTATGTAGGAGTATACAGATGAGCATTAAAGTTGCGATTAATGGTTTCGGCCGTATTGGCCGTTTGGCTTTGCGTCAAATTGTTAAAGCCGAAGGTATTGAAGTCGTAGCGGTCAATGACTTGACCCCTGCCGATATGCTGCTGCACCTGTTTAAATACGACAGTAGCCAAGGCCGTTTCCAAGGTACTGCCGAATTGAAAGATGATGCAATCGTGGTTAACGGTAAAGAAATCAAAGTATTTGCCAACCCGAATCCTGAAGAATTGCCTTGGGGTGAATTGGGTGTGGATGTGGTCTTGGAATGCACCGGTTTCTTTACCAGCAATGAAAAATGTCAAGCGCACATCCGTGCCGGCGCGCGTAAAGTAGTGATTTCCGCACCGGGCGGCAACGATGTGAAAACCGTGGTATTCGGTGTGAACGAATCAGTATTGGACGGCAGTGAAACTGTGATTTCCGCCGCTTCATGCACCACCAACTGCTTAGCGCCGATGGCTGCCGTGTTGCAAAAAGAATTCGGTGTGGTGGAAGGTTTGATGACCACCATCCACGCCTACACCGGCGACCAAAACACCTTGGACGCACCGCACCGCAAAGGCGACAAACGCCGTGCCCGCGCCGCTGCCATCAATATCGTGCCGAACAGTACCGGCGCGGCCAAAGCCATCGGCTTGGTGATTCCGGAATTGAACGGCAAATTGGACGGTTCTGCCCAACGCGTACCGGTGGCTACCGGCTCGTTGACCGAATTGGTAACGGTGTTGGAACGCCAAGTAACCAAAGAAGAAGTCAACGCTGCGATGAAAGCCGCTGCGAACGAATCTTACGGCTACACTGAAGACGAAATCGTGTCTTCTGACGTAGTGGGTATTGAGTTCGGTTCATTGTTTGACGCAACCCAAACCCGCGTGATGACTGTCGGCGGCAAACAATTGGTGAAAACCGTGGCTTGGTACGACAATGAAATGTCTTATACCTGCCAATTGGTGCGCACTTTGGCATACTTTGCCGCTAAGATCTAATTGGTTTAAACGTAGAAAAGGCCGTCTGAAAAATGAATTTTCAGACGGCTTTTTTTGCTTATCGGCATAGTTATGCTTGATGTAAGGCAATATCGATAATGGTGGCGGTTTGTGCTTGAATTTGAAATTCCACTTCGTAATCCAAGATGTTCATCACATACACGCGCTCCGGAATATTTTGATAGGCAGGGCGCGGGTCTTGGGCGATGCTTTGTACAATAACATCACGCTCTTTGGTGGATAATGCAGTTTGCAGTGCTTCGTTTTGCCACACAACAGTTAATTCTTGAGGTTTGCCGGTGACAAAACCACTGGCTGCATCTGTCTTGGCTTCGACAAACGGAATATAGGGTTTGATGTCGATAACCGGCGTGCCGTCGAGCAAATCCGCGCCGCTGCAATAGAGTTTCACAGTTTTGTTGGTTTCAATGCGTTCGAGTTTGAGCAATGATAAGCCGAGATGGTTGGGGCGATGAGGGCTGCGCGTGGCAAACACGCCCATTTTTTGTTTGCCGCCCAAACGCGGCGGCCGCACCAACGGCGACCAACCTTCGCCCAATACACCATGAAAAATAAAGCTGACCCAAATATAGCCAAAATCTTCCAAGCCGCGCACGCTGTCGGCGTGAAATTCGGGTTGCAATTCAATGCATACTTCCGCTGCCGGCACCAGGCCCGGCTGACGCGCCACGCCGAATTTTTGCTTGTAGGGAGAATGCACGCGGGCAATGGTTTCGATAGTGTAAGACATGATTGGCAAGGAGAGAAAAACCGTATCATATCACAGCAATAAGTCCCAAATCGGGCATGAATTTGATATAATACGCAGGTTTATTTTGCCGATAAACTGCATGTAAAACAGCGTTTCACGCGTTTTTATATGGCAACAGGTTGGTGAAATAATAATTATTTATTTAAAATCAAACAGTTATAATTGTTTCACGTGAAACGTCACTGCTTATGAAAATTCTGCTCGTCCGTTTGTCCAGTATGGGCGATTTGATTCACACCTTGCCTGCTGTACAAGATTTGGCGCAACAGCGTCCGGATGTGGAATTGCATTGGTTGAGTGAAGCCGGTTTTGCCGATATTGCCCGTTTGCACCCGTTCGTTAAAAAAGTGCATGCCATGAAATGGCGGCAATGGCGTAAAAACCTGATCCAAGCGGAAACATGGCGTGAAATAGGCCGTCTGAAAACTGTTTTGCAGCAAGAACAATTTGATTTTGTATTGGATAGCCAAGGGCTGATGAAAAGTGCCTTATTTGCCAAAATGGCAAAAGCGCCGATTTATGGTTTGGATCAACACAGCGCCCGCGAAAGCTGGGCAGCGCATTTTTATCGGCAGAAGTTTGCCGTGGAAAAAGGCAGAAATGCGGTTTGGCGAAACCGTATATTGTTCGCACAAGTATTCGGTTACGCCATGCCCGATCGGCAATCTTTCGGCTTAGAAGTACCCGAAGCAGGCCGTCTGAATAATTTGCACACGCCTTATTATGTGGCGCTACATGCCACCAGCCGCGACAGCAAATTATGGCCATCCGAAAACTGGGTGGCTTTATTGCAGAAGCTGCATGCTGAGCAGAATGCCAAGGTGTATCTGCCTTGGGGCAGTGCTACCGAAAAAGCACGTGCTGAAAAAATCGCCGCCAATCTGCCGTTTGCCATCGTGTGCGATAAAATGAACTTATTGCAGGCAGCAGATTTATTGGATAAGGCGGTCGGCGTGATTGGTGTGGATACCGGTTTACTGCACTTGGCCAATGCCTTGGATAAGCCGGTAGTCGGTATTTATACCGATACCGATCCGCTCAAAACCGGCGTGCAAGTGTCGCCGTGGGCTCAAAATTTGGGCAATGTGGCACAAATCCCGGCGATTGAAGAAGTTTATCGTATTTTGATGAAATGTGTGGTTGCTAAAAATAATTATCAGGCCGTCTGAAACGCAACGCCGTCAAATTATAGTGAATCCACTATACTTAGCCGATGATTGAGTCGGCTGAATCGAAATTATTTTTGAAATTCCTGTTTAGGAGTATGGAATGAAAGCATTGGTCGCAGTAAAACGCGTGGTTGATTACAACGTGAAAGTTCGTGTCAAAGCTGATGGTTCGGATGTGGATATCGGTAACGTAAAAATGTCGATGAACCCGTTTGACGAAATCGCCGTAGAAGAAGCTGTACGCTTAAAAGAAGCCGGCAAAGTCAGCGAAATTGTCGCTGTGTCTATCGGCGAAAAAAAATGCGAAGACACGTTGCGCACTGCTTTGGCAATGGGTGCAGACCGCGCGATTCATATTGAAGCCGATACCAGGCTCGAGCCTTTGGCTGTGGCTAAATTGCTGAAAGCCGTTGTTGAAAAAGAAAATCCGCAGATTGTGTTGCTGGGTAAGCAGGCGATTGATGACGATGCCAATCAAACCGCGCAAATGCTGGCTGCGTTATTGAATGCACCGCAAGCCACGTTTGCTTCTAAAGTGGAATTGAACGATAACGAAATAATCGTGACCCGTGAAATTGACGGTGGCGAAGAAATGATTGCGTTGAACTTACCTGCGGTGATCAGCGCCGATTTGCGTTTGAACGAACCGCGCTTCGTAAAATTGCCAAACATCATGGCCGCCAAGAAAAAGCCGCTGGAAAAAATGGCTTTGGCCGATTTGGGTGTGGATACTGGCGCACGCGTGAATATGGTGAAAGTATTGGAGCCTAAAGCGCGCCAAGCCGGTGTGAAAGTTGCCGGTGTGGCTGAATTGGTCGAAAAATTGAAAAACGAAGCTAAAGTGATTTAAGGGAGCGGAACCATGAGCGTATTAGTGATTGCTGAACACAACAACCAGCATTTGAATCCTGCTACCCTGCACGCGGTCAAAGCGGCTGAAAAATTGGGTGAAGTTCATTTATTGGTGGCCGGTAACGGTGTCGCCACGGTAGCTGAAGATGCCGAACAAGTTGTCGGCGTGGCTAAGGTATTGGTTGCCGAAGCTGCACATTATGCCGAAGGCTTGGCTGAAGAATTGGCTCCGTTGGTGGTGAAATTGGCTGCCGATTACCGCTATGTTGCTGCTACGGCAACCGCATTCGGTAAAAACCTGCTGCCACGTGTGGCTGCGGTTTTGGATGTACCGCAAATTTCAGATTTGACTGAAATTGTGGATAACCAAACTTTTGTGCGTCCGATTTATGCCGGTAATGCTTTTGAAATGGTGCAAACGCCGTCTGAAAAATTGGTGTTGACTTTCCGCGCCACGGCTTTTGAAGCGGCTGCTGCTACCGGTGGTAATGCTGAAGTGGTGAACGTAGTTGCGCTTGAAGCGCAAAATATCAGCCGCTTTGTGAAACGCGAATTGGCGCAATCCGATCGCCCTGATCTGACCCAAGCCAATGTAGTGGTGACCGGTGGCCGTGCGTTGGGCAGCGCGGAAAACTTCAAACAAATTTTGACCCCTTTGGCGGATGTATTGGGTGCGGCCATTGGAGCTTCCCGTTCGGCAGTAGAAGCCGAATATGCACCGAATGATTTGCAAATCGGCCAAACCGGTAAAGTGGTTGCGCCGCAGCTTTATTTTGCCATCGGCGTGTCCGGTGCCATTCAACACGTTGCCGGTATGCAAGACAGCAAAGTGATTGTGGCTGTGAACAAAGATGCAGAAGCGCCGATTTTCAATGTGGCGGATTACGGTATTGTCGGCGATTTGTTCGAAATCGTGCCACAGTTAACCGAAGCATTGAAAAACTAAAAGTGTAGGAAACCCCAGTGTTGCTTACATTTTTCCTCTTTTGCCTGAAGATCCATTTTTGGGTTTTCGAGCGTTGTCAAGAATGTCGAAAGGTACAGTAAAGCCGTAGATTCTTGATAATGCTCAAAATCCCGAAACAAACGTTCAGGCAAAAAAATAAAAGCTGTTTTGCAATAAAAAGTGTAAACGACCCGGCGGTTTTTTACAATTAAAGTGTTTCACGTGAAACATTTTCAGACGGCCTTTTCATCAGGCCGTCTGAAATTTTTCCAGAGTAATCATGACCATCACGACTTATTCCACCATTGCAGCGCATGTGCGGGCTGAAATCAAAGACAAAGGCAGCCGATTTATTGCCTATGCCTATCCGATACACAGCGTCGCGCAGGTTAAGCAATATGTCGATGCTTTACGTGAAGAACACCACAAAGCACGGCATTGGTGCTATGCCTATCGACTGGGTGTAGATGGTTTGCAGTTTCGTGCCAATGATGATGGCGAACCATCCGGCAGCGCAGGACGGCCGATTCTCGGTCAAATCGATTCGGCAGAATTGACCGATGTTCTGGTGGTAGTAGTGCGTTATTTTGGCGGCACATTATTAGGTGTACCCGGCTTGATTCAGGCGTATAAAAATTCTACTGCCGAAGCCTTAGCCATTGCCGAAATCATTGAGAAAAACATCGAAAAAACGGTTTGGATTCGTTGCGAATATCCTGTGTTGAACGAGGCAATTCGAATTGCTAGGCAGCATCAAGCCAAAATTATCGAGCAAGATTTACAATTGGATTGCAAATTAACCGTGCGCCTGCCTTTGGCAAATTACGAAGATTGTGTGACCGCTTGGCAGCATACCCGACAAATTGATGTTAACTTAGAAGAAATATTTTAGTCTGCCGTCTGAAAATTTCAGACGGCCTATTTATTTCAATTTGTGCTTGGCAAAGTTTGAACCATAGTGATTTAAAGCTGTTTAAGTGTGTGAATATAGGCTATAATTTCGTTTTAATCTGATTCGGAAATCAATGTTTCAAGGAGAAAGCATGAAATTGTTGGTTATTGGCAGTGGCGGTCGCGAGCATGCATTGGCGTGGAAACTGGCGCAATCCGAGCGCGTAGAAACCGTATTTGTGGCCCCCGGTAATGCAGGTACGGCGATTGAGCCGAAGCTGCAAAATATTGCTTTAACCGCGCATGCTGATTTGATTGATTTTTGTAATAAAGAAAACATTGCTTTTACCGTGGTGGGTCCGGAAGCGCCTTTGGCTGCAGGTGTGGTAAACGATTTTCGTGCACAAGGTCTGAAAATTTTCGGCCCTACCCAATATTCGGCGCAATTGGAAAGTTCAAAAGACTTTGCTAAAGCATTTATGGCCAAATACGGCATTCCGACTGCGCAATACCAAACCTTTGAAAACGCTGAAGCCGCGCATAATTACGTTAATCAAAAAGGCGCGCCGATTGTGATTAAAGCCGATGGTTTAGCTGCCGGTAAAGGCGTGATTGTCGCCCTCACCTTAGACGAAGCGCATGCCGCCATTGATGATATGCTGCTTGGTAACAAAATGGGCAATGCCGGCGCACGCGTGGTAATTGAAGATTTCCTGCAAGGTGAAGAAGCCAGTTTTATTGTGATGGTGGATGGTGAAAACGTTTTGCCGATGGCTACCAGTCAAGACCATAAACGCTTATTGGACAATGACCAAGGCCCGAATACCGGCGGTATGGGCGCATACAGTCCGGCACCGGTGGTCACACAAGCCGTGTACGAACGTGCTATGAACGAAATTATTTTGCCTACTGTAAAAGGTATGCAGTCTGAAGGTCATCCATTTAGCGGCTTTCTGTACGCCGGTTTGATGATTGATGAAAACGGTGCGCCTTATACCATCGAATTCAACTGCCGCTTCGGTGATCCGGAAACCCAGCCGATTATGAGCCGCTTGGATACTGATTTGGTCGGTTTGATTGAAGCTGCGATTGACGGTAAATTAAACGAAGTCATTGCCGAATGGAACCCGCAAACTGCTGTCGGCGTGGTATTGGCTGCAGAAAATTATCCGGAATCGCCGAAAAAAGGCGACGTGGTTTCCGGTTTGGACGAAGCCAATCGAATCGGTAAAGTGTTTCATGCCGGTACATCGGTGAACGCGCAAAACCAAATTATTACCAATGGCGGTCGTGTATTGTGCGTGGTCGGTTTGGGTGACGACGTGGCAGCAGCCAAAGGCAAGGCTTACGCAGCTTTGGAAAAAGTCAGCTTTGACGGCATGCAATACCGCAAAGATATTGCGGATAAAGCGATTAATCGCTAATCTATGTTTTTAAAAGGCCGTCTGAAAATTCAGACGGCCTTCCTCATTCAGAAAATACCATGAAACCGTTTCCCCGAATCTTATCTGCCAGCCAACAAAGAAAACTCACCGGCCATTTGAACTCAGGTGGTGTGGTGGCGTATCCGACCGAATCTTGCTACGGTTTGGGCTGTTTGCCGAAGCATGCACAAGGGTTGAAACGGGTGATTCATCTGAAAAAAAGGCCGCAGCATAAGGGTATGATTGTTATTGGCAGCGATTTAGACCAGTTGCAACCTTTGATTAAAAGGCCGTCTGAAAATATGCAAATCTTATTGCAGCAAACTTGGCCGGCAGCAAAAACGTTTTTGCTGCCGTCTGAAAAAAGTGTGTTGCCATTATTGCGCGGTAAAGGCAGGGAAAAACTGGCCGTGCGCGTGCCTGATCATGTCGGTGCACGCCGATTGTGCCATGCTTTGAATACCCCATTGGTTTCTACATCGTGCAACCGGGCCGGAAAGCGCGCCTGCAAAACCGAGCGTGAAGTCAGAAGACAATTTGGGCGGAAAGTGTGGATTATCGGCGGTTTAATCGGCCGTCAGAAAATACCAAGCCAAATTATTGATGGTGAAACAGGCAAACGTTTACGCTGATACGTTTTAAAAATCAGCTAATTACGAAAAATGCCGTCTGAACATATAACATTTTCAGACGGCATTTTTATTGTGGATAATTTTGTGGATTAAAGTTTTTTACCACACACCAATTCATATTGTTTTTCGGTGATCGAGCCACTCATCACACTCATCGGGCGTAAATTAGTGGCAGTGTAGCGTTGGTTGGTAACAGTTTGTCCATGGTCATTCAGCAATTGCAAAGCCGTCAGACGGTAGGTTTTGTTGCCGCAATGGATTTCCCAATCGGCCAATGCCGTTTTATAAGCCGGTGTGTTGACGAATTTTTCTTCGTTGGGTTTGGAAATCACTTTACGGTCGCGGAATATTACCAGCTGGCCGTTTCTCTTAATGCTGCTTTTATCCACCGCGATTTTAATATTGCCATTGGATGTGGTGCCGATGTTTTGCCAATTACCACCGCTTGAGTCGCCCGATGAAGCACAGGCAGCCAAAATCAATGCCAAAGAAGCAGTCATACTCAAGCGATACCATTGCATATTCATGTTTATCCTCGTTTTAAAATCAATCATTGCTATTATGCGTGAAGAATCAAGGTGAAGCAAACCGGCTTTGCAAACCTTACCTTCAGATGGCATAGATTGTGGAAACTAAGCCATGCACACTGATGACAAAACCGTTAAAATAAGGCTTTTCACCCCCACGGACGCATCATGAGCCAGCCCACAGCCCGACAAATTTTGCACGAAGTATTCGGTTATCCCGAATTTCGCGGCAATCAGGAAGCAGTGGTCAATACCTTGGCTCAAGGCGAAAGCCTGATGGTGTTGATGCCCACCGGCGGCGGCAAATCATTGTGCTATCAAATCCCGGCCTTGCTGCGAGAAGGTGTGGCCATTGTTGTGTCGCCATTGATTGCGCTGATGAATGATCAAGTTGCCAGCCTGCATGCGGCCGGTATTGAAGCGGCCAGTGTCAACAGCAGCACTAGCGGCGATGAAGCGCGTGAAATTGCCGATAAATTGGCAGCAGGCCGTCTGAAACTTTTATATGTCGCCCCCGAGCGCTTGGTCACCGACCGCTTTTTGCATTTTCTCGATCAACAAAAAATCAGCCTGTTTGCCATTGACGAAGCCCATTGCGTGAGCCAATGGGGGCACGATTTCCGACCCGAATATCAGCAGCTAGACAGGTTGGCGCAACGTTATCCACAAGTACCGCGCATCGCCTTAACTGCTACTGCCGATGCCGCCACGCGTGCTGATATCAAGCATTATCTTCAGTTGGAACAATCGCCCGAATACATCGCCAGCTTCGATCGGCCGAATATCTATTACCAAGTCATCGAAAAAAACAACGGTAAAAAGCAGCTACTTGATTTTATCCACAAGCAAATGAGCGGCCAAAGCGGTATTGTGTATTGCCTAAGCCGCAAAAAAGTGGAAGATGTGGCACAGTTTTTATGCGACAACGGCTTGGAAGCGATTCCTTATCATGCAGGATTGAGCATGAACGTGCGCGAAGCCAACCAACGCCGCTTTACCTGCGAAGACAATGTGATTGTGGTGGCAACCGTAGCTTTCGGCATGGGCATTGATAAGCCTGATGTGCGCTTTGTTGCTCATCTTGATATGCCACAAAGTATTGAGCATTTTTACCAAGAATCCGGTCGTGCGGGGCGTGACGGACTGCCTGCCGTCAGTTGGCTGTGTTACGGCCTGAATGATTGGGTGCTGCTGCATGAACGCATTGCCGAAGGCAACAGTGACGAAGCGCAAAAGCAAGTTGAAATGCAAAAGCTCGATGCCATGCTGTCGGTATGCGAAACCACCGAATGCCGCCGCGTGTTGTTGCTGCGCCATTTTGGCGAAACTTCACAACCATGCGGCCATTGCGACAATTGCCTGCATCCGCCGACTCGTTTTGACGGTACGGTGTTGGTGCAAAAGCTGTTAAGCTGCGTGTATCGTGTCGGCCAACGCTTTGCTGCCGGATATGTCACTAACGTTTTACGCGGCAAAAGCGACGAATGGATTCAGCGCAACCAGCATGATAAGTTATCCACATTCGGCATTGGCGGCAACCTGACCGACAAAGAATGGCGCAGCGTGATCCGACAATGTATCAGCCTGGGCTATCTCACCGTCAATACCCGGCAATACCAATCTTTACAGCTCACCGATGACGCACGCAAAGTATTAAAAGGCGAAGCCGAAGTATGGCTGCGCCCGCTCAAACGCGACAAAGCCGCTACGCAGAAACCGAAAGAAGAATGGCTGCGCACCGAGCGCGAAGAACGCATTTGGCAGGCACTGCGCAAATGGCGCATGGAAAAAGCCAAAGCGGCGGAAGTGCCGGCTTATGTTATTTGCGGCGACAAAACCCTGCGCGACGTGGTGGAAAAACTACCTCAAAATCTGGCCGAATTACACGAAATCTACGGCTTGGGCGAAGCCAAAATCAACAGCTTCGGCTTGGAAATCTTGGAAGTATGCCAAACCGCCGGTAATGGTCAATATACGCCGTCTAAAAACGCAAACGAAAACATTTCAGACAGCCTGATCACCGAACGCGGTAAAATCATGTGGCAAGCCCTCACCGCATGGCGTGATAAACAAGCGCAAACCGAAGGTGTGGCCTTAAGCAAAATTTTAAGCGACGACACCCTGCTTGACCTTATCCGCCTCACCCCCGAAACCGATTTGGACTTGCAAGGCATATACGGCTTGGGTGAAGTCAGAATCGGCCGTTACGCTACCGATATCTTATCGGTCTGTAATCCCTTTGCCGGTTCACTGGATGATGAAGCGGTAACCACACGCAAACTCATGCGTGAATTGCTCGAATGGCGCCGCAAAACCGCCCGCGTTGAAAACATCGGGCCACACCAAATTTTCAGCAAAGTTACCCTGCGAGCCGTTACCGCCAAAAAGCCGCAAACAATGGCAGATTTGGCGGAGATTCATGGGGTAGATGAAGAGAAGCTGGCAAAGTATGGGGGAATTATATTGGAGATTGTGGATAAGTTTGTGAGTTGATTGATTAAGGCCGTCTGAAAAATAAGCTCAGTTGAATTTCTATTAATCTGACATTTTCAATTAAAAAATTTCTATTAAATTCTATTCAAAAACAACAAACTAAAAAATATTTTAAAATTTTTTGTCAGCTTCATAGTACCGTTTCGTCTAAATCATCATTAATCGAATTAAACGGAACAGATTCATGAAAGAAGCTACCTCTTGGCAGGCCGGCATCAGCTTACTGGTGTTGCGTCTCTTTGCCGCGTATGAATTTTTTGAGGCAGGTTTAGAAAAATGGCGTGGCGAGAATTGGTTTGCCGAAATTGCCGATAAATTTCCGCCTCCCTTTTTATGGCTCTCACCAGAAATCAACTGGCAATTGGCGATGTTTGCCGAATTGATATTGCCCTTACTTTTGCTTATCGGTTTGGCTACGCGCTTTGCCGCAGCCGGATTGATGGTTTTAACACTAGTTGCTTGGGCGGCAGTGCATGCCGGATTGGGCTACAACGTCGGTGAAGGCGGGTACAAAATGGCATTGATTTATTTAGTGGTGCTGCTACCATTGCTTTTACAAGGAGCAGGTCATTTTTCATTGGATGCCTTAATCGGACGCCGATGCCGTTTGAAAAGCAGTTTGCTTGGCTAGATTTATAGTCTCAAAACGGACTTAAAACGTTTTATTTCACATTTAATACATTTTTTTGGAAAGGAAAAAACATGATTAATAAAAAAACTGCTGCTGCGTTGGCAAGTGCGCTGTCTCTGTCCTTAGTGGCTTGTGCTCAGGCAGCTGAAAAAGCTTCGGCAAAGCCGACTGTTGCCCAAGCATCTAAAGCCAAGGCCGGTGAAGGTAAATGCGGCGAAGGCAAGTGCGGTGCATCTGCTGCAAAAACCAAAGCTGCTGAAGGCAAATGCGGCGAAGGCAAATGTGGTGCTGCCCCTGCAAAAACCAAAGCTGCCGAAGGTAAATGCGGCGAAGGTAAATGCGGTTCTAAATAACAGCATGTGTTGTTTCAGGCCGTCTGAAAAGGCGGCCTCAATGGCATCTTTTTGACGTAAAATTTATTTTAAGATGCCGTTTAAAGCCGATTTAATTTAAGACAGGGGTTTTGTCATATAAAATAACAAATGAATGCAACGGGTTTACATTAAACCGGCCGTCTGAAAACAATAGGAACGATAAATCATGATTCAATACACAGGCTTAGGGTATCGCCGTGATTTGGCGGAAGATTTTCTCAATCTGCCTGATGACAGCCCCATTGCGTTTATCGAAGCCGCCCCTGAAAATTGGTTGAAAATGGGTGGTCATGCACGCAAACAGTTTGACCGTGTAGCTGAAAAACTGCCGCTTGCTTTGCATGGATTATCGCTTTCTTTGGGTGGACAAGCACCGTTGGATACCGATTTAATTGCCGGTATCAAACAGATGATGCAGCAGTATGATTGCCGTTTTTTCTCCGACCATTTGAGCTATTGCCATGATGGCGGCCATCTTTATGATTTACTGCCATTACCTTTTACCGAAGAAATGGTGCATCATACTGCCGCGCGCGTGAAGCAGGTGCAAGATATGCTCGGCTGCCGCATTGCAGTGGAAAATACCTCGTATTACCTGCATTCCCCTTTGGCTGAAATGAATGAAGTCGAATTTCTCAATGCTATAGTCGATGAAGCTGATTGCGGCATACATTTAGACGTGAATAATATTTACGTTAATGCGGTGAACCATGGTTTGCTCAAACCTGCCGATTTTCTTGCCCAAGTCAACAAAAGCCGTGTCTGTTATCTCCATATCGCCGGCCATGACCAAGAAGCAGAAGATTTGTTGATTGATACCCACGGTGCGCCTGTGTGCGGCGATGTATGGGATTTATTGGCCGATACTTACGTCGCATTGCCGCATATTCCGCCCACTTTGCTCGAGCGCGATTTTAATTTTCCGCCGTTTGAAGAATTAACTGCCGAAGTCGGCCGTATCCGCGATTACCAGCAAAACGCACAAAAGGCTTACCTTCATGTCTGAAACATCCGCAGAATACCAACATCGCTTTGCCGCCGCTATTCGGGCCGGCGGTAATGCGCAGGATTTCGACAGCTGCCGTTTGGCTGTTTATGTGCGTTTGGTGTACAACAATATCCACGGCTTTATCGATCGTTGTTATACCGAAACACCGCAATATTGTGCTGCTGAAAGCTGGCAGGCTGCTAAAATGCAGTTTATCCGCGAAGGGCAGGCTCAATCGCCTTATTTTCAGGAAATTGCCGGTGAGTTTTTACAATACTGCCGCCAACACAACTTATTTTCAGACGGCCTGTTGGCATTGATGGATTTCGAGCACACCCAGCTTTTGGCAGAAACCGCCATCATTGAAGCTATGCGGCCGTATGATGCCGATGCGGTTTACACCTTGTCGGAGGCGGCATTTTTGCGTCATTATAATTATGCCGTGCATCATGATTTGAGCGAAAATCAAACTGCAATGCTGGTGTGGCGCAATCCGCAAGATGTCGTTTGGTACCGTGAAGCCGACGACTTTACTGCTTTATTGCTGCAAGCTTTGTCGGACAATCCGATGAATTTGGCCGGTTTGCAAGCGATGCTGGCTGAATGGATGCCGTCTGAAAATCCGCATTGGGCAGAAGAATTGGCATCACGTTGGCAAACATGGCATGCAGAAGGTATTTTAGCGGAGCGGCAGCCATGAGCCTGAGCAGCTTAAGCCAGCGCCAACTCGATGAAATCCGACGTCATTTGGTGCGCTTTGCCTGCATTCAGTTGCCCGATCAAACCGATTTGGCCGAAGACTTGGTGCAGGAAACCTTTTTTTCAGCATATCGTGCCGAAGAAAGCTTTAAAGGTGAAGCGCACGTCAAAAGCTGGCTGTTTGCCATTTTGAAAAACAAAATTATCGACAACTTGCGCCAAAGCCGCCGTCAGCGTGCCGTGTTTGTCAGCCGAGAAGAAGAAATGCTTGATGAAGCCTTTGACAATTTGTTCAACAGCCAAGGTCATTGGCAGGCGCATGGACGCCCGAGTACATGGACATCGCCCGAGCAAAGCCTGAATGAAAAACATTTCTACGCCGTATTGGAGGCGTGTTTGTACGGATTGCCGGAAAACACCGCGCGCGTGTTCATGATGAAAGAAATTCTCGGCTTTGACAGTGCCGAAGTCCGCACCCAATGCAGCCTGTCTGCCGCCAATTACCATACCATCATGCACCGCGCCCGAGAAGGTTTGCGCCAATGCCTGCAAATCAAATGGTTCAATCAAGGATAACACCATGAGAAACTGCAAACAGATTACCCGCCTGCTCTCTCTGCAGCACGATGAAGGCACACTTTCTTTCAAGCAGCGAATGCGCATGCATCTGCATTTGACCATGTGCCGCGATTGCCGTGAATACCGCAAACAGCTCGACACCATAGAACAGGGCTTGCAGCAGATGTTTGACGGTAAAAAAGCCGAATAGGTACCTGAAACCTGCGCTGCCCATTATTTCGTTTTAACATTGATGAGGCCGTCTGAAAGCATGGAAATCTTTCAGACGGCCTCATCACTTACCCACAACCCCCACCCAAAAAATGCTAAAATAACGCCTTATTTTCCAAACCTTTTCAGACGGCCTCATGCTCACCGACTTAGAAAAAAACGCCATTCGCGACCACTACCAAAATATCGGCAAAAGCCTGCCGCATTTCCGTCCGCGTGCCTCGCAGCGGGAGATGATTGCGGTCATTGCCAATACCTTTTCGCGTACGCAAACGCGTGAAGAGGGCGGCGAAGCACCGCAGCGCGAAGGCGAGAGCATTGCCGTGATTGAAGGGCCTACCGGCGTGGGCAAATCACTGGCCTACCTGTTGGCCGGCGGCATCATGGCGCAGACGCGCGGCAAGCGGCTGATTGTATCGAGCGCGACCGTGGCTTTACAAGAGCAACTAGTAGAACGCGATTTACCGTTTTTGGTGGAAAAAAGCGGTTTGGAACTCAGCTTTGCCTTGGCCAAAGGGCGCGGCCGTTATCTCTGCCCCTACAAACTCTATCAACTCACCCAAGGCAACGCGCAGCAAAGCCTGCTCGGCTTTGAAGCGCCGACTGTATTGTGGGATAGCAAACCCAAGCCCGAAGAAATCCAGCTTTTGCGCGAAATGGCCGATGAATTCGGCACACGCCGCTTTAATGGCGACCGCGACACATGGCCGGAAAAAATCGATGACGTGATTTGGTTTAAAGTTACCAACGACCGTCACGGCTGCCTCAAAGCCGCCTGTCCCAACCGCGCCGAATGCCCGTTTTATCTGGCACGGGATACATTGGAAACCGTTGATGTTGTTGTTGCCAACCACGATTTACTGCTGGCCGACATCAGCATGGGCGGCGGCGTGATTCTGCCCGCCCCCGAAAATAGTTTCTACTGCATCGACGAGGCACACCATCTGCCGAAAAAAGCCTTGAGCCAGTTTGCTGCCGAGCATTCGTGGAATACCGCCGTATGGACCTTAGAAAAACTGCCGCAAATCACTGCCAAAATCGCCGCATTAGCCGACAAAACCGAATTGGCCAACCTTGCCGACGAAGCCGCCTCCTCGCTGCTCGACAGCCTGCACGAATGGCAATTCCACCTTGCTGAAGAACCCAAGCTCGGCCTCAACGCCGGCGAATACGACAGCGATACCGGCCGCAAAAGCAGCGAACCGATGTGGTTGTGGGAAGACGGCAAAATCCCCGAAGATTTGGAATTGCTGGTGTCCAACACCGGCGTGGCCGCGCGCAGCCTGCTGAAACACGTTTATGGCCTCAACGACGCGCTATCTGCCAGCCGCCGCGACAAAGAGCAAGACGGCGCATTGATCGACCGCATAAGCAGCGAATTCGGCCTGTTTGTCTCCCGCATCGAGCAAATCAGCGCCGTGTGGGATTTGTTTTCCACCGTGCCGAAAGAAAAAGAAGAGCCGCTGGCAAAATGGATTACCCGCCGCGTGGACGACAAAAACGACTATGTATTCAATGCCAGCCCTATCAGCAGCGCCGGCCACCTTGCCAACAGCCTGTGGCGGCGTGCCGCCGGAGCCGTATTAACTTCCGCTACTCTGCAATCTTTGGGCAATTTTAACCTGCTGCTACGCCAAACCGGCCTGATTTGGTTTCCCCAAACCACCACACTCGCGCTGAAAAGCCCGTTTGACTTTGAAGCACAGGGTGAGCTTTATATCCCGCCGATTTACGCCAGCCCGAAAGACCCCCATGCCCACACCGCCGCCATCGTCGAATGGTTGCCCAAGCTGATTGCCGCCGACCAAGCCATCGGCACATTGGTACTGTTTTCTTCCCGCCGACAAATGCAGGAAGTCGCCCTGCGCCTGCCCGAAGAATATCTGCCCTTGCTGCTGATACAGGGCGAATTGCCCAAAACAGTGTTGCTGCAACGCCACTACGAAGCCCTGAAAGCAGGCAAAGCCAGCATTATTTTCGGGCTGGACAGCTTCGCCGAAGGGCTGGACTTACCCGGCGAAGCCTGCGTACAGGTCATCATTGCCAAACTCCCGTTTTCCATGCCTGACAACCCCATCGAGAAAACCCAAAACCGCTGGATCGAACAACGGGGCGGCAACCCCTTTATCGAAATCACCGTGCCCGAAGCCAGTATCAAACTCGTCCAAGCCGTCGGCCGCCTGATCCGCACCGAACAAGACTACGGTCGAGTAACAATACTCGATAATCGGGTTAAAACCCAACGCTACGGCCAACAATTATTGGCATGTTTGCCGCCGTTTAAACGGATTGGGTAAGTAGAAAATAAGGCAAAGCCGTCTGAAAATGGAGAAACATCATTTTCAGACGGCTTTGTTTTATTCCACTATAGTTGAACCACTGTATTTTCCATACAAAACCGGCTGTAGGTTGAGATTGATTAGGTATAGGGATGATAAAAAAATCTTATTTTTCAATAGGTTTTAAATAATAGGATCTTGATCCAGCCTGCAGCTTGTTCCCTTTATTATGAGGAAGTGGGAGTTTCTTTGAAACTTAAAGTCGGAATGTTTTCATACATGCTGATATGTTTCTGCTGATGATAAGGTCTGAACCCGGTTCGGTACAGGATTCAGTTCTTGAAAGTTGATTGTGCAGGCTGAATTGTTCACTTTCAGACGGCCTGTTTGTATGAGCGGATGACTTTCTACCATTTATTCGGTTTCGCTCTCTGAATAATTTCCTCTATGACATTCAGGGCATTCAATTCCAAGCCCTCGCAATAAGCCAGAAATTCAAACAAATCCAAGCGGCGGTCGCCGGTTTCCACTTTGCCGATAAAAGAATGTATGACATCAAGCCGATCTGCCAATGCCCGTTGGGACAAGCCCAGTTCAAGCCGCCGCTTAGTCAGTATTTGCCGCAGATGTATATGTTCACTTGAATAAATAGAGAGGCGTAGGTTTTTCATTGCACCGATTTTAGGTACAATACTATTTGCACCTGTTTTAGGTGCAATCAATACTTAATTTTAAAAGCAGTTTATGAATGCGATACCCATCTATGCAGAAACGCCGTTTGACACCATTCGCGGACAAATAATTGAAGAATACCTGAGTGAGGAACAATCCTATCCGTGGATTGTAACTTTTTCCGGCGGTAAGGACAGTACCTTAGTAGCACATTTGGTTTTTGAAGCCTTGCTTGCACTGCCCGCCAGTATGCGGCGGCGGGAGGTATTTTTCGTATCCAACGACACATTGGTCGAAAGCCCGTTGGTTGTGCGGCATATGCGCGGGGAGTTGGACAAAATTCTGAAAGCCGCCAAGATTTTCAAATTGCCGGTCAGCGGAGAAGTAACGACGCCGAAATTACAGGAAACATTTTGGACTTTGTTAATCGGCAAAGGTTATCCGTCGCCCAACCGCAGTATGCGGTGGTGTACAGACCGCCTGAAAATCCAGCCTACCAGTAAATTTATTCTGGACAAAGTGGCGGAAAATGGTGCGGCTATTATTATTTTAGGCGTGAGGAAAGACGAATCCGCAACCCGTAAAGCCAGTATTGAAAGCCATCAAAACTTAGCCGGTTCTAATCTGACACCGCACGGCAGTCTGCCTAATGCCTTTGTGTACCGTCCGATTGTCGATTTAAGCACGGATGACGTATGGGAATTTTTAGCAGGAAATAATCCGCCGTGGGGTGGTTCGCACGCGGATTTGGTCACACTGTACCGCGAAGCGGCGGGCGGAGAATGTCCGATTGTTTTATCACAGGAAGAAGCCCCGGGTTGCGGCACCAATTCCAGCCGTTTTGGTTGCTGGACATGTACGGTCGTAACGAAAGACAAGAGTCTTCAAGGATTTGTCGATGTCGGCAAAACCGAATATCAGCCATTGATTGATTTCAGGGATTGGCTGGTGGAAATCCGCAATAAACCCGAATACCGCCAAGTAGAACGGCGCAACGGCACCATTACGATTAAAGACGGCAAACACATTCCCGGCCCGTTTACCGTGGAAGCCAGACAAATGATATTGGCTAAATTATTGGAAATTCAGACGGCCTACGGGCATGAATTGATTACTCAGGAAGAAGTAGATTTGATTAAACGGATTTGGGCGGAAGATTTGATTCAATCGCATGTAAGGAAAAAATCATGAATAAGGAAACCGAAAAGAGAGTGGCGGATTTGCTGCTGTGGAGTGACGGCACGGCAAAGCAGCTGATGATTAAAATTGCCGGAGAGCACGGAGTATCCGTCGATGCTTTGGCAGAATTGGTGGCATGGGAACGCGACCAGCAGGAACGTATCCGCAAACGGGGCATGACGGAAGCGTTTAACGAAATCTTTGAAAACAAAACCTACTGGAAATAAATCATGTGGATACACTCAATCCGCTTGCGGAACTTTAAGTCTTACGATAATGCGGTTTTTCACTTTCCCGAACCCGAAGGAGAACGCAATATCGTCTTAATCGGCGCACAAAACGGGCACGGCAAAACCACGCTCTTGGAAGCGGTTTACCTGTGTCTGTACGACAAAGACGCAGTCAGCCACCTTCAGCGCGCCGGTTTGAACGGTAAAGAAAAAGGCTATGCCGATTTTCTTCAATCTGCGCTGCACCATCAGGCAGAAACCAAATATCACCGCAAAGAAATGTCCTTAGAGGTGGAAATCTGCCAATACCGTCAAGACAGCAAATACAGCTTGCGTATCAAACGCAAATGGTATTTCGACACACAAGGAAAATACCAGCCTGCCGACGACTCGGCCGTCATCGAATTGGCGAAAAACGGCAAGTACGAATGGGTTAGGGAAGATATGGTGGGACACTATCTGAATGCCTTTGCCCTGCCGATTGACTACGCACCGTTTTTCTTTTTTGACGGAGAGAAAATTGTCAAAACGGCGGAGGGAAGCGGTGCAGGCGTTTGGCTTAGGCAGGCACTTAAAGGGTTGCTGGGCGTAACCTTATTGGAAAAACTGCGGGACAGTTTAAGAAGCTACCGCACCCAAAATATTCCGAAAAACGCCGATAAAAGAATGCGGGAACAATTGGCAGATGCGGAACTCAGGTTAAGTCAGGCTGAGGTTTCTTTGGATGTACTTAACGAGGAATTATCTGACGCAAATACACAATGGCAGCATTGGACAGAGAAACGCGACAGCCTGATGCAGCAACTTGGCGGCGGCAGCGATATACGCACATCTCAGGATTTGATGCAGCAACGTGAACGGCTGGAGCAGGAGATGACTGAGTTTCAAAGCCATATCAAAGCCGCCGTTAAAGCGATGCCGCTGGCCTTTTTGCCGAGAGGCCGTCTGAATGACTTACAAAAACAATTGGAGCACGAGAAAAACCGTTTGAACCATGAAGCGGGTAAAAACCAAATTGCCGAAAAAGTCGATGATTTTTGGAATGCGTTTGTTGCCAGTGAAAAAGTGAATCGGGCATTTGGAGAAATGGCTGAGGTGATTTTTCGCCGACCTTTGCTGAAAGATGCGGTAGCAGAGTGTTGGGAGCAATTGTTTTATCCGCTGCCTGAAAACTGTGCCGGTAACATCGAACACAATTATCTTTCGGTCAATGCCCATGCTGAAATTCAAAACGAAATTGCCCGCTTAAGCGGTATGCCGCAAGGTGAAATCAGCAAACTGTTGGCAGAACAAGAAAAACGGGAAGCCGAACGGAAACGCATTATCGGCGAAATCGAAAATTTGAAAGGAACCAATAATGACGAATTGGTCGGGCAGCTTCAAGAAGCCAATCAAGAAACGGATAAATACAAAGAATGTTTGGGTCATCTGAAAAGCAATAAGATTCAACAAGAGCAATCTAAAGAACGCTGCCTTAAAGAAATTTCCGATTTGCAGAATCAGATTAGTAACAGCAACCCGCAATTACTTAAATCCCGTCGCGCGGGCGAAGTGGGCGAAGTGATTGAACTGCTGACAGCGGAATTATTGAAACAGAAAGTTGAAGAAGTCGGCGAAGCGGCGACACGGATTAACCGTTCTATTGCGCACGACGAGCGCATCGACCGTATCCGCATCGGCGCAGACGGCACAATGGTTTTGTTCGGCAGGGACGGCCGCGAATCACGGGTGGACTTGTCTGCCGGGCAGATGCAGATTCTGATTATGTCTTTGGTGTCTGCATTGGCGGAAGTAACACGTTATCAGGCACCGTTCATCATTGATACGCCGTTGGCACGTTTGGACGAAGGTCATCGCGAAGGCTTGTTCAACCATTGGAGTCATTTAAGCCAGCAGGTGATTTTGCTGTCGCAAGACACCGAGATTACCCCCGAAGTTTACCGTCGTTTGGAACCGCATATCAGCCGCACTTATCTGGTAGAGGCCGAGTCTCTGGCCAGTGCCGGTGCGCGTTCGCAGGTTACCGCCGATGTGTATTTTGAATAACGGGCCGTCTGAAACATACAGGAAAATATGATGTACCGATTGAAACATACCGATAAAAAATGGGATACCGACTTTTTTCATACTTTGATGAGTGATAAGCGGATCATCTCCAGCGAAGAAGCCAAAAAAATCCGCAGCAGGCTCAACGAAGCAGGCGCACTTCCGTATTTGGACGGTCATTATGATTGGGCAATGCTGTGCATAGGTTATTGCTTCACCAAAGGGTTTACCGACATACCAGGCAAACTGAATCCCGCACCCGATGCCAAGGGAACGGAAATTCCTTCTTTCCAGACCTGTTTTCAGGATTATTCGCGCCTGTGGCTGGTGATGCTGAGTGATGCGTTATTCCGCTTAAATCCTGATCGGGATTTAGGCAAGGAAGATTTGTATGCGCTGATTCATTCTTTATGGCATACCGGCGCGGTAGAGCTGAATGGTTTATGGGAAGGCTGTAAGCGGTTCAAGCCCGATGATGAATTGGCTGCAAGGCAGACTTTTTTGAATGAGCTCACCGATTTGGCTGTGAAAAATGCAGGTTTGGGAAGCATGACAGAGATTTCAGACGGTCAAGCTGAACAAGGACCGTCTGAGAACCAAGAGCAACGTCTGAGGAAGGCGTTTGCACAGCAAAATATCGGCATTGCAGATTTGAAATTCAATCATGCAGGCGCACGTTACGACATCTACCGCCTGCGCTTGAGCAGATACACGGATTTGGATAGATACCACCAAGGTTTGTGCTCAGAATTAGGCGTACAAAAAAGTGCACTGCGTATTGAACCATGCTACAACAATGAAAGTCATGCTTATGATGTGAAGCTGTTGCGTGATGAAAATAAGTGGCATAAATTGGGTGCGCAAAAATTTGCCGAAGCCCTGAAAAGTTATGATAAAGATTATATATTGCCCGTGTGCATCGGAATAGACGAATACGGCAAAGCCCATTTTAAGGATTTGGCTTCTGCACCGCATCTGCTGATTGGCGGCACGACAGGGTCGGGCAAATCCGTATTTGTACGCACACTGTTACGCAGTCTGTTTGATTTATGCAAAGGTCAAGACAAAATGGAAGTGGCGATTCTTGACCCTAAAAAAGTCGACTACCGCATTTTTGAAAACGAAGAAGACCTCTATGAAGAACGGATTCTGGACGATTACGACGAAATGTACCAGTTCCTACTTGAAAGTGTGGAAGAATCCGAATGCCGTTATGCACTTATGAGCCGACATCGGGTTGAAAAACTTGCCCAGCTTCCCGAAAATATTCGTCCGCGCTACCGTGTGATTGTGGTTGATGAGTTGGCGAATTTGCTCAAGCATAAGGATGACATTGAAAAACAGCTGATAATGCTGGCTGAGAAAGCAAGGGCTTCCGGTATTCATTTGATTTTGAGTACCCAGCGTCCTGACGCTCAAGTATTAGACGGCACTTTGCGCAGCAATTTACCGGCACGGATTGCGTTGAGTGTACAAAAATCAACCGAATCCAAAATTATCTTAGATGAAACCGGTGCGGAAAATCTGCTTGGCAAAGGCGACCATTTGGTCAAATGGGACAATGGAACGCCGTTTTTCCTGCATGGATTTGATGTGTAAGTTTCATTGCAGACAATAGAACAAAGTCGTCTGAAACAGTGCAGTGCGGCGGCTTACAAGGGCGGAGTCCTGTATCGAACAGGGTTCCGCCTTTTTATTCCAACTTTAATCCGTCATGATCATTGTAACGGATGTATTTGTGCATAAAATATCCGACTTTTGGGAAGCCCAAACATCATTTTCAGACGGCCTTGCGTTATTTCTTCACTATATCTTATTAGGAACAAACCGTTTACCCCTTCGGATAAAACTGCACCAAACTTTCCCCCTGCGGTAGTTTCAAGGCTTTGACCGCATGGCCGTACACGGTTTCCAGTGTAACCGTGAGGCCGCCTTCTTCTGCGAAAATACGGTCGATACAGGCTTGGGCGGCTTCGGGGCGGGTGAAGGTAATGGCTTGCGACAGGCCCAATGTGTCCATGTCCTGCCGAAAAGTGTCGGCTTTTTTGTAGTGCAGGTCGAGTTTGGCGGTGTCTGTTACCGGGTCGTAGAAGCCGTTGCCGGCGAGCATGTCGCCGATGTCGTGCATGTCGATTAGGGTAGGTGCGCGGCAATCGATGCCGTGGTTTTTCAGACGGCCTGTGAGTTCCGCCAACGTTTCTTGTCCGAAGTGGGTGAAAAACAGCAGGCCGTCGGTTTTGAGGGCGTTTGCCCAGTTTTGGAACACGGGCGGGAGTTCGGCGGCGGTTGTCAGGCTGAGGTTGGCCCACAGCATATCGGCGGCGGCTTCGGGCAACGCTTGGCTTAAAGGTTGGCAATGTTGCCCAATCTGTTTGCCGGTGAGTTTTTGCCAGAAGCTGCTTTTGCGCTCGGCAGCGGCCGTTTGAAGAAAGTCGGGGCGGGGGTCGTATTCGCTGAAGACGGCTTTGGGATAACGCGAAGCCAGCAGGCTGCGGCTGATGTCGGCATCTGCGCCAATCAGCAGGATGTGTTGCGGTATGTGGCGCACCAATGCCAAGCGTTCGTCGGTTTGTCGGGCAAGGTGGCGGTGGATTTGCCAGCGTGGGTCTTGATTCATTTCAGACGGCCTCGATAAAGCGTTGATACACACCGGCAAACTCATCGGCATGGCTGAGAAACGGGGAGTGGGCGGCATGGTCGATCAGGTGCAGCGTGCTGTTTGGCAGATGGCGGTTGAGATATTCGCCCATGCGGGGCGGCGTAATGGCATCTTTTTGACCGTAAACGAGCAACACGGGCTGCTGAATGCGCGCTAAAAACGGCCGTGCATCGGCGCGGTTGACTGCATCCAAAGCGGCTTGCAGGGCTTGCGGTGCGCCGTGGCGGATTAAATCGGGCAATACTTTGTGCAAAATAGTGTCGGCATTTTGTGTGTGCAGTAATTGTAATTGTAGAAACTGTTTGATATGTTTGGCATAATCCTGCTGAAACGCACCGGCCATTTTCGCCAAAGCAGGATTGCTCAAACCTTCGGGATAATCGGCTTCGGCGGTGAATTTGGCAAAGCTGGCGGTGAGACACAGCGATTTCACTTTGTCGGGGTGGCGTGCGGCCAGATAAAGCGCAACCAAGCCGCCGAGCGACCAGCCGAGAATGTGCGCCGGCGTGTCGATTTGTGCGGCGTAATGGTCAGCTACGGCGGCAATGTCGAAATCGTCGGTAAAAGGCTCACCGCCGTGGCCGGGAAGGTTCAGCGCGTGGATTGCCCAATTGTGCGGCAAACGCGGTATGAAATCGTCGAAAACATGGCGGTTGGCCGCCCAACCGTGAATCAGATAAACTTTTTTCGCAGAGTGTGGCATGGATTTTCTTTCTTATTGGCGCAGAATGAAACAACGCTCGTGGTGGCGCGCCCATCGCTGCGTATTATGCCACGATTCTGCTTCAGACGGCCTGTGTCGCGGCTGCTTGGCCGATTTGTCAGAAAGCTTTACCGATGCGGTCAATAGCTGCCCTTTGTGTTTTCGGCAGATTGTCGGCGGGGCGGTGTGTGGCCAGTGTCAGAAAAAGCCGCCGAAATTTGAGCGGATGTGGGCTTCGGTGTATTATGAGGCGCCGGTCAGCGGCATGGTGCATCAGTTCAAACATTTGGGCGACATGAGCATGCGGCGGCCGTTGGCGGATTTAATGCGCCGCCATGCGCCGGATTGGCTGGATATTGCCGAGATTGATTTCGTGCTGCCCATGCCGTTGAGCAAAGCCAGACGGTTTTATCGCGGCTTCAATCAGAGCGAAGAATTGGCCGAAAGCTTGGCGCGTGAATACGGCTGGCAAGTGTTGCCGCGCCAAATGGTCGAGCGCGCCCACAAACCGCCGCAAAGCACGCTCAAAAGCGATGAGCGACGGCGTAATGTGCGCAACATTTTCAAAATAAACAAGCCTTTGCCTGAAAACTGTAAGATATTGTTAATCGATGATGTGTTGACCACCGGTGCAACATTAAACGAATTGGCGAAAATGCTGAAAGCATCGGGCGCAAGCGCGGTTTATTGCTGGTGTTTGGCGCGTTCGCAATTGAAAAGATAGCTAAAAACTTTGACACCACCACGATGCTGTGGCATCTTACCTGACTCTAAGTGACTGATTTATATGTTTACTATCGTTTTGTATCAACCTGAAATCCCCCCGAATACGGGCAATATCATCCGATTGTGTGCCAATACCGGCGCGGAATTACACTTAGTCAAACCACTCGGATTTCCGCTCGATTCCACCAAAATGAAGCGCGCGGGTTTGGATTATCATGAGTTTGCAAAACTGACGGTACACGAGAATTTCGGAGCCTGCTTGAAAGCACTCGAAGGCCGCCGCATTTTCGCATTGACGACTAAAGGCAAAACCCGCCCCGACAAAGCCGAATTCCGGCCGGGCGATGTGTTTTTGTTCGGACCCGAAACGCGCGGTTTGCCGGCGGAAATTCTCGATACGCTGCCTGCCGGGCAAAAGCTTCGTTTGCCTATGCTGCCGGATAGCCGCAGCATGAATTTATCTAACACTGTTGCCGTGATGCTGTTTGAAGCGTGGCGGCAAAACGATTATCAGGGCGGTATGTAATCAACAAGCCGTCTGAACAGTCGTGATTTAAGTGTCGGTGTTTTCTTGAAAACATCGGCGCTTTGCGTGATTAACTCAAGAATGGATTTTGTTTTGACCTTAAGCCGCCATACTTTATTCGCCACGCTGACGGCAGTTGCCATCGGCGTTTTCTCCATCGGTAACGCATCGGCGCAAACCGCCAAAGGTGCGCTGTTGGCCAAGCAGGCCGGCGAAATCATCGTGACCCAGCAAGACAGCATCGTGCGTGCTGAGAAACTGCACCCTTCTGCCAACCGCAGCTACAAAGTAGCAGGCAAACGTTACCAACCGATGACTAAAGTATCGTCGTTCAGCCAAAGCGGCAACGCTTCATGGTATGGCGACAAATTCCACGGCCGCAAAACCGCCAGCGGCGAGCATTACGATATGCTCGCCATGACCGCTGCCCACCGCACCCTGCCGATTCCGAGCTACGCTAAAGTGACCAACACCCGCAACGGCAAAAGCGTGATTGTGCGCGTAAATGACCGCGGTCCGTTCCATGGCAACCGCGTAATGGATTTATCCAAAGCCGCCGCGCAAAAACTCGGTTTCATCAACCAAGGCACGGCTCATGTGAAAATCGAGCAGATTGTGCCGGGCGTAAAACCGCAACAAGCTGCTGCACCTAAAGCCGTTAGCCCGAAAAATACCGCGCCGGCTGCCATTGCCGCCTTGTCGCCTGCACAAGAAATCTATGTGGATTTGAAAGCCTTCGGTACCGAGCGTGATGCACAGGCCTACATCGACCGCACCACCGAGCAGCTGGCTTCTTCTTTGACCAGCCCGAAAATGGCGGTTGAAAAACGCGGCCACGAATATGTGGTGCGCATGGGTCCGTTTACTGCGCAAGAGCGTGCGGATGAAGCCCAAACCCGTGTCCGCAGCTTGGCATACGGCAGCGTAGATTCGACGATTTAACCGTTCAGACGGCCTGTCTTGATGATAAGGCCGTTTGATTCGCTAAACTTGGTATAATGAGGCCGTCTGAAACATTATGTTTTCAGACGGCCTTTTCCACTTAACCCAGAGCTTTTTATGATCAGCAGACTCACCGGCAAACTCATCGACAAACAGCCGCCGCAAATCGTCATTGATGTCAACGGCGTCGGCTATGAAGTCGATGTATCGATGCAAACCTTTTACAACCTGCCTGCATTGAATGAAACCGTGCAGCTTTATACCCAATTGGCGGTGCGCGAAGATGCGCATTTGCTGTTTGGCTTTGCCACGGCGGCAGAGCGGGCGACTTTCCGCCAATTGGTAAAGGTGAGCGGCATCGGTGCCAAAACCGCCTTAGGCATTTTATCGGCCATGAACGCCGACGAACTGGCACAGGCGGTGGCTGAAGAAGACGTGAAGCGTCTGTCTTCCGCGCCTGGCATCGGCAAGAAAACCGCTGAGCGCATGGTGCTGGAATTGCGCGGCAAGCTGGTGTCGGAAAATATTTCAGACGGCCTGTTTGCCCCAACCCAGAGCGCAGACGAAACCGACGACATTGTCAGCACTTTGCTGGCCTTGGGCTACAACGAGCGCGAAGCCAAAGCGGCGGTGAAAGGCATTCCGAAAGGCACCGACGTCGGTGAAGGCGTGCGCTTGGCTTTGAAGAATTTACTGAAGTAAACCAAAAATAAAAACTGAATAAAATCAAATAAATATATTTAAACAACAGGCCGTCTGAAACTTTTCGGACGGCCTGTTGCCTTCATGTTTTGTAAATAAGAATTATTAATATTAACAAGGAAGTAATGGATAATGAGTGAAACCTGCTGCCCGTATTGCGATTACGTATGCGACGATGAAACCCATAAAGCCGCAGCCGCTATAAACGGTGTCGGATATGAAGTTATTTCCAGTGAACCGGCTTTGATTCCGGCGGCGGAATGGGGCAAAATGTTGAATTAAGTCCCATTGTCGTTACAGGATCAAGGCCGTCAGGCGGCGTAAACCATGCCCTTGCCGACGATAGCCTGCCCATTGTTATCGATAATGCCCCCTATACGGACATGGGCGGATCCGCCTATTTCGACCCCGCCGCAAGCGGAAATGCCGACTTTTCACAAAATGCCGGTAGTACACCACCAACTGAAAACGTGCCCCAACCGCACCCCGAAGAAACCGCCAAATCTCTGGCCGGGGATATTGCTTCCCAAATCAATACCGCCACCGACCTTTTGGCCAAACCTTTGGAAGAGCGGGCGCAAATCCTGCAGAGAACCGCCGAACTCAAAAGCGAATTGGCCGCCACCTACGCCAACGGGATGATTACGTTCCAAAACGGCCAAATGCCCGCCGATGCCGCCGATTTTTACGCCCGCAATCCCGGCGCTTTGGCCGAAACCGTCGAAGCCATGCGCCAAGAAGCAAAAGAAATACACAAAATCGGCGGAGAAAACGCCGGCAAAGCCTATCTTATGGGCGTGGCGGGCAAATTGGCCGGCGGCGCGAGCAACGGATTGGATATCTTGGAACTCGGCGGCCGTCTGAACAAGGCTTACCATGAAGATACCCAGTCCAACTGGGACAGCGTATACGGGCAGTTTGCGAAAATCATGGTTGGCGCGGCAGGTGGAGCGGCTGCGTTGGGAACGGCAAGAGCATTAGGAGTTATGCTAACTTTAGCAGGAACTCCATTAGCTGGAGGTCTTGTAGCTTTGGGTGTTGGTATTGGCTTAACAATAGCCATTAGTAATGTAGCGGATTTTATCGAATCCGAAATATCCAAAGGTAATTCCATACTGTCTGCCCCGGTAGATGATGTG
The DNA here is from genome assembly GCF_014898075.1 of Neisseria yangbaofengii. Lineage (NCBI taxonomy): Bacteria > Pseudomonadati > Pseudomonadota > Betaproteobacteria > Neisseriales > Neisseriaceae > Neisseria > Neisseria yangbaofengii. The sequence continues at coordinate 2,353,604 of NZ_CP062976.1, forward strand.
ACGGATTTGGTACTGGTCGGTGATATGCACCTGCCTATCGATGCGCGCCTCCGTGCTGACAATGTGACTATTTTCGGTAATCAGCGGTTTGACAATATCGAGATAGAGGCCGATAAAGTGGAAATCGTCGGCGGTATTTCCAGCGAGGGAAATTTTATTGTACAGGCCAAAGAAACATCGGTTACGCCGTCTGAAAACGTCGCACAAACGTTTTTAGAAAAAGCACAAGCCGAAGCCGTAGCGGCAGCGCAAAACGGTACGGATTCCACCGTACAAACCGAACAGGTTGAAGACGTACCTGCTGAAGCCACCGAAGCGACTTTGGCTGAACTGCCGATTGCCGAAAATAAAACGGTAATCGGATACGACAGCCCCGAAAATATCTTGCCCGATGGTTCGCGGATAGACGACGAGATGTTCCTGTATTACGAAAATCAAGAAAGTTTGTTGTCCCAGCCCGTAACGGAAAATCCTATCCCTGCCGACGAGACCGTTGTCTATCCCGATATGGTAACGCCCGATATCGGTATGCCTGATATTTACGATGATTACATTATGTATTAAATGAAAAGGCCGTCTGAAATTTTCAGACGGCCTGATATGGGATAAAAATATGTCAAATATCAATAGACCTAATAAAAAATTTGATGCCTTTATGATTTGGGTAGTCCTATTGTTTCCAATCGCGGTTTTTATATTTAGCCCTGTTTATGCCGAGACTGCAGGACAAAAGGAATTCGCAGAATTTTTGGATAATTATTTATTCGGGCATGGTTATTACAAGCCTGATGCTTATCCGTTTGCCTCTAAGATAACCAATAGTTTTTCTTTAATTTTTGCAATTTTCGCTGCTTTTATTGCTGCGGTAATTCAAGGTTGGAAAAAATATGATTTTCCGGAAAAAAATACCATATTTGCAGGATTTATTCTTGTCGTATTGTTGATATTTTTTATTTGGACAAGTGTTGTGCATATGGAATTTTCAACATCTCAAGGCAGAAGTTTTGGAACTAAAGCTTCTTTTTACAATAATTATTTTTTTTATATGACTGCCATGCTGTCAAAAACGGTAGTTATTTATTTTGCAATTAGATTTATTTTAGCATTTCTGGTTACTTTTCTTATTGAGTGGCAAGAGTACCGTGCAAAGAAGAAATAGTTTGGTAAGGCCGTCTGAAACCTTCAGGCGGCCTATAGGAGTGAGTTTTATGCCTGAGAAAAAATTGAAGAATGGTTCTTTTGGACAGTATTGTTTTTTCCGATTGTGGTATTTTTATTGACACCTTCACATGCAGTAAGCCCTGTCGAAAATCAGGTGGCTGTTTTCGTGGACGAATATTTGTTCGGCCAAGGGTATTACAAACCCGAAGCCTATCCGTTTGCGGCGAAACTGACCAACAGTTTTTCTTTTGTCTTTGCAGCTGCTGCAGCGTTTATAGCAGCATTTTCACAAGGTTGGAAAAAATATGATTTTTCTCAAACCGATCCGTTGCTGTTGGTATTAGTTATGCTGCCGCTGACTATTTTCAGTATCTGGTTAACTGTAGAACCTATGGAATTTTCAAAATCAACAAGCAGAAGCTGGGGGACAAGCGAATCTTTCCACAATACTGTTTTTTTATATTTGTTCGCTATGGTCTGTAAAAATACAACGATATACCTTGGTATCAGATTTATTTTGGCATTTAGTTCAACTTTTTTGCTTGAGTGGAAAGAATACCGGGAAGAGAACACAATAAACGGTTTATATGAAAAACCGGCTTAAAAAAAGCCGTCTGAAATTTTCAGACGGCCTTTAGGAACTTTTCATGAATAGAAAACAAATCGAATCATATCTATATTTACGGTATTTTAATTTTAACCGCCCTCCTGTTTATCCTGCTTCCGGCGCACCTTGCCGGCGGGTTGGATTTCTATTTAAACCGTTTGGTTGACGATTCCGTGTTTGCCGACGGTTATTACCGGCCATCCAATTATCCGTTTGCCGCCAAAGTAACCAATGCCTTTTCCGCAGTTTTGGCTACGGTGGGCGGTATTTTTATGGGTGCTTGGCGCAGAAACGGGGTTACTGTTGCCCAATTGCCGAAAATAATCTGGCTAAGCTGTCTAATTATCATTGTATTGGGTTATCATCAGACAGAGATCAGCATTTATCCGCAAGAATATGGATCAGGCCGTTTGACCAATAAAAATTTTTACAATACGTCTTTTTTCTTTCTTTTTGTTATGCTTTGCAAGACAGTCTGTATCTACTGTGCATTCAGAATGCCGGTTCCCCTTGTCCTATATACATTGAAAATAGGCCGGAAACCTGAATGAAACAGGCCGTCTGAAAGTTTCAGACGGCCTGTAGTTCGGTAGGTTGGGTCTTGACCCAACCTACCGCCCAACCTTTTTATTTCCCATCAGGTCAAACCATGAAACTGCTTTTGTTCACCGCACTGATTTTACTCGGTGGCTGCGTATACCACGAAACGCCCTACGGCCGTACCGCCGTGATTGATTTGCCGACGCGCTCGGAAACGGTGATTCGCAAAACCGTCAATGTCAACGCGCCGCCGGGCACGACCGTTATTTATCAAGACAGCACGCCGGCGGGCTATCCGGCAGGCTATCCCGCGTATCCGCGCCGGTATGGGCGTTATGATTGATGCGCCGCGGGGTGGTTTGCCGGTTTAGCATTCGCCTTGCCCCTGTTTTTCCAGTAAAATTACCCATATCGTTTTCACAAATATTTTCTAAAACTTTTTCTCAAAATGTTTCAGACGGCCTGCCCTATTGTAAAAGGCCGTCTGGAACATTTGATTTTAAAAACACATAACAATATGATTAATAAAATATTTTCATGGTTTGAGTCGCGTATCGATCCCTATCCGGCCGCTGCACCCGCTACGCCGGAAAAAGGCTTATGGCGTTTCATTTGGAGCAGCATCGACGGCGTGCGCAAATGGATTGTCGTGCTGGCGTTGGCGACGGCAGTGATCGGCGTGATGGAAGCCTTGCTGTTCCAATTCATGGGTAAAGTCGTCGATTGGCTCGGCCAATACACGCCCGAAACGCTGTTTGCCGAAAAAGGCCTGGCACTGGCGGGCATGGTGGCGATGATGCTGTTTTCGATGGTGTGGACGTTTTTCGCGTCCAACCTGCGCCTGCAAACGCTGCAAGGCGTGTTCCCGATGCGCTTGCGTTGGAATTTCCACCGCCTGATGCTCAATCAAAGCTTGGGCTTTTATCAAGACGAATTTGCCGGACGCGTGTCGGCCAAGGTGATGCAAACCGCGCTGGCCCTGCGCGATGCGGTGATGACCATTGCCGATATGGTGGTGTATGTGCTGGTATATTTCATCACTTCCGGCGTAATTTTGGTGGCGCTTGATTCATGGCTGCTGCTGCCGTTTATCGGCTGGATTATCGGCTTCTCGCTGGTGATGCGCTTTTTAATTCCGAAGCTGGGCAAAACCGCCGCCGCGCAAGCCGATGCCCGCAGCCTGATGACCGGCCGCATCACCGATGCCTATTCCAACATCACCACTGTCAAACTCTTCTCCCACGGCGCACGTGAAGCAGCGTATGCCAAGCAGTCGATGCAGGAATTTATGGTAACGGTACACGCGCAAATGCGTTTGGCGACACTGCTGCACACCTGCAGCTTCTTCGTGAACACCGCGCTGACCCTTTCCACCGCCGCTTTGGGCATTTGGTTATGGCAGCAAGGTTCGGTCGGCGTGGGTGCTGTAGCGACTGCGACCGCCATGGCCTTGCGCGTGAACGGTTTGTCGCAATACATCATGTGGGAATCGGCACGTCTGTTTGAAAACATCGGTACCGTCAACGACGGTATGTCTACCCTGACCAAGCCGCACACCATTCTCGACAAACCTAAAGCGCTGCCGCTTAAAGTGGATCATGGCCAGATTAAATTCGAGCATGTCGATTTCTCTTACGAAACCGGCAAGCCGCTGTTGAACGGTTTCAACCTCACCATCAAACCGGGTGAAAAAGTCGGCTTAATCGGCCGCAGCGGCGCGGGCAAATCGACCATCGTCAATCTGCTGTTGCGCTTTTACGAACCGCAAAGCGGCCGCATTTCGATTGACGGCCAGAATGTGAATGATGTGACTCAAGAGAGCCTGCGCGCGCAAATCGGCTTGGTGACGCAAGACACGTCGCTGCTGCACCGTTCCGTGCGCGACAACATCATCTACGGCCGTCCTGAAGCCACCGATGAAGAAATGCGTCAAGCTGCCGAGCGCGCCGAAGCTGCCGATTTCATTCCTAATCTTTCCGATTCCAAAGGCCGCCGCGGCTACGATGCCCATGTTGGCGAGCGCGGTGTCAAACTTTCCGGCGGCCAACGCCAACGCATCGCCATCGCCCGCGTGATGCTGAAAGATGCGCCGATTCTGTTGCTCGACGAAGCCACCAGCGCGTTGGATTCGGAAGTGGAAGTGGCGATTCAGGAAAGCCTCGACAAAATGATGGAAAACAAAACCGTCATTGCCATCGCCCACCGCTTATCCACCATCGCTGCGATGGACCGCCTGATTGTGCTGGACAAAGGCCGCATCATCGAAGAAGGCTCACATGCCGAATTGTTGGCCAAAAATGGTCTGTATGCCAAATTGTGGTTGCACCAAAGCGGCGGTTTCCTGAGTGAAAACGTGGAATGGCATCAAAGCTAAAGTGTAGGAAATCCCGGCGGTTTCCTACGGCTAAAGGCTTGCGATAACACATAAAATGCCGTCTGAAAATTCAGATTAATTTTCAGACGGCATTTTCGTTTTGTGCCATAATTTCATTTTCCTTTACGACTGGATTATTCATAAAATGCCGTCTGAAATCATGAACCTGTTCTCTACCGCATTCCGTTATGTGTTGATGTCTGCCGGCGTGTTGGCTTTAGCCGCCTGCACCGTCGATTCGCCGCAAAACCAACCGGTGACCGTGCAAAAACCTGTTGTCAAAGCCAAACCCAAAGCCGTCATCGGCCTTGCGCTCGGCGGCGGTGCATCGAAAGGCTTTGCCCACATCGGCATCATCAAAGTTTTGCAGGAAAACGGCATACCCGTGCATGTCGTGAGCGGCACATCGGCAGGTTCGATTGTCGGCAGCCTGTACGCTTCGGGTATGTCGCCCGACCGTTTGGAATTGGAAGCCGAAATCTTGGGCAAAACCGATTTGGTGGATTTAACACTGTCGACCAGCGGCTTCATCAAAGGCGAAAAACTGCAAACCTACATCAATCAAAAAGTGGGCAGCAAACCGATGGAACGTTTTCCGCGTAAATTTGCCGCCGTGGCCACCGATTTTGAAAGCGGTAAAGCGGTGGAATTCAGCCGCGGCAATGCCGGCCAAGCCGTGCGCGCATCGGCTTCGATTCCGAACGTATTCCAGCCTGCGGTCATCAATGGCCGCCGCTATGTTGACGGCGGTTTGTCGCAGCCCGTGCCGGTGACTGCCGCTAAAAACCTCGGCGCCAATTTCGTGATTGCGGTGGATATTTCCGCCAAACCGGTGAAAAACGTCAGCCGCGATTTTTTCTCGTATCTCGACCAAACGCTCAACATCATGAGCACCACCTCGCTGCAGAACGAATTGGGTAAGGCCAGCGTAGTCATCAAGCCGCAGGTATTGGAATTGGGCTCTATCGGCGGTTTCGACCGGAAAAAACGCGCCATTCAATTGGGCGAACAAGCCGCCCGTGCCGCTTTGCCGGAAATCAAACGCAAATTGTCGGCGTATCGGTATTGAGGTTTGAGGCCGTCTGAAAAGCCATGTTTCAGACGGTCTGTTACTTGGCTTCGCCATATAGAAAAAAACACGCAAATCCAGTACAATACGCCCCTAAAATTTTGAAAGCACAAGAAAATCATGGAAGCTGAAGTTATTAATCAGTTGAACAACACCTTAGACGATTTGGAACGGCGCAGCGCCGACATCCGCGTGTACATGGATTACCAAGGCAAGAAAGACCGTTTGGAAGAAGTCATCGGCCTGTCGGAAGATCCCGAATTGTGGAACGATCCGAAAAAAGCCCAAGAAATCGGCAAAGAACGCAAAATCCTCGAAGGCATCGTGCTGACGCTCGACACCATCGCCACCGGTATCGACGACAACCGCATGTTGATTGAAATGACGGTCGAAGAAAACGACGAAGAAGGTTTCTCCGCCGTGCAGAAAGACGTGGCCGGTTTGGAAAAACAAATGGCCGACCTCGAATTCAAACGGATGTTTAACCAGCCGGCCGACCCGAACAACTGCTTCATCGACATTACCGCCGGTGCGGGCGGCACGGAAGCGGAAGACTGGGCGGGCATGTTGCTGCGCATGTATTCGCGTTTTGCCGAACGCCGCGGTTTCAAAGTGGAAATTTTGGAAGAAGACGAAGGCGAAATCGCCGGCATCAACCGCGCGACCATCCGCTTGGAAGGCGAATACGCCTACGGCCTGTTGCGCACCGAAACCGGCGTGCACCGCTTGGTACGCTACTCGCCGTTTGACTCGAACAACAAACGCCACACATCGTTTTCATCGGTGTTTGTCTACCCCGAAATCGACGACAGTATCGAAGTGGAAATCAATCCCGCCGATTTGCGCATCGACACCTACCGAGCATCCGGCGCCGGCGGTCAGCACATCAACAAAACCGACTCTGCCGTGCGCATCACCCACGAACCGACCGGTATCGTGGTGCAGTGCCAAAACGACCGTTCGCAACACGCCAACAAAGCGGCGGCGATGGACATGCTGAAAGCCAAGCTGTATGACTTGGAAATGCGCAAACGCAACGAAGAAAAACAAGCCTTGGAAGAAGGCAAATCCGATGTGGGTTGGGGCAGCCAAATCCGTTCGTATGTGTTGGATTCGTCGCGCATTAAAGATTTGCGCACCGGCTATGAAGTCGGCAACACCAAAGCCGTGTTGGACGGTGATTTGGACGGCTTTATCGAAGCCGGTTTGAAACAGGGTGTGTAAAGGCTCAATGATATAGAGGCCGTCTGAAACGTTTCAGACGGCCTTTTTGGATTGAACTCAATCTGTGAATTATGTTCCAAACAAAGTTATTCCGTTTTTAATGAAATTATGCTGAAAAAAATTGCCGTATGTTTAGGGCTGGCCGTGTGGTCGGTTTTGTTGGTGTTTGTATGGCTGCTCTGGCAAGATTACAGTTATACCCGCCAAACCGTTGATTCAATCCGCCCTGCGGATAAGGCGGTGATTCTGTCGACCAAGGCGTATGAAAACGGCCGTCTGAATCCTTGTTTGGTGGCGCGGGTGCAGGCCGGTGCCGAATTGTATCAAGCTGGAAAAGTGAAGGCACTGGTGATGAGCGGCGGAATTAACCGTGATCATCAATACGGTTCGCGCAATATGCAGGCTATTGCCGAGAAAATGGGTGTGCCGTCTTATGCCATCTTACAGGAAGATCAGTCTGCCAATACTTTTGAAAACATCATTTTCAGCCGCTCGAAAATTGAAGACAGCCGAAATGTGGTGATTGTCAGCGCCGGTTTTCATCTGCCGCGCGCGCGTTGGATGGCGGAAAAACAATGGTCGCAGAACATCCAGCTTTATGCCGCACCGCATTGCACCGAGCCTCATGGCGGTTATGCCTATTCTCTGACCCGGGAAATTGCCGCTATTGTTAAAAACGGCTTAAAAGGGCATTATTAACCTCTCGGTCGGTTTCAGACGGCCTGAGCTGTAGGAAATCGCCGGGTTGTTTACATTTTTTTATGCATAACGGCTTTTGTTTTTGCCTGAACGATTGTTTTAGGGTTTTCGGACGTTATCAAGAACCATGCGGCTTTGCCGTGCCTTTCGGCATTCTTGGCAACACCCGAAAATCCCGAAACCGGTCTTCAGACAAAAAAGGAAAAGTGTAAACAACGCCGGGATTTTCTACACCTGAGACTTGTGCAAACACTCCCCGTCTGTGGCACATTTCTTCGCTATGTGCCGCCCAAAAGCTTGTCTGTCTGGATGATACGTCTGCGCTTTCTGCGCTGCCCTCGTTTCGAACTGCACTTAAATCCAGGGTTTCCAAAGGCCTCTCCTTTTCCTTTTTATGAAAATACACAAAATGTTGCTTTATCTTATCGTGATGGCGCTGCTGGCTTTTACTGCTGCGCTCTACGCCGTATACCGCGGCGAACAAAATGCCGTGCGCCAATCCGAGCATCATCCGCCTCACAAAGCCGATGTGGCGATGGTGTTGGGCAATATTGTCAACCGTCGCGGCAAGCCCAATCCGTGTTTGCGCAGCCGCGTGGAAGCCGGCGTGTGGCTTTATCGGGCGGGCAAAGCGGATTATCTGTTGATGAGCGGCGGCACGGATGCCGATGGCAGCAATCAAGCGGAAGTCATGCGTGATATGGCGGTGAAACTGGGCGTGCCGTCTGAAAACGTGTGGCTGGAAAACCAATCTGAAACCACCTATCAAAACATCAAATTCAGCACCCTGCTTCTAAAAGATCATCACGACATTATCATCGTCAGCGACGGTTTTCATTTACCGCGCGGCTTGTGGCTGGCACGGCATCAATGGCCGGAAAAAAACCTGCAAACCTTTGCCGGGCGTAATTGTGGCGATTCGGCGGCAGTGATGTGGCGCAAACGCGTTCGCGAAGTATCGGCGTGGGTGAAGGCGCTGGTGCTGGATCATGATTAATCTAATCGTTAGGCCGTCCGAATGTTCAGACGGCCTTTGCTTACCTAAAAACTATTGTCAAATCAGCCAAGCCGGACACATTAAGTTGGTCTGTCATCAGGATTTTTACGCAAAATTCGCGTATAATTCCCACCAATTTCGTCGGCGGCCGGCCGAACCCGACACATCACGTTGGAAGCTGCCGCTTTTCCTGCTCCGAAATCCACATGTTCCCATAGGAAACCATCATGATTAACCCCATTGCCGCCCTTTCCCCGTTAGACGGCCGCTACGCCAAATCCGCTGAAGACCTGCGCCCGATTTTTTCCGAATACGGCCTGATGAAAGCCCGTGTCAAAGTCGAGCTGGAATGGCTCAAAGCTTTGGCTGCCGAACCGAAAATCAGCGAAGTGGCTGCGTTCAGTGACTTTACCATTGCCGAAATCGACAAAGTGATTGCCGGTTTCTCGCTTGAGGATGCGGCGGCGGTCAAAGCCATCGAAGCCACCACCAACCATGACGTGAAAGCCATCGAATACTGGCTGAAAGAGCGTTTTTCCGGTGTGCCGGAAGTGGCGGCGGCGAGCGAGTTTATCCACTTTGCCTGCACCAGTGAAGACATCAACAACCTGTCACACGCCCTGATGCTGCAAGAAGCGCGCGAAGCTGTGTTGCTGCCGGAATTGGACGAAATCATCGCCAAGCTCACCGAAATGGCGCACGAATTGGCAGCCGTGCCGATGATGAGCCGCACCCACGGCCAACCGGCCACCCCGACCACCGTCGGCAAAGAAATCGCCAATGTGGTGTACCGTCTGCAACGCCAAGCCAAGCATCTGCAGGCACAGGAATTTTTGGGCAAAATCAACGGTGCAGTCGGCAACTACAACGCGCACATGGTTGCTTATCCCGATGTCGATTGGGAAAACCATTGTCGCAATTTCGTGGAAATCAGCCTCGGCCTGACCTTCAATCCGTACACCATCCAAATCGAACCGCACGACTACATGGCTGAGTTTTTCCAAGCCGTCAGCCGCGTGAACACCATTTTGATCGATTTCAACCGCGACGTATGGGGCTATATTTCACTGGGCTACTTCAAGCAAAAAGTCAAAGCCGGCGAAGTGGGCAGCTCGACCATGCCGCACAAAGTCAACCCGATTGACTTTGAAAATTCCGAAGGCAACCTCGGCATGGCCAACGCCGTGTTGGGTTTTTTGTCGGAAAAACTGCCGGTTTCCCGCTGGCAGCGCGACCTGACCGACAGCACCGTGTTGCGCAATATGGGCGTAGGCGTAGGCTATACCGTATTGGGTTTGGTTGCCCATCTGCGCGGCCTGAACAAACTCGAAGTAAACCCGATTGCCTTGGCCGCCGATTTGGATGCCACTTGGGAACTCTTGGCCGAGCCGATTCAAACCGTCATGCGCCGCTACGGTGTCGCCAATCCGTATGAAAAACTGAAAGACCTCACCCGCGGCAAAGACGGCATCACGCCGGAAGTGTTGAAAATGTTTGTCGAGTCGCTGGAGATTCCTGACGATGCCAAAGCGCAATTGTTGGCATTGACCCCGGCTTTGTATGTGGGTAAAGCAGAAGAATTGGCAAACCGCATTCAAGCTTGTTGAAGCAACATCAAAGGCCGTCTGAAAACTAAGTTTTCAGACGGCCTTTTTATTTAATCGCATGATTCAAATCAATAACGAGTGACTACTGCCAAGCCGCGGTCGGTATATTCGCCCAAGGCTTCGCTGTCGACAAAACGTACACGGCCGCCGGCTGCCAATACTTTTTCAATCATTTCGTCGACGATGTCTTCATAAGCGTGTTCGCCTTTGGCATCTTCGATGTTGATTTCGGTAAGCTTGCGGCCATCTTCGCTTACCTTGGCCGGAATGTGCAAATCCTCTTCCACCGCCAGCAATTCAGCGCGGCCGTCTGAAACAGCTTGCCATACTTCGTTCAGGCCGCCGACAAACAGTTTGTTGCCTTTGGCATTGTTTAATTCGTCGAACACTTTGGCGCGTTCGGCAGACAGCGCTTCTTTGATTTCCGGCCAAACGGTTTTGCCCAATTCATAGGGGTTGTCGCTGTTGCGGCCGCTGTGGATAGACAGCATCACTTGCTCGCCGATGCCTGCGCCATTGTTGAAGTGGCCGATGTTGCGGTCCACGCCCACCACCACAATCGGGGCGGACAATTGTTTTTTGGCCTCCAACAAGGCTTGGCCGACTTCGCGCATTTTATCGGTGACGATTTGGTCGCGCACATGGCTGATGTCTTGGCCCGGGTTGGCTTCGGCGACTTCGTTTTCCACGCTGAACGGGAAACCGAAATTATGCACTTCGTCCAAATATTCTCGGCGGCCGACAAACAATCGAGTGCCGTGTTCGCTCAAAACAGTCAGCAAATACAGCGGGCTGCGGTTCATTGCAAACACCAAATCGCGGGTCAGGAAGTTGTCGGCGATGGTCACGCGCTCCGGAACACGGAAGGGCAGCCGGAATAATTCGGCATATTCCGCGCTGGCGAAAATCACCAAGCCGTCGAGGTTGTATTGGTTATCCACCGATTCGGCCAAGCGGTTGATTTCATCGACGATGTGCGCGGTTTCACGTTTGCCGAATTCTTCTTGCAGACGCGTTACGGCTTCCGATACCAGATTTTTCAAACGGATAATGTCTTTTTCATTGTCGGGCGAGGTGCGGTAAGTCGGCAGCGTAATGGTCACGCTCGGGTAAGATTGCTTGGATTGGATGGTTTTAATGGTATTCAGATTCATCACATGATCCTTTCGGTCTGATGGGGATGGGAGACGTTTCCGGCAAAGTGTCCGGCAAACTGCGTAAGGCTGATGTGAATATTAAAAAATTGATTCGGCATCAAGGAATTAGGCCGAAGTTGAAAAGCAGTGTGTCGGTATCGGCCGGATGGCTTTAAGTTAACATTCGACACCGCAAGCCGCAATTACGCACAATTACATTAACAAACACTTGGCACTGCCGTTTGCTTCAGAATAATTATTTTTGGTTTTAATAAATTGAAAATAAAAGATAAATACATTTCTTTGCACAATGCTGACAAAATTTGTTTGATTACTTTTATTTACGGAACTTAAAACGTTAAACCCTAAATCACATCAAATCAGCAGGCCGTCTGAAAGCCAAGTTTTCAGACGGCCTGCTGCATATTCCTGTAAAATAAGCTTTTTCCAAACCCAAGCCAGATATGAGCCACACCGCCCAAATCATCACCAGCTACGGCCGCCGCTATATCGTCCGCACTCAAGACGGCAAAACTTATGATGCCACCACACGCAAAAAACGCGTTGATTTTGCTTGTGGCGACCAAGTCGAAATCAGCCCGATTAATGCCGAGCAGGCGGTGATTGAAGATTTTCTGCCGCGCCAAAGCCTGCTTTACCGCCAAGACGCTTGGAAAACCAAGCTGATTGCGGCCAATGTCAGCCAATTGCTGATTGTGACCGCTGCTGTTCCAGGCCCGAGCGAAGCCCTGCTGCAACGCGCCTTATTGGCGGCGGAAGCGGCTGACATTGAAGCGGTGATCGTGTTGAACAAGGCCGATTTGCCCGAAACCGCCGCATGGCGCGAAAAACTCGCTTTTTACGGAACCTTGGGCTACCGCGTGCTGGAAACGTGTGCACCGGAAGGGGCGGAAACCTTAAAGCCGATTCTGCAAGGCCACACCAATATCTTTTTGGGGCAAAGCGGCATGGGCAAATCCACGCTCACCAATGCGCTGTTGGGTAACCAAGCCGCGCGTACCGGCGACATTTCCACCGCGCTCGATTCCGGCAAACACACCACCACTCATGCGCAATTGTATGATTTAAATGACGAAACCCGGCTCATCGATTCGCCGGGCTTGCAGGAATTCGGTTTGCACCATTTAGAAGCCGCTGATTTGCTGCACTATTTCCCCGACTTGCGCCACTTGGCAGGCCAATGCCGCTTCCACAACTGCACCCACCGCGCCGAACCCAACTGTGCCGTGAAAGCCGCCGCCGAAGCCGGCGAAGTGAAAACCGAACGCGTGGAATTTTTGCGGCGTGTGACGGATGAATTGCTGCGTTAAGGATTCTATAAAAAAAGGCCGTCTGAAAACGATTCTTTCAGACGGCCTTTTCGCGTTTAAAAATGCTACAATAAGCCTTTGATTTCCCCCCCCCCGATACCCATGAAAAAAGCCGCCCCGAAATCCTTTGAAGAAGCCCTGAAACGCTTGGAAACCTTAACCCAATCCATGCAGAGCAGCGATATGCCGCTGGAAGATGCGCTCGCTGCCTATCAGGAAGGCAACGAATTGGTGCAGTATTGCCAAGAAAAACTGGCCGAAGTCGAACAAAAATTGCAGGTTTTGGATGCCGGCGAATTAAAGGAGCTCAACCTTGATCCAAGCGAATGATTTAAAAGCATGGCAGCAAAAAGCCCAAGCGCAAACCGAATTGCTGCTGGAGCGTTTTTTGCCGTCTGAACACACCAAACCGGCCAAGCTGCACGAAGCCATGCGTTATGTCACGCTCGGCGGCGGCAAGCGTTTGCGTCCGCTGCTGGTGTTGGCTGCATCCGAATTGGGCGAGGCCGACAATGCCGCGGTCGAACAAGCCATGGGTGCGATTGAGATGGTACACGTTTATTCCTTGGTACACGACGATATGCCGCCGATGGACAACGACAGCCTGCGCCGCGGCAAACCGACCTGCCATGTGCAATACGACGAAGCCACTGCGCTGCTGGTCGGCGATGCGCTGCAAGCACAGGCATTTGACGTATTGAGCCGCGCCACCGGATTGCCTGCCGCACGCCAGTTGGCCATGTTGGCGACACTCGCCAAAGCCAGCGGCAGCTTGGGCATGGCCGGCGGTCAGGCGATTGACTTGGCCAATGTCGGCAAAGCGATGAACCAAGCCGGATTGGAAGAAATGCACGGTCTGAAAACCGGCGCGCTGATTCGTGCTGCCGTGGTATTGGGTGCGCTGGCCTGCCCCGATTTGGGCGACGGACACATCGCCCGGCTCGACCAATACGCCGCTAAACTGGGCTTGGCTTTCCAAGTGATTGACGATGTGCTCGACTGCGAAGCCGACACCGCCACACTCGGCAAAACGGCAGGTAAAGATGCCGACAATGACAAGCCGACTTATGTCAAACTGATGGGCTTAACCGAAGCGCGCGCCTATGCCGAAAAACTGAGCGCCGAAGCCGCGGCCTTGTTGCAGCCGTTCGGCGACAAAGCCGCTCATTTGCGCCGTTTGGCGGAATTTGTGACTGCGCGTAAGAATTGAGTTTGCCGGTGTGAAGTGAAACAAAACCGTCTGAAACTGCTAACCCCAAATTTCAGACGGCCTTGTGTTATAATCGCTTCCGCATACAGGCCAGACAGACAGTCGCCGCGTAACGCGTAAGGCTTACGGGGAGGAAAGTCCGGGCTCCAAAGAGCAGAATGCCGGCTAACGGCCGGGCGTGGTAACACGACGGAAAGTGGAACAGAGAGCAGAACCGCCGATGGCCATGATTCCCGCCGGCCTTTTGTGCCGTTGCAAAACGGAATGCCGCAGTCATTAATATGGCGGGGCAAGCAGGGTGCAAAAGGCCGGCGGGAAGGCACAGGTAAGGGTGAAAAGGTGCGGTAAGAGCGCACCGTGCGGCTGGTAACAGTCCGCAGCAGGCCAAACCCCATTCGGAGCAAGACCAAACAGAACGCATTGACGCGGCTCGCCGAGCGTTCGGGTAGGTTGCTGGAGCGTATCAGCAATGGTGCGACTAGAGGAATGACTGTCCAACGACAGAACCCGGCTTATCGTTTGACCTGTGTGCACAGAATGAATCAAGGCCGTCTGAATGTATTGTATTCAGACGGCCTTTTACTAGGTAATAATCAATGGAGATTGTTGAGACTGAATTTGCAGCGTGTTTGGAAGTATAGTGAATCCACTTTAAAATAGTACGGCGTTGGTTCGCCTAACCGTATTATCTATACTGTCTTCGGCTCACCGCCTTGTCCTATTTTAAAGCGAATCCACTATACATCTGATGGTTCAGTGAAAAAGGCCGTCTGAAAATCAACAGCGGATTTTCAGACGGCCTTTTATATATCATCGCATTTATTCGCGGTTGCGGCTCATGTCGGCTGCGGCGGTAAACAGCACGTCGGTTGACGAGTTCAGCGCGGTTTCGGCTGAATCTTGCAACACGCCGATGATGAAGCCGACGGCCACCACTTGCATGGCCACATCGTTGGGAATGCCGAACAAGGCACACGCCATCGGAATCAGCAGCAGCGAGCCGCCTGCCACACCGGAAGCGCCGCAGGCGCCGGCCGTTGCCACTAAGCTCAGCAACAGTGCGGTCAGGAAGTCAACTTGAATGCCCAAGGTGTGCGCTGCCGCCAGCGACAATACGGCAATGGTAATCGCCGCGCCGCCCATGTTGATGGTGGCACCCAATGGAATCGAGATGGAGTAGGTGTCTTCATGCAAACCGAGTTTCTTGGCCAGAGCCATGTTCACTGGAATATTGGCGGCAGAAGAGCGGGTGAAGAAGGCAGTCACACCGCTTTCACGCAAGCAGGTCAGTACCAACGGATACGGATTGCGGCGGATTTTCCACCACACAATCAGCGGGTTCACCACTAATGCGATAAACAGCATGCAGCCGAGCAACACGGTAAGCAGTTGGGCGTAGCTGGCCAAGGCACCGAAGCCGGTTTCGGCTACGGTAGAGGCGACCAAGCCGAAAATACCCAAAGGCGCGAATTTAATCACCCATTTCACCACGGTGGAAATTGCATCAGCCAAATCGGCCACTACTTGACGGGTGGTGTCTGAACCATGGTTGCGGATGGCAAAGCCCAACACCAAGCCCCATGCCAGAATGCCGATGTAGTTGGCATTGGCCACGGCGTTCACCGGATTGGCAACCAAGTTCATCAATAAGGTTTTCAACACTTCGACAATGCCGGAAGGCGGGGCAGTGGAAACATCGCCGGCGCTGGATAAAACGATGTGGGTCGGGAACGTCATGCTGGCAATCACGGCCACCAAAGCGGCGGCGAAGGTGCCGATGATGTACAGACCGATAATAGGTTTGATGTAGGCTTCGTTGCCTTTGCGGTGTTGCGAAATGGCGGCCACCACCAAGATAAACACCAAAACCGGTGCCACGGCTTTCAATGCGCCGACAAACAGACTGCCGAGCAAGCCGACGGCCAAGCCTGCATTAGGCGCAATCCAGCCGACAATAATACCGAGCGCCAAGCCGATGGCGATTTGTTTCACCAGGCTGACGCTGTTGACTGCGTTGAGAAGAGGGTTTTCACTGGACATCGTTCATCCTTGTGTTAAAAGTATGTTAAGAATAAATTACATTCTAAAATAAAACCTTACTATCGGTGGAGATTTTGAGAGAAAATCCGATAATTTAGCATAAAATTTCTAATTTATTAGAAATAGAAAAATTTATGATTGATAATATTGCCGTATTAATATTAGATTGTGTGGCTAATTTGCATAATATATAGCATGGGTGAAAAATTGTTGACGATTTTTATGCCCGATAAAGATATACCGATTTTCAGACGGCCCGAAGCAATGTAAGCGCAGGATTCGGCTGTTAAAAGAAGGTATAAATAGTGTTAGAATCAGAAACCTCCGAATTTCCGTAATATTTGGCAATATGAACAAACTGACCCCGCCGATTCTCTTTACCACGCTGTCGATGGCCTGTATGCAGGCATTTGCGGCCGATGCGTTTGTGCCCCGGGCCGATGATTACGAGCCTGTGCCCGAATCGGAACGTACGCCGCCAAGTATGAGCACGGAAACGGTTAAGCTCGATCCGAAATATCCGGTCAAAGTCGAAACCGACAACAGCGAAGTCAAAGAAATGGTGGAAACCCATTTGCCGCTGATTACCCAGCAACAACAAGAAGAGCTGGATAAAGAGCAAGTCGGTTTCTTGGCGGAGGAAGCGCCGCAAAACGTAACGGCCATGTTGCGCACCAAAGGCTATTTCAACAGTCAAACCAGCATCCGCGACGATCTCGCCACCGACGGCTATGTGGTCAACATCACCCCGGGCCCGCGCACCAAAATCGACAACGTCAGCGTGGCGATTATCGGCGATGTGTTGTCTGAAGGCGATGTCGGCGATTATTACAAAAACGCCATGCAAAACTGGCAGCAGCCGGTCGGCGACAATTTCGATCAAGACCGCTGGAGCAGCAGCAAAACTTCTGTGCTCTCGGCGGTGACGCGTAAAAAATATCCGCTTGCCAAAATCACTAATTCACAGGCCACCATCGACCCTAACCGCAATGCGGCCGATTTGGAAGTGATGGTCGAGAGCAACCGGCCGATTTATTTCGGCGATTTTCAGATTACCGGCACCAAACGCTATCCGGTGAATGTCGTTTCCGGCATGGCGCGTTTTGGGCCGGGCGATCCTTACGATTTGGATAAACTGCTTGATTTTCAGCAAGCCTTGGAGCAAAACGGCCATTATTCCGGCGCTTCGGTGCAGGCGGATTTTGATAACCTGAGCCAAGACCGAGTGCCGGTGAAGGTGAATGTGAGCGAAGTGAAGCTGCATAAATTGGAAACCGGTATCCGTTACGATTCGGAATACGGTTTGGGCGGCCGCATCGCTTACGATTATTACAATTTGTTCAACCGCGGCTACATCGGTTCGGCGGTATGGGACATGGACAAATACGAAACCACTTTGGCTGCAGGTATCAGCCAGCCGCGTAAGAGCAACGGCAAATACTGGACCACCAATCTGGCCTATAACCGTTCGACCACGCAAAATCTGGAAAAACACGCCCTCACCAGCGGGGTGTGGTATGTGCGCGACCGTAATAATATTGATGCCCGCGTCGGTTTGGAATTCATCATTGAAGAGCGCAAAGTACCCGACACCGATTATGATTTAGGCCGCAGCCACGCCACCATGCTCACCGCCTCATGGAAGCGCCAAGACATTGAAACCACGCTGCGCCCTGAAAACGGTTACTATCTTGACGGCAAAATCGGCGCGACTTTAGGCAAAGTGCTGTCATCCACCATGATGGCGAGCGCTCATGCCCGAGCCGGCTATTTCTTCACGCCGGAAAACAAAAAAATCGGCACCTTCATCGTGCGCGGCCAAACCGGCTATGTATATGCCAACGAAGATGAAGAAGTGCCTTCAAGCTTATTGTTCCGTACCGGTGGTGCATCGTCGATTCGCGGTTATGAGCTCGACAGTATCGGTTTGGCCGGCCCGAACGACTCGGTATTGCCGGAGCGCGCGATGTTGGTCGGCAGCTTTGAATACCAATATCCGGTAACTAAAAGTTTCTCTGCCGCAGTTTTCCATGATGTCGGTGATGCGGCACTAAACTTCAAAAAAATGACCATGAAACACGGTACCGGCTTGGGTGTGCGCTGGTTTAGCCCGGTGGCACCGTTTTCATTCGACGTGGCTTACGGCCATCAGGACAAAAAACTTCGCTGGCACATCAGCTTAGGCACGCGTTTTTAATGCTTCAGACGGCATTAAAAGGCCGTCTGAAAACCGAACTTTTATTTTTTTGTATCGTATCACCATGACCACAGAACAAGCATCTACCGCTGCGACGGGCACACCGCCAACCGATAACAGGCCTCCTGAAACGCCGCCTAAGCGCAAACGCCTCCGGCTGCGTGTTTTGGCATGGCTGGTGTTGTGCGCGTTGTTGTGCCTGTTCGGCTTGGCGGGGTGGGTGGCCGGCACCGAATCCGGCTTGCGTTTCGGTCTCTACAAAATTCCGTCGTGGTTCGGCGTGAACATCAGCTCAAAAACCTTGCAAGGCACCTTGATTGACGGCGTGCGCGGCGACGAATGGCTGATTGAAACCAAAGGCGCCGACATCAAAATCAGCAAGCTTACGCTGCAATGGGTGCCGTCTGAACTGACCCGCCCGAGCCTGCACATCAAAAAATTAATTGCCGGCGATATCGCCATTGCCACCAAGCCCGCCCCGCCGAAAGAAGACAAACCTTCAGACGGCCTGCCCGATAGCATCGACTTGCCGGTGACCGTGTTCATTGACCATGCCGAAACCGGCAAAATCACACTAGGCCCGAGCTTTGATGAGCAAACCGTTTACATCGAAAAACTCAAAGCCGCCTATCATTACGACCGTAAAGAGCATCGTTTGGATTTGGCCGAAGCCAAAACACCGTGGAGCGAATCGGCCGGTGCGGCGGTGTTGGGTTTGCAAAGCCCGTTTTCACTCAATACCGCGATTTACACCAAAGGCGAATTGGAAGGAGAAACCATCCACGGCACCACCCGCTTTTGGGGCAGCCTGCAAGACGTGAATACGCAAATCCTGCTCGATGGCGAGAATGTGCATCTGCACGCCGATTCCATCATGCATCCATTTGCCAAGCAGCTGAACGAGATGGTCGGCGAAGTGCATGTGAAGGGCATCAACATTAATCCGGTGGCATTTATGCCGTCGCTGCCCAAAGCCAACCTGACCTTTGATGCCATTCTCGTGCCATCGTTTACCGACGGCATTACCTTAGACGGCTCTCTGGATTTAGGCAATACTCAAGCCGATTTTGCCGACAACAACGGCATTCCCGTGCGTACCGCCTTGGCGGAATTTACTGTTGACGAGCAAGGCATGGTCAAAATCAATGAAGCACTGTTCGGCTTGCTGCAACAAGGCCGTCTGAAAGCAGCGGGCAGCATCGACACCGTCAAGCAGCAATTGGATTTGGCCATCGGCGTGGAAAACATTGTTGCCGCCGATGCGGTGCAACAAAATATTGCAGGCCGTCTGAACGGCAATATCAACGTCAAAGGCGAGACCGCATCGCCTGACATCGATTGGTCGCTCGACAGCGGTTTTGCCCGCACTACCGGCCTGCTTTCCATCCTTACCGACAAGCTGCAAGGCCAGCGCGCGCTCAAGCTTTCGGATGTGAAATTAACGCCGCAGGAAGGCGGCGAAATTACAGCCGGAGGCGAGATTCAGCTATTTAAAAATCAACTGCTTAAGCTCGATATTGTGAGTAAAAATTTCAATCCGGGCAAGATGGATAAGCAGCTTCCGGTAGGCAATATCAACGGCAATATCACGCTGACGGGAGAATTGGGCAAGCAAAAATTCGGCGGCAAAATGCAGTTTGGCCCGAGCATGCTCAACGGCGTGTCATTGAGCGGTAAGGCCGATATTCTGTATGAAGACCAACATCTGCCGCGTGCGCTGGCCGATCTCAAACTCGGCACCAACGTTATCAATACCAGCGGCAGTTTCGGCAAAAAAGGCGACCGCCTGAATCTGAATATCAGTGCGCCTGATTTGTCGCGCTTCGGTTTCGGCTTGAGCGGTTTACTCAATGCCAAAGGTTATTTGGGCGGCGATCTTTCAGGCGGCATCAAAACCTTGGAAACCGATTTGTCCGGCGAAGCACGCGCCCTGCGTGTGGGCGGTTTGCTGAATGTGCGCGATTTGGATTTCAAACTCAAAGGCTCTCCCGATGTAACCAAGCCGTTGACTGCCGAAATTGCCGGCGGCCGGATTGTGTTCGCAGGCGAAACGCCGACCGTGATTGATGCCATCAACCTGAGCATGAACGGTACCGGCCTGAACCACCGTATTCGCGGCGCCGGCAATATGGTTTTGGACAGCAAACCCTACAAGCTCGACCTTGATGCCAACGGCGGACTGAATCAAGACCTCGACCAATGGAAAGGTGTGGTGAATGTGCTCGACATCAGCGGCGCATTTAACCTTAAATTGCAAAACCGCATGAACTTGGAAGCCGGCGCCGAACGCGTGGCGATGAGTCCGGCGCGATGGGCGGCGATGGGCGGCGTGTTGAACCTGCAAAGTTTCGTGTGGGACAAGCAGACCGGCATCACCACCAAAGGCAGCGCGCAAAACCTGCACATGGCCGAACTGCATAATTTTTACCGGCCGCCTGTCAGCCATAATCTGGTGTTGGGCGGTGATTGGGATATGTCGTACAGCGAAAACGCGCGTGGTTATTTGAATATCGTGCGCCAAGGCGGCGATGTGATTCTGCCGCAAAACAACCAGCCTTTGGGCTTGGGCAACTTATCTTTGCGCACCCGTTTCCAAAACAACCGCATCGATGCGCAACTCGACAGCCACAGCCGCTTCGGCCGCGTGGATGCCGATGTCGGCATTAACCAGCAGTTCGGCGGCGATTTGGCCAATGCGCCGCTCACCGGCCGCGTGAACGCCAATATTTCAGATTTGACCGCATTACGTCCGCTCTTGCCGCCATCGGCACAAAGTTTGAGCGGCAGCTTCAGCGGCACCGCTGTGTTGGGCGGCCGGGTGGCGGCACCGAGCATTCTCTCTAATCTGAAGCTTAACACCAATTATGGCAACGGCGACGGTACCATTAATATCGGCCAAGGCAACAGCTTGGATACTTCGCCTTTGAGCGGCCGCATTAATCTGAATGTCGCCAACTTGGAAGTATTCCGCAATTTCATTCCGGTCGGCCAAACCATCAAAGGCCGTCTGATTGGTGCGGTGAATTTGGGCGGCAGCGTCGGCGATCCGCTGTTTAACGGCACGCTCAACGGCGACAATCTGTATTACCGCAATCAGGCGCAAGGTCTGATTCTGGACAACGGCGTATTGCGCTCGCGTCTGCAAGGCCGCCATTGGCTGATCGACAGCCTGAAATTCTATCGCGGCGGCACGGTCGAACTGAAAGGCCGTGTCGAATTGGAAGACGTGAATCCCGATGTCGATGTGGATATCGTGTTCGACAAATACCGCACGCTTTCCCGCCCGAACCGACGTTTAGCGTTAAGCGGCAAAGCCAAAGTGCTGTATAACGTGCAGCGCGGTGTGTCTTTGGTAGGCGGATTGAAAGCCGACTTCGGCCAATTCGGTTTCCAAGAATCGTCCATGCCGACTTTGGATGACGATGTGGTGGTGTTGGGCGAGCCGCCGAAAGAGCAAGCCGCCACCACGCCGATTTTCATGGATTTGGATTTGGACTTAAACGACAGCGTGCGCTTTGTCGGCGAAGGCTTGAACGTCACCCTGGGCGGTACATTGAAACTGACTGCCCGGCCGGGTGAAACAGTGCAGGGCATCGGTACGGTCAGGGTCATTAAAGGCCGGTATAAAGCCTATGGTCAGGATTTGGACATCACCAAAGGCACGATTTCCTTTGTCGGCCCTTTGAGCGACCCCAACCTCAATATCCGCGCCGAACGCCGCCTGTCGCCGGTTGGGGCGGGCGTAGAGGTGTTGGGCAATTTAAGCAATCCGCGCATTACCTTGGTGGCGAATGAAGCCATGAGCGAAAAAGACAAACTCTCGTGGCTGATTCTCAACCGTGCCAGCAGCGGCAGCGACGGCGACGAAGCCGCCCTTTCCGCAGCCGCCGGCGCCCTGTTAGCCGGTCAAATCAACGACCGCTTAGGCTTGGTGGACGATTTGGGCTTTACCAGCCGCCGCAGTCGCAACGCCCAAACCGGCGAACTCAATCCGGCCGAGCAGGTATTGACCGTGGGCAAACAATTGTCGCAAGAATTGTATCTTGGTTACGAATACGGCTTAACCAGCGCCGATCAGTCGGTGAAACTGATTTACCAACTGACCCGCTCTATCCAAGCGATTGCCCGCGTCGGCAGCGAATCTTCCGGCGGCGAATTGAAATACACCATTCGCTTTGACCGCTGGTTTAAAAAATCCGACAAAGAAGTAGATTCGGAAAAAGAAAAACAACCTTAATGAGCAGGCCGTCCGGAAAGCTAAAAACAGCTTTTCAGACGGCCTTTATGATTGAACCGCTTATCAGAAAGACAAACATGAAACCCATTATTTTAGACGGCGGCATGGGGCGCGAGCTGCACCGCCGCGGCGCACCGTTCCGCCAACCCGAATGGTCGGCGTTGGCCTTGACCGAAGCCCCCGATATTGTGCGTGAAACCCATGCCGACTATATCCGCGCCGGAGCCCAAGTGATTACCGCCAACAGCTATGCTGTGGTGCCGTTTCATATCGGCGGACAACGCTTTGCCCAAGAAGCCGAAAGCTTGGCCGCTACCGCCGGTAAACTTGCCCGCGAAGCCGCCGGCCAAAGCGGCAAGCCGGTGAAAGTAGCCGCCTCGTTGCCGCCGTTGTTTGGCTCATACCGCCCTGATTTATTTGATGCCGCTGCTGCGCCTGAATTGGCGCGCCCGTTAATCAACGGCTTGGAAGCCTATACCGATATTTGGTTGGCAGAAACGCAAAGCAGCATTGCCGAAGCCGCATTTTGGAAGACCCGCCTGCCGGACGACGGCAAACCGTTTTGGGTGTCGTTTACCTTGGAAGACACGCACGAACACGATGAGCCGGTATTGCGTTCGGGTGAGCCGGTGGCGGAAGCAGCGCGGGCAGTAGCGGCCTTGGGTGCGCAGGCATTGCTGTTTAATTGCAGCCGTCCGGAAGTAATGCTGGCGGCGGTGGAATGCGCTAAATTAGCGTTGGAAAAGCAAGATAAGTCATTGAAAATAGGCGTATATGCCAACGCCTTCGAACCGGCAGAAGACGGAATGAATGCCGCCAACGAGGGCTTGGACGAAATTCGTTCCGACACCACACCGTCGAACTATTTGCGTTGGGCGCAAGAATGGGTGGCGGCCGGTGCCGACATTATCGGCGGCTGCTGCGGCATTGGTCCTGAGCATATTCGGGTGTTGGCCGAAAAATTATAAATATAGTGAATCCACTTTAAAATAGTACGGCGTTGGTTCGCCTAGCCGTATTATCTATACTGTCTGGCTCACCGCCTTGTTCTATTTTAAAGTGAATTTCAGACGGCCTCGTTTTCATGCGAGGCCGTCTGAACACAGATACTCAAAACGGATAAACATGCGCCCTACTCTTGTGATCAATATCATCGGCAACCTCATCGGTTGGGGGCTTTATTTCCTACTGCTGCGACGGTTGGCCTTGCCCGGTATCGTGCAAATTGTATTGGCGTTTGCACTGTGTTTTGCCGGGATTAAAATCTCCAAAAAAATCTACCGCCGATTGAACTGAATAATTTTCAGACGGCCTAAGGTGTAGGAAATCGCCGGGTTGTCACACTTTTTATGCAAAACAGTTTTTGTTTTTTGCCCGAATAATTGTTTCAGGATTTTTGAGCGTTATCAAGAGCCATGCGGCTTTGCCGTACCCTTCGGCATTCTTGGCAACACTCGGAAATCTCCAAACGGGTCTTCAGGGGGAAAAAAGAAAAAGTGTAAACAACGCTGGGATTTCCTGCATCAATGATGGTTGGTACTTTCTTAAAATCAAAAGGTGAACCTATGAACCCGAAACTTGCTTTTGCACTCTCCGCTGTCTTTGCAGCCACCGCCTGCAGCAGCCCGAATCAACCTGACAGTGCGAACAATCCGCCTGCGGCCGAACAATGCTTTGCCTTAAAACAAGCGCAGATTGAAAACACTCGAATCACCAAGGCAGAATGGTCAAACGATGGATTGGTGGGCGCTGACCGCATGTCATCACTGACCGGAGGCTCGGCCACCGATAGGCAGGCAGGGGCGCATTGTGTGGTGGAGGGCGAAATTGGCGCACGCACGGGTGCGGACGGCAAACCTTACGGCACCAAGTTCCAAATGCGTTTGCCGCAAAACTGGAACCGCAAGTTTCTGTTCCAAGGCGGTGGCGGGGTGGACGGTTTTGTCGCGCCGGCTTTGGGCAGCATTCCGGTGCGCACGTCAACCGCCATGCCTGCTTTGACGCGCGGCTATGCCGTGGTCAGTATGGACGGCGGCCACCCGATGCCGACACCTGATTTCGGTGCCGACCCGCAGGCGCGTTTGGATTTTGCCTATCAATCGACCGGCAAAGTGACGCAAGTGGCCAAGCAGTTGATTCGGAAACTCTACCAAAGCGCACCGCAACACAGCTATTTTATGGGCTGTTCCAACGGCGGCCGAGAAGCGATGATTGCGGCGCAACGCTACCCGACCGAGTTTGACGGCGTGATTGCCGCCAATCCGGGTTTCCGTTTGTCGCGCGCGGCGGTGGCCGAAGTGTGGGACACGCAACAATTGATGAAAATCGCACCGAAAAATTCAGACGGCCACAAAATCTTGGCCAACGCCCTCACCCAAGCCGATTTGGATAAAGTCAGCCAAGCAGTATTGAACCGCTGCGATGCCAAAGACGGCTTGAAAGACGGCGTGATTAACGCGTGGGAAAGTTGCGGCTTCCGCCCTGAAATGGCCGGACTGAGCCCTGCCAAAACCGCCGCACTCAAAGCCGTGTTTGACGGTGCGAAAAACAGCAAGGGCGAGCAGATTTACAGCGGCTGGTTTTACGATTCGGGCATCAACGGCGAAGACTGGCGCCGCTGGAAATTGGGCACATCGCAAACCGCCGAACCGAATGCCCGCAATGTTACGCTTGGCTACGGTTCGCTAAAATGGTATTTCATGACGCCGCCTGTGCCTGATTTTGATTTGAGCCGTTTCGATTTCGACACCGATACGCCGAAAACCTACGCCACCGGCAAAATCAACGATGCTACGGATACCGACATGAGTGCATTCCGGCAAAACGGCGGCAAGTTCATCATCGTAACCGGTATTTCCGATCCGGTGTTTTCCGCCAAAGACCAACGTGATTGGTTTGCCGCCATGCAGCGCGATACGCCGAATGCAGAAAACTTCAGCCGCATGTTTATGGTGCCGGGCATGAACCATTGCGGCGGCGGCAAAGCGTTTGATGATTTCGACCCGCTTACCGCCTTGGAAAACTGGCACGACAAAGGCCAAGCGCCGGAATTGATGCTCGCGAAAGGCAAATCCTTCCCCGGCCGCAGCATGCCGCTGTGTGCTTATCCGAAAATTGCTGTGTACAAAGGCGGCGATGAGAAGAGGGCGGAAAGTTTTGTGTGTGAATAGTCTTTAAAAATAAAAATAATACGGCATTGCCGGCTCCCTTATATACTGGGTGTACACGGCGGTCGCTGTCGCCTTGTCTTATTTCTATTTTAAACGACTATCAAACACGTCAATGGCAAAAGGCCGTCTGAAAAATCATCTTTCAGACGGCCTTTTGCTATCGGCAGCTATCGGCGGATTACAAACCCAACTGCTGTTCCAGTTTTTCCACCAATTCTTCGTCCAGA
The DNA here is from genome assembly GCF_014898075.1 of Neisseria yangbaofengii. Lineage (NCBI taxonomy): Bacteria > Pseudomonadati > Pseudomonadota > Betaproteobacteria > Neisseriales > Neisseriaceae > Neisseria > Neisseria yangbaofengii. Next base: position 2,379,430 of record NZ_CP062976.1, read on the forward strand.
TTCAGTGCTTCGGCCAGTTGGGCGAGGAACACGATTTCTTTGCGCGACATTCCGTCACACACCACCCGTGCGGCAAGGTAGGCGCCGGAAGCCAAAGCGCGGTCGTTGCCGACGGCTTGGGCGATGTCGGCGATACCGGCCGGATTGGCGTATTCGGCAGCTAACCAACGCAAAGTGGCCGGATCGTCGCCGCTCTCGTTGCTGATGAGCTGTTTCTCGTTTTCATCAATCAGGCCGTCTGAAGCGGCGGCGGCAATCATGGTGCGCAATAACACGCGGCTTTGCTCTTCGGCTTTGCTTTCATTCGGCTCGAAATCACTTTTCAGCGGCGCAGGCTTGGTCGGATTGTTTTTCTGCCAGCCTTGGTAGGCTTGGTAGGCCAACATGCCCAGCGCGGCCAATGAGCCTACTTTGGCCAGCGGGCCGGTGTTTTTCTTTTTCAACAACATCGACACCAAGCTGGCCGCCACGGCACTGCCGCCCAATGAACCGAGCAAACTGCCGTTGTTGGCACCTGCGGCAGGTGTGTGATTTTTCTGAACGCTGTTCAAAACCAAATTCAATAAGCTGTTTAAGTTCATGGTCGGTCTTTCTTTGAGTGAGTTGTGTTCCCAACATATCGGTTTTCCGTGTCATTGCCAAGCTGGGCGAAGGTTAAGTATTTGAAAAGTCTGTTTACATTAGAGGCCGTCTGAAAATGATTCCTGCGCTAAGGGTATGTTTCAGACGGCCTTTTTAAGCAGATTTTGTGTAAATCGGTTAAAATTGCCGCCCCCGTAAAAAATTCAGAAAGAGATTGATGTCTTCCAAATCCACAATCGGGCTGACCGCGCTCACGGCGTTGGTGATCAGCTCCATGATCGGATCGGGCATTTTCAGCCTGCCGCAAAACATGGCCTCGGTAGCCGGATCGAAAGCCCTGCTTATCGGCTGGCTGATTACCGGTGTCGGGATTATTTTCTTGGGCATGTCGTTTGCGGTGTTGGCCCGTTTGCGTCCCGACCTTGACGGCGGTATCTACACTTATGCGCGCGAAGGCTTCGGCGGCATGATCGGTTTCTTCTCGGCTTGGGGTTATTGGTTGTGCACCACGGTGGGTATTGTCGGTTATCTGGTGGTGGCGTTTGAAGCGGTCGGCACGTTTACCGATACACCGGATTTTGTGCTGTTCGGCAAGGGCAATACCTTTTGGGCATTTCTCGGCGAATCGGCGGCGGCATGGCTGATTTATTGGCTGGTGGCGCGCGGTATCAAAGAAGCAGCAGGCGTGAACTTGGCGGCGACGTTTGTGAAAGTGTTTCCGTTGATTCTGTTTATCGGCTTGGCCGCTTATTTCTTCAAAAGCGATGTGTTTATGGCCGATTGGACGGGTGCGGGTTTGGCCACGCCGGAAAATCCCGATACCGGCATCATGAACCAAGTGAAAAACACCATGCTGATTACGTTGTGGGTATTTACCGGCATTGAGGGCGCGGCGGTGTTGTCGAAACACGCGAAAAGCCGTGCCGATGTCGGCAAAGCGACCGTGTTGGGCGTGGTGTCGGTATTGCTGATGTATGTGGCGATTACCGTATTGGCGCAGGGCATTTTGCCGCGTGCGCAGATTGCCGCGATGGCCAACCCTTCGATGGCGGGCGTGTTGGCGCACATGGTCGGGCAATGGGGCAAAGTGTTGATCAGCGTGTGTTTGATTGTGTCGGTGTTGTCGTCGTATTTGAGTTGGACGCTGTATGCCACAGAAATCCCGCACTTGGGCGCGAAAAACGGCGCATTTCCGCCGTCGTTTGTGAAGTTGAACCAAAACAGTGTGGCGCACGGCTCGTTATTGTTTACCACGCTGACGGTGCAATTGTGCCTGTTTTTGGTTTGGCAGACCGGCAACAGCTATGAAACGCTGCTGCTGGTTTCCACCTCGATGATTCTGATTCCGTATTTCCTCATCGGCGCGTTTTTGCTGAAACTCGCGTTCGCGCAAAATTTAAGCTTAGGCATCAAAATCACCGGCCTGATTGCTACCGTGTATGCACTGTGGATTGTGTATGCGGCGGGTACGGAATATCTGCTGTTTTCCGTGTTGCTGTATCTGCCGGGTGTGCTGCTGTATCTTTATTCGCAATACAAGCATCATGGCCGTCTGAAACTCAAGGGCTTTGAAAAAGCGATTCTGCTGGTGTTGGCGGTATTGGCCGTGCCGGCGGTGCAGCAATTGGTAGCCGGCCTGTCGGCTTAATAAAGAACAAAAAACGCCTGCTTTTCAGGGCAGGCGGTAACCGTAGTTTTTTTATTTTTAGGCTGCTTCGTTATTGACCAAACAGCGGCACAAGTATTTAAGATGAGTCCAATGGCTGTACTGAGTTTCAGCCTGAAATAGCCTTGAGCAGAGGGCTGCTTCATTTCGAAACAGTCCTTTCCTGATTCGGTTTCGCAACAAAAGTCCCGCTGCCATGGGGCTTTTGTTGTTTCCGGCCCCGCACGCATTATGTTGGTTTTATTTATGCGTATCAAACATTAAAAGGCCGTCTGAAAACGTTTTCAGACGGCCTTTGTGTATGTTCGCAAATCAAACCTTCGGCGCAATCGCTTTTACATAATTCAAACCGATAAACTGCTTCTCCGAATCCAGTCCGGTGATGTTGAGCAGCACTTGCGATTTCGGCAGTGTGTCAAACGGAATGCCCGTCGCGCGGGTCACCAGCGGCAGCCCTTCGATGCGCACCAAGTCTTCTTTCAACACCGTGGCAGTGAGTTCTTTCGTGCCTTGCTGCTCCAAATACACCAAGCTCCAGTAAGCTTCCATTTGGCGTTGGAAATCGGCGTAGGCGGAATAGGCAGTGTCGAAATCACGCAGCGCAGCGAAGAGCCCGGCATCGTTTTTGTGGAACAGGGCTTCGCTGTGTTCGTCAATCAGGCTGATGAGCTGCTTTTGGTTAATGTAGTCGGCGGCGCGGCGCAGCGGCGAGGTGAACCAGCCGTAATGCTGCACGCCCATGCCGATGTGCGGCTCGGATTGGGTGCTCATGCGTACTTTACCGCTCGGTTGCACGCGGAATAAGCCCGGCAAATCGTTTTCGTCGAGCATTTGCGCCCAACTGCTGTTGGCCAGAATCATCATTTCGCTCACCAACGTGTCGATTGGCGAACCGCGTTCGCGGCGCACCACCGATACGAGGCCGTCTGAAGCCACTTCTACGCTGTAATCGTATTGCGGCGTGCGGTTTTCTTCGTATTTGCCGCGTACTTTTTGGCGTGCAACGGCAAATTGATGGAGCCAAATCAAATCCTGATGGTGGTCGAACATGGCTTCGCCGGCGGCATCCAAACCGGTTTCGGCATTGAAATGCGGCTCAATCGCCTGAATACGCAGGTTTTCGGCGATGTTGACCGCTTCGATTTTATTCACGGGTTCGCCAACCAAGTTGAACTCGGCATCAACATCGAAATAAATGCTTACGGCCGGGCGGTATGCGCCTTTGTCCAAGCTGAACGCGGCAATCCAGTTTTCCGGTAACATAGTGATTTTGCCGTCGGGGAAATAGGCCGTGCTCAAGCGGCTCATCACGGTTTTTTCAATCGCGCTGCCCGATTCAATCGCCAACGACGGCGCGGCAATGTGAATGCCCACGCGTTTCAAGCCGTTGCCCAAATCGGTCAGGCTCAAGGCATCGTCCACTTCGGTGGTGGATTCGTCGTCAATCGAAAACGCCGCCGCATCGGCTTTCGGCAATTCAGGCAGCGGCGCAACCGCCATATGCGCCAACACCGTACCCTGCGGATAATGCTTCATTTCAAACGCATCGAGCAGGTATTGCGGCAGGGAGGCCACTGCACCGGTTTGCTTGGCCAAATCATAAGGCTGCAATTTCAACGCATCCGCCGCCTTGATAAACGCCTTATAGGTCAAAGCCTGCTTGTCGGGTGCGTGTAAAATCGTTTTCAAATCCGCCGCGATTTCAGACGGCATCTCTCCTGTCTGCAAGGCCGCCGCCCACGCATCAATCTGCGCATCCTGCTGTTTTTTGCGCTCAATCGCCGCCAAGGCTTGTTTCAAGGTTTCTTCCGGCGCGGCTTTAAACACGCCTTTGGCCTTTTTGTAGAAATACATCGGCGCGGCATAAAGCGCAATCAAAGTCGCCGCCAATTCCGATTGGCTCGGCGCATGACCGAAATATTCTTCCGCAATCGCTTCGGCGGAAAACTCGTCTTCCCCGCACACTTCCCACAGCAAATCCGTGTCAATCTCGGCCGCATCAGCCTGCGCTTTTTCCAAAAACGCCGCCATGTCGCCGCTAAACTCGGTAAACACATTATTCGCCTTCACCTTCGTGCGCTTGCCGTGTTGGGTATCGACTTGGTAAGTGGCGTCGTTTTTCTGCACGACGGCAGCGACTTTAAACTGGCCGGATTCTTCGTAAAAAATATTCATTTGCTTGATTTGGGGTAATTTTTTGAGTGGGGAATTTTAGCAGAAAGGCCGTCTGAAAGCTGAGAAATTTTTAGACGGCATGCGGAATTTGTGATGAATCGGGCAAACTGTGCTACACTACCAAAACGTATCTACACGGAGTGTATATCATGATGCAAGCCACTATTTTTAAAAGTAATCAGACACAAGCACTACGCTTGCCTAAGGCTGTTGCCTTTCCCGACAACGTGAAAAAAGTGGATGTGGTAGTGCTCGGCAAAACGCGTCTGCTTACGCCCAGCGAAAATTTGTGGGACGATTGGTTTGCGCTGCTTGATGCTGCCGATTTCCCCGACCGCGAACCTACTTTTCAAGCCGAACGGGAAAGTTTCTAATGATACTGCGCTATATGCTCGATACCAATATCTGTATTTACACGATTAAAAACAACCCGGCCGCCGTGCGCGAAAAATTCGGGCGGCACCAGCATCATCTGTGCATCAGCAGCATTGTGTTGAGCGAGCTGCTTTATGGCGCGGAAAAATCAGCCAATCCCGAAAAATCATTGGCGATTGTGGAAGGCTTGGCTGCTCGGCTGGAAGTGCAGGATTTTGACGATACCGCTGCCGCGCACGCTGCCGATATTCGCGCGGCATTGGCAAAAAAAGGCACACCCATCGGGCATTACGATGTGTTGATTGCCGGACACGCGCGCAGCCGCGGCTTGGTGTTGGTCAGCAATAATATGCGCGAATTTGAGCGTGTGGATGGTTTGCTTTTGGAAAATTGGGCTGAGTGAAGTTGAGTTGGATAGTTGACAAAGGCCGTCTGAAAAATTTTTCAGACGGCCTTTGTTTACCTTACTAGAGTACTGTTATCAATTAATTAGGTGGAAAATTGGCAAAATGTTCTTGAATGTCTTTAGCAATTGATTTTATCTGGGCGGTATTTAACTGAGCTTCTGAAGGCAAGCTATATTGTGCTGCAATATTATCTAATTGCCAAAGGTTTTCTTCCCCGCTTGGAATGTTATATATTTCGTTAACTGCTTCTTTTGTGGTAGCAATAGATGTTGCTCTGTCTTTACCGATTGAAATGAAATAGGCTGCATAATGACAGGCTTGTTCTCGTTGTTTACTTAGTATTCTGCGTGAGCTAAATCGTAGTTATCAGACATACTTACCTCCTTTTACTTTAAGATTTATATCTTAGGAGTGGCGTTAGAGTGAAGTCAACTTGATTGCATCGGGGTGAGTCTTAGAATTTGCATCATTTTTAACCAAACCGCCCACTCTTCATCCACGGGAGCACTGATGTTCACCCTTTCCCCGTTTTCCAAACTCTGAAACGACAATTCCCGCGCGTGCAGCATCAAGCGGTTGGTGCCCAAGTGTTCGGCCACGGCGTGGTTTTGGCGCAGATCGCCGTAGTTGGTGTCGCCGACGATGGGGTGGAAGATGTGTTTCATGTGGCGGCGCAGCTGGTGTTTGCGGCCGGTGTGCGGGGTGAGTTCTGCCCATGAATAGCGCGATGTGGGATAACGTAAGGCGGATTGGAACGGTAATTCGGTTTGCGCCAAGCAGCGGTAGTCGGTGACGGCATCTTGCAAGGTGGCTTCGGTGCGGCTTTCGGCGATTTGGTCGGGCTGGTATTTGAGCGGATAGTCGATGCGGCCGTGTTCGGGCAAGTGGCCGCGCACAATCGCCCAATAAGTTTTGGCGACGGTTTTGCGTTCGAATTGTTGGGTGAGCGCGCGGGCGGACTCGGGGTCGAGGGCAAACAGCAACACGCCGGAAGTCGGGCGGTCGAGGCGGTGCACGGGGTAAACGTGTTGGCCGATTTGGTCACGCAGGATCTGCATGACAAAGCGGGTTTCGCGGCGGTCAAGCCATGAGCGGTGAACGAGCATACCGGCCGGTTTGTTGACGGCGATGCTGTGGCGGCCGTGGTGGAGAATGTCGAGCATGTTATAGGCTTTGGATTTCAGACGGCCTATATTGTAAATGAGGCCGTCTGAAAAGCTGCGGTTTTTTTTGCACAACCTTTGGGCGTTGTATTTTCAGCCAAATCCGTTACAATCGGTTGAAACAGTTGGAGGGGATGAGATGACGCTGCATAAAAAATTGCCGATGCCGGTGTTGACCGATGAAACGCGCCGCGAAATTCACGGCCGCGAGTCGTATCATGTGTTGAAGATTATTTCTGAGTTTGTCGAGTCGGGCGAGGAATTGCGGGCGATTCAGCCCGCGGTGAGTATCTACGGCAGCGCGCGCACGCCGGTGGATCATGCGGATTATCTGTTTGCCGAACGTTTGTCGCGCAAATTGTCTGATGCCGGTTTCTCGGTGATCTCGGGAGGCGGGCCGGGCATTATGGAGGCGGCGAATAAAGGTGCGTTTGCCGGTGCCAGCCCTGCGGTGGGTTTGAATATTGTGTTGCCGCATGAGCAGCATGCCAATCCGTATCAGGATTTGTCGATTAAATTTCAACATTTTTTCCCGCGCAAGGTGATGTTTGTGAAGCACGCGGTGGCTTATGTGGTGATGCCGGGCGGGTTCGGCACCTTGGATGAATTGTTTGAGAGCCTGACTTTGGTGCAAACGGGCAAAATCCCGAACCGCCCGATTATTTTGGTCGGCAAAGCGTTTTGGGCGGGGCTGCTCGATTGGATTAAAGACCAGCTTTTGGGCAGCCGCCTGATTTTGCCGGAAGACATGGATTTGATTCAATTGATTGATGATGAAGACGAAATCGTGGAATACATTTTTGCGCATTACGAAAATCGGTTGGAAGATTTGTCGGAACAAGGCAACGATACTTGGTCGTTGGGCTTATGATGAAATATAATGAATCCACTTTATAACTAAGTTATTGAAAAGGCCGTCTGAAAAATCATGAATGTGGTTTTCAGACGGCCTTTTGTTTATGAGTGCCAAATGGGCGGCTGATTGGGTAAAACATATCATCGCCTAAAGGTTGGTATACGGGTAATCCTAAAGCATTAGGCTCATATGTCGGAAAGTTTAAAAATGAATACAAACAATAATCGTTATCAAAAAATAATTGAATTTATTGAGGATTTTTTGTGCTTTTCACAATATTAATCTTTAAATGGCTTATAATTTTAGATAAAATGACCAATTATTTTTCGGTATTTTGTGTTATCGGCCAAAGCGGCGGCGGACGGACGGATGTTTTCTTGCTTGCCGTAGTTGCGGCCTGCTGTTTGGGCGAACGAAATACCTTGACCATGTTGCTAATCCACACACTCAGGTGCAACCATGTTAGCCAGTTACTTTCCCGTTCTCATCTTTATCCTCGTCGGCCTGATTGCCGGTGTGGCCTTTCTCTTATTGGGCTCGATTCTGGGGCCGAAAAACCACTACCACGAAAAAGATACGCCGTTTGAGTGCGGCTTCGAAGCGTTTGAAAACGCCCGCATGAAGTTTGACGTGCGCTACTATCTGGTGGCGATTCTCTTTATTCTCTTTGATTTGGAAGTGGCATTTATGTTCCCTTGGGCGGTGGTGTTCAAGGATTTGGGCATGTTCGGATTTTGGTCCATGCTGGTGTTTATTGCCGTGCTGACGGTCGGCTTCGTGTACGAATGGAAAAAAGGAGCGTTGGAATGGGAATAGAAGGCGTATTGAAAAAAGGGTTTGTTACCACCAGCGCCGACACGGTATTGAACTATATGCGTACCGGTTCGCTGTGGCCGGTAACTTTCGGCTTGGCATGCTGCGCCGTGGAAATGATGCACGCCGGTATGGCACGTTACGACCTTGACCGTTTCGGCATTATTTTCCGCCCGTCGCCTCGCCAGTCGGACTTGTTGATTGTCGCCGGCACGCTGACCAATAAAATGGCACCCGCCCTGCGCCGTGTGTACGACCAAATGGCCGAGCCGCGCTGGGTATTGTCTATGGGTTCGTGTGCCAACGGCGGCGGTTATTACCATTATTCTTATTCGGTGGTGCGTGGAGCAGATCGGGTTGTGCCGGTCGATGTGTACGTGCCGGGCTGCCCGCCGACTGCCGAAGCCTTGATTTACGGTCTGATTCAGCTTCAGCAGAAAATCAAACGCACATCAACCATCGCACGGGACTGAGAGCATGGCAACTTTAAGCAACTTCCAGCAAACAGTATCCGATATTCTGGGTGATAAAATCCTGAATATCATCAACCGTTTGGGTGAAATTACCATCGAATGTCTGCCGCAACACTACCGTGAAGTGATGACGGTGTTGAAAGAAAACGAAGCGCTGCATTTCGAATCTCTGGTCGATCTTTGCGGCGTGGATTACAGCAGTTACCGCAATCAGACTTGGCAAGGCAAACGTTTTGCCGTGGTCAGCCAATTATTGTCGGTAAAAAACAACCGGCGTATCCGTGTCCGAGTGTGGGCGCAGGACGATGATTTCCCTTTGGTGGAATCGGTGGTGGATATTTACAACAGTGCCGACTGGTACGAGCGGGAAGCCTTCGATATGTACGGCATTCTGTTCAACAACCACCCTGATTTGCGCCGCATTCTGACCGATTACGGCTTTGTCGGCCATCCGTTCCGCAAAGATTTTCCGGTTTCCGGCTATGTGGAAATGCGTTACGACGAAGCGGAAAAACGGGTGGTTTACCAGCCGGTAACCATCGAACCTCGTGAAATTACGCCGCGTATTGTGCGTGAGGAGCATTTCGGTGAGCAATAAATTAAGAAACTACACCATCAACTTCGGCCCGCAACACCCTGCGGCGCACGGCGTGTTGCGTATGATTTTGGAGTTGGAAGGCGAAACCATCGTCCGTGCCGACCCGCATATCGGCCTTTTGCACCGTGGTACGGAAAAGCTGGCGGAAACCAAAACCTATCTGCAGGCACTGCCGTATATGGACCGCTTGGACTACGTTTCCATGATGGTCAATGAGCAGGCGTATTGTCTGGCGGTAGAAAAGCTGGCCGGGATTGATGTGCCGATCCGTGCCAAATATATCCGTACTATGTTTGCCGAAGTAACCCGCATTCTCAACCATTTGATGGGTGTCGGCTCGCACGCTCTCGACATCGGCGCCATGACCGCCATTCTCTATGCCTTCCGTGACCGTGAAGAGCTGATGGACTTATACGAAGCGGTTTCCGGCGCACGGATGCACGCTGCTTATTTCCGTCCGGGCGGCGTTTATCGGGATTTACCCGACTTTATGCCGAAATACGAAAGCAGCAAGTTCCGCAACGGCAAAGTCTTAAAACAGCTCAACGAAACCCGTGAAGGCACCATGCTCGACTTTATCGACGCTTTCTGCGAACGTTTCCCGAAAAACATCGACACGCTGGAAACCCTGCTGACCGACAACCGTATTTGGAAACAGCGTACCGTCGGCATCGGCGTGGTGTCGCCCGAGCGTGCCATGCAGAAAGGTTTTACCGGCGTAATGTTGCGCGGTTCCGGCGTGGCGTGGGATATCCGCAAAACCCAGCCGTATGAAGTGTACGACCAAATGGATTTCGATATTCCGGTCGGCGTGAACGGCGACTGCTACGACCGTTATCTGTGCCGCATGGCGGAAATGCGCCAGTCGGTACGCATCATCAAACAATGTTCCGAATGGCTGCGTGCCAATCCGGGGCCGGTGATTACCGAAAACCACAAATTCGCCCCGCCCAAACGCAGCGAAATGAAAACCGGCATGGAAGACTTAATCCACCATTTCAAACTGTTTACCGAAGGCATGCACGTTCCCGAAGGCGAAACCTATACCGCCGTCGAGCATCCGAAAGGCGAATTTGGTGTTTATATTATTTCAGACGGCGCCAACAAGCCTTACCGTCTGAAAATCCGTGCGCCGGGCTTTGCCCACCTGCAAGGTATGGACGAAATGGCAAAAGGCCATATGCTGGCCGACGTGGTGGCGATTATCGGCACGCAAGACATCGTATTCGGGGAGGTTGACCGCTAATGTTATCCGCAGAATCTTTACAACTGATTGATGTCGAGCTGGCAAAATATCCCGCTGACCAACGCCGTTCCGCCACCATGAGCGCCCTGCGGATTGCGCAGGAAGAAAAGGGCTGGCTCGCTCCCGAAACCATCGCCTTTGTTGCCGACTATATCGGCATCAGCGCAGCGCAGGCGTATGAAGTCGCCACGTTTTACAATATGTACCAACTCGAGCCGGTGGGCAAATACAAACTCACCGTCTGCACCAACCTGCCCTGCGCCCTACGGGGGGGCGTGGATGCCGGCGAATACCTGAAACAGAAACTCGGCATCGGCTACGGCGAAACCACGCCCGACGGTAAATTTACCCTGATTGAAGGCGAATGTATGGGTGCCTGCGGCGATGCGCCGGTGATGTTGGTGAACAACCACAAAATGTGCAGCTTTATGAGTGCCGAAGCGATTGAAGCCAAACTGGCGGAGTTGCAATAGGCCGTCTGAAAACCGCTTTTCAGACGGCATCGGCCGAAAAAAGCAGTGGCTATGGCGCAAACAGGACAAAACATGAGCCACCAAACCATCCGCAGCGCCGAATTTACCGCCGACAGAGCATGGGGCGCACTGGATATCGCCAATATGAACGGTATCACCGTACGCCTGCATTGGACGGATCAGCCTTACCGTTGGCACATCAACGACGGCGAAGAAGTGTTTGCCGTCATGAGCGGCACAGTCGATATGCACTATCGGGAACACGGCGCAGAACAAGTGGTACGTTTGCAGGCGGGCGATATTTTCTTCGCCGCCGTCGGCACCGAACACCTTGCCCGTCCGCAGGGAGCGGCACGGATTCTGGTGATTGAAAAAGAAGGCAGCGTATAAACAAAGTTGCAGAAAACAGAGGCCGTCTGAAAAGCGGTTTTCAGACGGCCTAGCAAGCCAAGCGGCAGACCAACGGAGCAAATAATGGGCGACCTCAAACAAGTCCGGCAAGCCATCGACGGCTTGGACATGCAGCTGATTAAGCTGCTGGCCGAGCGGCAGAAACTGGTGGAGCAGGCCGGAAAACTGAAGCCGAAAAATGATGCACAGGCCGTTGCCGCCCCCGAGAGAGTCGCCCAAGTGCTTGCCGCCCGACGTTCGCAGGCAGAAGCGGCGGGGCTGTCGCCCGATGTGGCCGAAGCCGTATGGCAGGCGATGATTGAAGCGTTTATCCGCTTGGAAATCGAAGTGAACAAACACACAGTCTGACACGGTTCAGGCATTTGATTTAACAAACAAAACCAACCCGAAGCAATTCAGACGGCCGCAAACCGCCGTCCGGACAGAAAACCGAAATACCCGAGATAAAGCAAAATGGCTATTTACCAATCAGGCGTGATTTTCGACCAAGTCGATACCGCCCAATACGATTGCTGGAAACTGGAAGAATACGTCAAACGGGGCGGCTACCAAGCCCTGCGCCGTATTCTGACCCAGCCTATGACCCAAGACGACGTCATTTCCGAAGTCAAAACCTCAGCGCTGCGCGGGCGCGGCGGTGCGGGCTTCCCCACCGGTTTGAAATGGAGCTTTATGCCCCGTTCGTTTCCGGGCGAAAAATACGTTGTCTGCAATACCGACGAGGGCGAGCCGGGTACGTTTAAAGACCGCGACATCATCATGTTCAACCCCCATGCTCTGATTGAAGGCATGATTATTGCCGGTTTCGCCATGGGCTGCCGGGCGGGTTACAACTATATCCACGGTGAAATTTTCGAGGGCTACCAACGCTTTGAAGCCGCTCTCGCCGAAGCCCGTGCCGCCGGATTTTTGGGCAGCAACATTCTGGGAACGGATTTCTCATTTGAACTCCACGCCCACCACGGCTACGGTGCCTACATCTGCGGCGAAGAAACCGCACTGCTCGAATCGCTGGAAGGCAAAAAAGGCCAACCCCGCTTCAAACCGCCTTTCCCTGCTTCATTCGGCTTATACGGAAAACCGACTACCATCAACAACACGGAAACGTTTGCGTCCGTCCCGTTTATCATCCGCGACGGCGGTCAAAAATTCTTAGAGCAAGGCGTGGAAGGCGCAGGCGGCACCAAACTGTTTTCCATCTCCGGCCATGTCGAACGCCCCGGCAACTACGAAGTGCCGCTGGGTACGCCGTTTGCCGAACTCTTAAAAATGGCGGGCGGAATGCGCGGCGGCAAAAAACTCAAAGCCGTGATTCCGGGCGGATCGTCCGCCCCCGTGCTGCCCGCCGACATCATGATGAATACCAATATGGACTACGATTCGGTCGCCAAAGCCGGTTCGATGCTCGGTTCGGGTGCGATTATCGTGATGGACGAAGACGTGTGCATGGTCAAAGCCTTGGAGCGGTTGAGCTACTTCTATTTTGAAGAATCCTGCGGCCAATGCACCCCGTGCCGTGAAGGAACGGGCTGGCTGTACCGCATTGTCCACCGCATTGTCGAAGGTAAAGGCCGCATGGAAGATTTGGAACTTTTGGATTCCGTCGGCAACCAAATGGCCGGCCGCACCATCTGCGCCCTCGCCGATGCCGCCGTGTTCCCCGTACGCAGCTTCACCAAACATTTCCGTGACGAATTTGTGCATTACATCGAACACGGCAAACCGGCAAAGGCGCACAAGTGGTGTTAAAACTGTTTGCATACAGTCGAAAGCACATTCGTTATTGATGTCGCATAACAAACGATAATAAAACGATAATTAAAGTGAAAACAAAAAAACTTTTCCATATGGTCGGCGGGTTTGCGCTGGCGGTGCTGACCGCTTTTCCCGTAGTCGCGCAGGCGGCGGTATGCAGCAACCGCAATCTCGATGTCGTCGTACTCGGTTCGGGCGGTCCGGAGCTGGACGACAAACGTGCTTCGGTAGGTTATTTGGTGCGGGAAAACGGCCGTGCCGCCGTATTGGTGGATTTCGGTTCGGGTACATCGCTGAATTTCGAGCGGGCGGGTGCGAAAATAGAAGACTTGCAGGCAGTGTTGCTCAGTCAGTTCCACGTTGATCATGTAAATGATTTTCCCGCTTTGGTCAAAGGCGCGTTTTTTACGGGGCGCAGCCGTGATTTGCCTGTTTACGGTCCTTCCGGCAACCATATCGTGCCGGATTTGCCGCAGTATTTGGCGCGTTTGATCGGTACTAACGGCGCGTATTCTTACCTGTCGGGCTTTTTGGACGGCGGCGAGTCGTTCCGTCTCAAACCTGTTACTGTGGCGGCCGACGCATCGCAGCCGAAAGTATTCACCGCTGCGGAGGGCGGATTCCGCATCCGTGCCGTCCCCGTAACGCACAGCATTATTCCCGCGCTGGGCTGGCGGGTGGAAAAAGACGGCTGTGCAGTCGTGTTTTCCAGCGGTACAAGCAATATGGGTCGGACTTTGGACAAAATCATCGCCGATACGGATTTGTTCGTGGCACATAATGCGGTACCAGAAGACAGCACCGACCGCATCGCTTTGAAACTGCACATGAAGCCGTCTGAAATCGGACGCATAGCCGCTGCCAACGCAAAAAGTGTGGTGCTGTCGCACTTTATGAACCGCACTGAAAACGTCATGCAGGAAACAGCCTCCGCCATCGGCCGCCGATACAAAGGCAGGCTGGCGTTTGCGCGGGACTGCGATATTTACGCCGTACACAGCGGCGAAAAAACCGGAAGTTGCGCCCGCTGACTGCCGCACCCGAATAAGCGCGGGTTGGGTTGAAAGTCGGGTTCTGTATCCAAAATATCTAAAATACCCGTCTGAAGACTTTTTTCAGACGACCTGATCAAGAAACCTTAAAAATCCGTAACTAGGAAACTTACCATGTTACAAATCGAAATCGATGGCAAACAGCTTGCGGTAGAGCAGGGGACGACGGTAATCGAAGCTGCCCACCGGCTCGGCACGTATATCCCGCATTTCTGTTACCACAAAAAACTCTCTATCGCCGCCAACTGCCGTATGTGTCTGGTGGAAGTGGAAAAAGCGCCCAAGCCTTTGCCGGCCTGCGCCACGCCGGTAACCGACGGCATGGTGGTGCGCACCCATTCGCCAAAGGCTAAAGAAGCGCAGTCGGGCGTGATGGAATTTCTGCTGATCAACCACCCGCTGGATTGTCCCGTGTGCGATCAAGGCGGCGAATGCCAGTTGCAGGATTTGGCGATGGGCTACGGCAAAACGGCCAGCCGTTATACCGAAGAAAAACGCTCCGTTGCCGGTAAAGACATGGGGCCGCTGGTGTCTGCCGAAGAAATGAGCCGCTGTATCCACTGCACCCGCTGCGTGCGCTTTACCGAAGAAATCGCCGGTGTGCAGGAAATTGCCATGGCAGGGAGGGGCGAGCATTCCGAAATCATGCCGTTTATCGGCAAGGCAGTGGAAACCGAATTGTCGGGCAACGTGATTGATTTGTGTCCGGTCGGCGCATTGACCAGCAAACCGTTCCGCTTCGATGCCCGAAGCTGGGAACTCAACCGCCGCAAATCGGTTTCGGCGCATGATTCGCTGGGCAGCAATCTGATTGTGCAAACCAAAGAACACACCGTCCGTCGTGTATTGCCGCTGGAAAACGAAGCCATCAACGAATGCTGGCTTTCCGACCGCGACCGTTTCGCCTACGAAGGCCTGTATCACGAAAGCCGTCTGAAAACGCCGAAAATCAAACAGGGCGGCGAGTGGATTGATGTCGATTGGAAAACCGCCCTCGAATATGTCCGCAATGCGGTGGAATGTATCGCCAAAGACGGCAACCAAGACCAAATCGGCATTTGGGCAAACCCGATGAATACGGTGGAAGAGCTGTATCTGGCGAAAAAACTCGCCGCCGGTTTGGGTATCGGCAATATCGATACCCGACTGCAACAGCAAGACCACCGTCTTTCAGACGGCCTTAAAGGTGCGCAATGGTTGGGACAAAGCATTCAGGATTTGGCTGCCAACGATGCCGTTTTGGTTGTCGGTGCCAATCTGCGCCAAGAGCAGCCGCTGCTGACCGCCCGCCTGCGTGTGGCAACCCACGGTTCTTTGAAACTGAGCGTATTGGGCAGCCGCAAGGAAACGCTGAATATGCCGCTGCTGGCACAAGAAGCGCTGCACCCTGCCGAGTGGGCAGACCGTCTGAAAAAATGGGCGACCGAAATCGACAATGCCACTTTTATCAGTCTCAAGCAGGCTGAAAAAGCTGCGATTATTTTGGGTGCGGAAGTGCAAAACCACCCTGATTACGCTGCCGTTTATGCCGCCGCACAAGAGCTGGCCGCCGCAACCGGCGCCGTATTGGGCATTTTGCCGCAGGCGGCAAACAGCGTCGGTGCCGCCGCACTGAATATCGACAGCGGTGCAAGCATTCAGCAAATGATTGCCGGGCCGAAACAGGCGGTTATTTTGTTGAATGTCGAACCTGAAATCGATGTGGCCAACGCTGCGCAGGCCGTGGCGGCGTTGAAACAGGCAAAAAGCGTGATGGCGTTCACCCCGTATGTCAGCGATACCCTGCTCGAAGTTTGTGATGTGCTGCTGCCGATTGCACCGTTTACCGAAACCTCGGGTAGTCTGGTGAATATGGAAGGCCGGCTGCAATCCTTCCACGGCGTGGTGCAGGCTTACGGCGAAGCCCGTCCGTTGTGGAAAGTATTGCGGGTATTGGGCAATCTGTTCGGCTTGAACGGGTTTGACTATCACCACAGCGAAGAAGTTTTGAAAGAAAGCGGTTTGGCCGAAACACTGGCCTCAAAACTCGACAACCGCAGCACTTGGGCGGGCGAAGCGCATTTTCAGACGGCCTCGATCCTGATGCGTACCGGCGGTATCGGCATTTACCATAGCGATGCCATTGTCCGCCGTTCTGCGCCGTTGCAGGCAACCGGCCATGCCGCCGTGCCTGCCGCCCGTATCCATCCGAATACCTTGGCTGCGCTCGGTTTGCAGGACGGCGGTTTTGCCGTTGCCAAACAAAACACCGAAAGCCTGCGGGTGGCCGTGGTTGCCGATAAAAATATCGCCGAAAACGTGGTACATCTGCCGCTGCACAGCGAAAATGCAGCGTTGGGCGCATTGATGTACCCGATTGAACTGGTAGGGGAATAATGATGCAGGAATGGTTTGAAAACCTGTTTGCCGTAACATTGGGCATGGGCGGTTTGGGCGTAACGGTCGGTTTGGTGGTATCGGTGCTGCTCAAAATCGTGATTATCTTAATCCCGCTGATTCTCACCGTGGCTTACCTGACCTATTTCGAGCGTAAAGTCATCGGCTTTATGCAGCTGCGCGTCGGCCCCAACGTAACCGGCCCGTGGGGTCTGATTCAGCCGTTTGCCGACGTGTTCAAGCTGCTGTTTAAAGAAGTTACCCGCCCGAAACTGTCCAACAAAGCCCTGTTCTACATCGGCCCGATTCTCTCGCTTGCCCCTTCGTTTGCGGCGTGGGCGGTGATTCCGTTTTCCGAAGAATGGGTGCTGACCAACATCAATCTGGGTTTGCTGTATATCCTGATGATTACCTCGTTGTCGGTGTACGGCGTGATTATTGCCGGTTGGGCTTCCAACTCGAAATATTCCTTCCTTGGCGCCATGCGTTCTTCCGCACAAAGCATTTCCTACGAAATTGCCATGAGTGCGGCGCTGGTGTGCGTGGTGATGGTGTCGGGAAGCATGAACTTTTCCGACATTGTGGCCGAACAGGCCAAAGGCATTGCCGGCGGTTCGGTATTGTCGTGGAACTGGCTGCCGCTGTTTCCGGTGTTTATCGTTTATCTGATTTCCGCCGTGGCCGAAACCAACCGTGCGCCGTTTGACGTGGCCGAGGGCGAATCCGAAATCGTGGCCGGTTTCCACGTCGAATATTCCGGCTTCGCTTTTGCCCTGTTTTTCCTTGCCGAATACATCTTCATGATTCTGATTGCCGCCCTGACGGCGCTGATGTTCCTCGGCGGCTGGCTGTCGCCGTTCCCGCAAAGCTGGGGCATTATCGGTGCACCGAGCGCCCTGTGGATGTTTGCCAAAATGGCATTCGTGTTATACGGCTACCTGTGGATTCGTGCCACTTTCCCGCGTTACCGCTACGACCAAATCATGCGTTTGGGCTGGAAAATCCTGATTCCGATCGGCTTTGCCTATATCGTGATACTGGCATTGTGGATGGTTTCGCCGCTGAGTTTGTGGAAATAAAGATTCAGGTGTAAACAATTATGGCTAATTTATTCAAAACCTTCCTGCTCGGCGAATTGGTAAAAGGCATGGGCGTAACGCTCAAAAACTTTTTCGCCCGCAAAGACACGATTTATTTCCCCGAAGAGAAAACGCCGCAGTCGGTGCGTTTCCGGGGTTTGCACGCCCAGCGGCGTTATCCCAACGGCGAAGAGCGCTGCATTGCCTGCAAACTGTGCGAAGCGGTTTGTCCGGCGATGGCAATCAACATCGAATCGGAAGAACGTGAAGACGGCACCCGCCGCACCACTCGCTACGATATTGATTTAACCAAATGTATTTTCTGCGGTTTCTGCGAAGAAGCCTGTCCGACCGATGCGATTGTGGAAACCCATATTTTTGAGTACCACGGCGAGAAAAAAGGCGATCTGCATATGACCAAGCCGATTCTCTTGGCCATCGGCGACCAATACGAAGCCGAGATTGCCAAACGCAAAGCGGCCGACGCGCCGTACCGCTGATGCCGTCTGAAAATTGATAATCCTTGTTTTCAGACGGCCTGCAACGGTTTGTTGAATATTAAGAAAGAGCGGAAATCATGACTTTCTCCCTCATTATGTTTTATATTTTTGCCGCCATCATTCTCTATGGCGCAGTGCGGACCGTAACCGCCAAAAACCCCGTCCATGCCACGCTGCATCTGGTGCTGACCTTCTGCGTGTCGGCGATGATGTGGCTGCTGATGCAGGCGGAGTTTTTGGGCATTACGCTGGTGGTGGTGTACGTGGGCGCCGTGATGGTACTGTTTTTGTTTGTGGTGATGATGCTGAACATCGACATCGAAGAAATGCGTGCCGGATTTTGGCGGCATGCACCGGTGGCGGGCATTGTCGGCGCATTGTTTGCCGTAGCGCTGATTCTGATTCTGATTAATCCGCAAACCAATCTGGCGGCATTCGGCGAAATGAAAGACATTCCCGCCGATTACAACAATATCCGTGATTTGGGCAGCCGCATTTACACCACTTATCTGTTGCCGTTCGAACTGGCGGCGGTGCTGCTGGTGTTGGGCATGGTGGCGGCGATTGTTTTGGTGCACCGCAAATCCACCAATCCGAAATACATCAATCCGGGCGATCAGGTTAAAGTTACCGCAGACGAAAGCCGTATGCGTCTGGTCAAAATGGCAGCGGTGAAGCCGTCTGAAAATCAAGAAGAAGCCGGAGCCGGCAAACAGGAGGGCGGAGCATGATTACCCTGACACATTATCTGGTATTGGGTGCGTTACTGTTCGGTATCAGCGCCATGGGCATTTTTATGAACCGCAAAAACGTGCTGGTTCTGCTGATGTCGATCGAGCTGATGCTGCTGGCGGTGAATTTCAACTTTATCGCCTTTTCCCAATATCTGGGCGACACCGCCGGACAGATTTTCGTATTTTTCGTATTGACCGTAGCCGCCGCAGAATCCGCCATCGGTTTGGCAATTATGGTATTGGTGTACCGCAACCGCCAAAGCATTAACGTGGCAGAGTTGAACGAGCTGAAAGGCTGACGGGCGTGGCCTGAATGCGGCATACCGCATTTTCAGACGGCCTGAAACCGAAAAGTTTCCTAAATTAAAAGGTTCAATCAAATGAACGAGATGACTTTATATTTAACCATCGCACTCACGCCGCTTCTGGGCTGCCTGCTGGCGGGTCTGTTCGGCAACAAAATCGGCAGGGCAGGGGCGCATACGGCGACCATTCTCGGCGTGGCGGTGTCGGCGGTATTGTCGGCTTATGTGCTGTGGGGCTTTATCGACGGCACACGCACCAAGTTTGACGAAAACGTCTATACTTGGCTGACAATGGGCGGCTTGGATTTTTCAGTCGGCTTTCTGGTGGACAGCCTGACCGCCATGATGATGGTGGTGGTAACCAGCGTGTCGCTGATGGTGCATATCTACACCATCGGCTATATGCACGACGAAGAAACCGGCTACCAACGCTTTTTCAGCTATATTTCCCTGTTTACATTCAGCATGTTGATGCTGATTATGAGCAACAACTTTATCCAGCTCTTCTTCGGCTGGGAAGCCGTGGGCTTGGTGTCTTACCTGCTGATCGGTTTCTACTTCAAAAAAGAAAGCGCCACATTTGCCAATCTGAAAGCATTTTTAGTGAATCGTGTCGGCGACTTCGGCTTTATTCTCGGTATCGGTTTGGTGTTGGCGTATTTCGGCGGCAGCCTGCGCTATCAAGACGTATTTGCCTATTTGCCGAATGTGCAAAACGCCACGATTCAGCTTTTCCCCGGTATCGAATGGTCGCTGATGACCGTAACCTGCATTCTGCTGTTTGTCGGCGCAATGGGTAAATCCGCCCAATTCCCGCTGCACGTCTGGCTGCCGGATTCGATGGAAGGCCCGACCCCGATTTCGGCACTGATTCACGCCGCAACCATGGTAACGGCGGGTCTGTTTATGGTGTCCCGTATGTCGCCGATGTACGAATTGAGCGATACCGCCTTGAACTTCATCATGATTATCGGTGCAATTACCGCCCTGTTTATGGGTTTCTTGGGCGTGATTCAAAACGACATCAAACGGGTGGTGGCATATTCCACGCTGTCGCAGCTGGGCTATATGACGGTTGCGCTGGGTGCGTCCGCCTACTCGGTTGCCATGTTCCATGTAATGACCCACGCATTTTTCAAAGCCCTGCTGTTTTTGGCGGCGGGCAGTGCCATTATCGGTATGCACCACGACCAAGACATGCGCCACATGGGCAATCTGAAAAAATATATGCCGATTACTTGGCTGACGATGTTGATTGGCAATCTGTCGCTGATCGGCACGCCGTTTTTCTCCGGTTTTTATTCCAAAGATTCGATTATCGAAGCAGCAAAAGCCAGCACTTTGCCGGGCAGCGGTTTCGCCTATTTTGCCGTGCTGGCAAGCGTGTTTGTTACCGCATTTTATGCCTTCCGCCAATACTTTATGGTATTCCACGGCAAAGAAAAATGGCGTGAAATCCAACACGGCCACCATCACGATGATGCCCATCATCACGGTTTGGGCAAAAACGACAATCCGCACGAAAGCCCGCTGGTTGTAACCCTGCCGCTGCTGGTTCTGGCCGTGCCGTCGGTGATTATCGGCTACATTGCCATTGAGCCGCTGCTGTACGGCGACTTTTTCAAAGACGTGATTTTCGTGAATCATCAAGCCCATCCGGTGATGAGCGAAATGGCACATGAATTTGCCCACCACGGCGGCGCATTGGGCATGGTGGCACACAGTTTCACTTCGCCCGTGCTGTATCTTGCCTTGGCAGGCGTGGCAACGGCTTGGCTGCTGTATGTCAAAGCGCCGCATCTGCCGGCAAAAATTGCCGCCGCTTTCAGCCCGGTTTATAAGCTGTTGGACAACAAATACTTTTTGGATACCGTATATTTTGCCGTATTCGCCAAAGGTTCGAGAGCGTTGGGCAACTTCTTCTGGAAAGTCGGCGATGTGGCCATTATCGACAACGGCATCGTGAACAACGCCGCCAAACTGGTCGGCGGTGTCGCCGCCCAAGTGCGCAAAGCCCAAACCGGCTTTATCTATACCTACGCCGCAGCGATGGTGGTCGGTGTATTGGTGCTGATCGGCGTAACGTTCTGGCGGCTGTTTGCCGGATAAGCGGTTTTGGCTGCGAAAAATCCGCCGGCTTATTTTCAGACGGCCTTGAGGCCGTCTGAAAACCCGGGCAGGACATCATTCAAGAATTAAAATAGAGAAAACAGGTAAAACGATGTTTTTCAATAACTTGCTTAGTTTGTCAATATGGGTGCCGATACTGGCGGGCCTGCTGGTGCTGGCAACGGGATCAGACAGGCGTGCGCCGCTGGCCCGTGTGATTGCCTTAATCGGTGCGGCGGCCGGATTTTTGGTAACGCTGCCGCTGTTTACGCAGTTTGACCGTTTGAGCGGCGGCTATCAGTTTACCGAGTTTCACGAGTGGATTCCGCTCTTGAAAATCAATTACGCTTTGGGCGTGGACGGCATTTCCGTGCTGTTTATTATCCTGAATGCGTTTATCACGCTGATGGTGGTGTTGGCGGGCTGGGAAGTGATTAAGAAGCGTGCAGCGCAGTATATGGCGGCGTTTTTGGTGATGTCAGGCCTGATTAACGGCGCATTTGCGGCGCAGGATGCCATTCTGTTTTATGTATTCTTCGAGGGTATGCTGATTCCGCTGTATCTGATTATCGGCGTGTGGGGCGGCCCGCGCAGGGTGTATGCTTCGGTGAAACTGTTCCTCTATACCCTGATGGGTTCGCTGCTGATGCTGGTGGCGATGGTGTATCTTTCCTATCAGGCGGGCGGCAGCTTTGCGATTGCCGATTTCCAAAATCTGAAACAGATTCCGATGGGTGTGCAACAGCTTTTGTTTGTGGCGTTTTTCCTGTCGTTTGCGGTGAAAGTACCGATGTTCCCCGTGCATACCTGGCTGCCCGATGCTCACGTTGAAGCACCGACCGGCGGCTCGATGGTGCTGGCGGCAATTACGCTGAAACTGGGCGCATACGGCTTTTTGCGCTTTATCCTGCCGATTTTGCCCGACGCTTCCCGCTATTTTGCGCCGGTAATTATCGTATTGAGCCTGATTGCCGTGATTTACATCGGCATGGTGGCACTGGTGCAGACCGATATGAAAAAACTGGTGGCGTATTCTTCCATCAGCCATATGGGTTTCGTAACGCTGGGCATGTTCCTGTTTGTCGGCGGCGAGCTGAACGATTGGGCGCTCAAAGGTGCCGTCATCCAAATGATTTCGCACGGTTTCGTGTCGGCGGCAATGTTTATGTGTATCGGCGTGATGTATGACCGGCTGCACACCCGCAACATCGCCGATTACGGCGGTGTGGTGAACGTGATGCCGAAATTTGCCGCCTTTATGATGCTGTTCGGCATGGCAAACGCAGGTTTGCCGGCAACTTCTGGTTTTGTCGGCGAATTTATGGTGATTATGGGTTCGGTGGAAGTTAATTTCTGGATTGGTGCGCTGGCGGCGCTGACACTGATTTACGGTGCGTCTTATACCTTGTGGATGTACAAACGGGTGATTTTCGGCGCTGTCAATAATCCGCACGTTGCCGAAATGAAAGACATCAACTGCCGCGAATTTCTGATTTTGGCGGTTCTGGCAGTTGCCGTATTGGGCATGGGTTTGTATCCGCAAGCCTTTATCGAAGTGGTTCATCAGGCGGCAAACGACCTGATTACGCAAGTCGCGCAAAGTAAGATTTGAGGTGTGTGAATGAACTGGACTGATTTGAATTTACTCCCTGCCATGCCTGAAATCGTTTTGCTGGCGGTGTTGTGTGTGGTGTTGCTGGCTGATTTGTGGATCAGTGATGACAAGCGTTTTCTCACCCATACCATGAGCTTAATCGGCATTGTGATTGTGACGCTGGTGCAATTGGCGGTGTGGGAAAAGGGCAGCACGTCTTCCTTCCACGGCATGTATATTGCCGACGGTATGTCGCGTTTGGCCAAACTCACGCTCTATGGTCTGACGGCGGGTCTGTTTATTTACAGCAAACCCTACAATCAGGCGCGTGCGCTGTTTAAAGGCGAGTTTTACACGCTGTCGATGTTTGCCCTGCTGGGCATGAGCGTGATGATTAGCGCGGGTCATTTTCTGACGGCCTATATCGGCTTGGAACTGTTGTCGCTGTCGCTGTATGCCATGATTGCGCTGCGCCGCGATTCGGCCGCTTCCGCCGAAGCCGCCTTAAAATATTTCGTGCTCGGCGCTTTGGCTTCGGGCTTGCTGCTCTATGGCATTTCCATGGTGTACGGCGCGACCGGTTCGCTGGAATTTGCCAGCGTACTGGCCACGGCGTTTAACGAAGAAGCCAACGATTGGCTGCTGAAATTGGGCTTGGTGTTTATCGTGGTGGCGATTGCGTTCAAACTCGGTGCCGTGCCGTTTCACATGTGGGTGCCGGATGTGTATCACGGCGCGCCGACTTCGGTGACCGCCTTTGTCGGTACTGCCCCGAAAATTGCCGCCGTGGTGTTTGCCTTCCGCATTTTGGTGACCGGTTTGGGCACGACATTCCAAGACTGGTCGCAAATGCTGGCGATTTTGGCGGTGGCATCGCTGTTGGTCGGTAACTTGGCCGCCATCATGCAGACCAACATCAAGCGCATGTTGGCCTATTCGACCATTTCGCACATGGGCTTTATCCTGCTGGCGTTTATGGCGGGTGCGGTCGGTTTTGCCGCCGGTCTGTATTACGCAATTACCTATGCTGTGATGAGCGCGGTCGGCTTCGGCGTGTTGATGGTATTGTCGAGTGAAACCATCGAATGCGAAGACATCAAAGATTTGGCCGGTCTGAACCAACGCCATGCGTGGTATTCATTTTTGATGTTGTTGTGTATGTTCTCGATGGCCGGTATTCCGCCGCTTATGGGCTTTTACGCCAAATTTGCCGTAATTAAGGCGCTGTTGTCACAAGGCTATGTCGGCCTGTCGGTGTTTGCCGTCATCATGAGTTTGATTGGCGCGTTCTACTACCTGCGTGTGGTGAAAACCATTTACTTCGACGAAGCCGGCCACGACCAACCTGTCGGCGGCAACTACGCGGTGAAATTCGTGCTGACCGTTAATGCCTTGCTGCTGCTGCTGTGGGGCATCATGCCGCAAACCGTCATCGACTGGTGCGCGGCGGCTTTGAATAATACTTTGTAATCCGTTAATAAAAGCAACGGCAACCTGTAAAAGGTTGCCGTTTTTTGTTAAGATGGCAGGCGTATTGTTCAGACGGCCTTTGGCGCGATTGGCTAAAATGTAGGTCATCTGAACAATATTTAGATCACAACCCAATCGATTTAGGTCTATTTATTTAAAATAAACCAAAAACAATTTGTTTCAGACGGCCTAAAATACCATCAGGCCGTCTGAAACCCGAAAGACCAAAATGACTGCATCCATGTATATTCTGTTGCTGTTGGCGCTGATTTTTGCCAACGCACCTTTTCTAACCAATAAGCTCTTGGGCGTGATTCCCGTGGCCAAAAAGCATTTCGGCCATCACCTGCTGGAACTCTTTATCGGCTTCGGCATCACCGCCGGGCTGGCGTATCTGCTTGAATCCCGCGCCGGAGCCGTGCATCCGCAGGAATGGGAATTTTACGCCGTGACCGTGTGCCTGTATCTGATTTTAGCGTTCCCTTGTTTTGTGTGGTGTTATTTTTGGAACGCACGCAACGTTCAATAATTGTTCAGACGGCATGTTTGTAATATGTGAAAGGCCGTCTGAAACCAATCTATAGGCAGTTACAGCCGCGCGGCAAACCGCCCAAACTTCCCAGCGAGACCAATCATGACCATCCAAAATCTGTCGCAAGCCAAACTCATTGTCGTCAAAGTCGGCTCCAGCCTTGTTACCGCCGAGGGCAAAGGCATCGACCAAATCGCACTCAACCGTTGGGCGACGCAAATTGCCGAACTGAAAGCCAAAGGCGTGCAGGTGATTTTTGTCTCCAGCGGCGCAATTGCCGAGGGCATCAAGCGTTTGGGCTGGACGAAACGCCCTACCGCCATCAATGAATTGCAAGCGGCGGCGGCAGTCGGGCAGATGGGCATTGCGCAGGCTTACGAATATGCCTTTGCCTACCACGGCATCCAAACCGCGCAAATCTTGCTCACGCATGAAGACTTGAGTAACCGCACCCGCTATCTCAACGCCCGCAGCACCTTGCTGACCTTGGTTGAAAAAGGCATGGTGCCGATTATCAATGAAAACGACACCGTCACCACTCACGAAATCAAACTCGGCGACAACGACACCTTGGCCGCGCTCGTGACCAACTTGGTCGATGCCGATGCACTGGTGATTCTCACCGACCAAAGCGGCTTATACGACAGTGACCCGCGCAAAAATCCGCAAGCCGAGTTTATCCGCCAAATCGAAGCCGACCATCCCGAACTCGAAGCCATGGCAGGCGGCGCAGGCAGCAGCGTCGGCACCGGCGGCATGTACACCAAAGTTACCGCCGCCAAACGCGCAGCCTTAAGCGGAGCCGCCACCGTGGTCGCCGGCGGCCGCGAGCCGAACGTACTGGTGCGCCTGCAGCAAGGCGAATCCATCGGCACGCTGTTTACCAGCACCCGCAGCCGTGTTGCCGCCCGCAAACAATGGCTGCTCGGCCATGTCCAACTGGCCGGAAAAATCACCGTGGACGGCGGTGCCGAACGTGCCTTAACCGAAAAACACGCCAGCCTGCTGCCTGTGGGCTGCATCGGTGTAGACGGCCATTTCCATCGTGGCGAACTGGTGGCCGTCGTCAATCAAAACGGCGACGAAATCGCCCGGGGCCTGATCAATTACAGCAGCGACGAAACCGCCAAAATCCTGCAAACCGATTCGCATCATATCCATGACAAACTGGGTTATGCGCAGGAAGAAGAGCTGATTCACCGCGACAATATGGCCTTGCGCCGATAGTGAAAAGCAAAGGCCGTTCTGAAGGTAAGGGTTGTGTGCTTTTCAGACGGCCTTTTATTCCGCTAAATCAATCTATTATTCAATAAAACCGAATTTTGCTAAAATCACTTTTCTTGATTTCAGACAGCCTAAGCTATGCAAAAAATCACCTTGATTTGGTTTCGCCGCAATTTACGTCTGTCCGACAATGCCGTGCTGCAACACGCTTTGGCGCGTGGTTTGCCGCTGGCTGCGATGTATGCTTGGCAGCGGCCGTCTGAAAGTGTGAATCCGCGCCAAACGGCGTTTCATCATCAGGCGGCGGCAGAAATACTGGCGGCCTTGGCAGCCAAAGGTGTGCCGCTGTTTGCCGTGCAGGGTAACGTAGCGGAGGCTGTACTCGATTTGGCCATGCGTTTGAACGCAAAAAGTGTGTTGGCCGACGAAGCCTATACGCCGTCTGAAACCGAGCGCGACAACCGCATTTGGCGGCTGTTGGATGCGCAAGGCATTGCCTTCGAGCGTTTCAACGACCGCACCGTCTTTGCTAAGGCCGGCATCATGAGCGAACACGGCCGGCCGTATCTTGAATTTGCCCCGTATAAACAGGCTTGGTTGCAGGCCTTTTCGCAGCGGATTGCGGAACAAAGGCCGTCTGAACAGCCCGATATTCCGTTTCAGACGGCCTTTGCCGATTTGCCGCCGTTCCCCGATATGGAGCCGGCCGCATTGATGCAGCAAGGCGGCGAACAGGCGGCGTGGCGGCAATGGCGGCAGTTTGCACCGCAATCGGGCATGTATTCATTGCTGAAAGACTTCCCCGCCAAAAAAGCTACGTCGCAATTGGGCGCGTATTTGTCCGCCGGCTGTATTTCACCGCGCGTGTTGGCCGCAGAAGCCGTTGCACGCGGTGCGCATGATTGGCTGGAGAACCTGATTCGGCGCGATTTTTACCAGCAATGGATGTTTCACCATCCCGAAGCGGCGCAGCAGCTTGATGAAGAGAGCACCGTCGATGCCGAATTTTTCCGCCGCTGGACACAAGGCGTAACCGGTTTTCCCCTCATCGATGCCGCCATGCGCTGTTTACAGCGCAGCGGCTGGTTGCCGCCGGTGTTGCGGCAGGCGGCCGCGCAGTTTTGGTGCGTGACCTTGCAGCAACCTTGGCAGCACGGTGCGCGTTGGTTTGCGCAAAATCAGTTGGACGATGATGTTGCCGCTAATATCGGCAATTGGCAAACTGTTGCCGGATTATTGTCGCTGTGCGCACCGCGCGTATTGCATCCGACTGTCACCGCGCAACAGTTCGATCCCGACGGCACGTTTATCCGCCGCCACCTGCCCGAGCTTGCCCATTTGCCCAAAGACGTGATTCACGCACCGTGGCTGGCACGTGCTGATGTCGATCGGCATGGTTATCCGCTGCCGATGGTGGAGATTTAAACCATATTGCCAATTAAAAAGGCCGTCTGAAATAATGTAGGAAATCTCGGGTTGTTGATACTTTGTATGCAAAACAGCTTTTGTTTTTTGACTTAACGATTGTTTTAGGATTTTCGGGCGTTATCAAGAACCATGCGGCTTTGCCGTGTTTTTCGGCATTCTTGGCAACGCCCGGAAATCCCAACACCGGCCTTCGGGCAAAAAAGAAAAAGTGTAAACAACGCTGGGATTTTCTACAGAATAGATCGACAGCAAATATCGATGCTTTTTCAGACGGACTGGAGATTCCGTTTTAAAAACAATAAACCCCAAACCTTAATCTTTATGCGCTCTTTCACATTCAAAAAACCGTCTTTCTTCAAAACTTCCGCCTTTTCACGCCGCCGTACCCCCGAGCGTGCGCATTTTGTCGAAAGCTGGCTTAATTCTTACGAACGCTACCGTTACCGCCGCCTGATTCACGCCGTGCGTTTGGGCTTGGCAGTGGTATTCGCCACGCTGCTGGCGCGTTTGCCGCAGGTCGAACACGGCGAATGGATCGGCATGACGGTGTTCATCGTATTGGGTATGCTGCAGTTTCAGGGGGCGATTTATTCCAAGGCGGTGGAACGGATGATCGGCACGGTCATCGGTTTGGGCGTGGGTTTAAGTGTATTGTGGCTGAACCAGCATTATTTTCACGGCGGCATTTTGTTTTATGTGGCGGTGGGTGTGTTGAGTGCGTTGTCGGGCTGGGCGGCGGTCGGTAAAAACGGCTATATGCCGATGTTGGTCGGTCTGACCATGTGTATGCTGATTGGCGACAGCGGCATGGATTGGCTCGACAGCGGCGTGATTCGTGCGTTGAATGTGTTGATTGGTGCATTGGTCGCGATTGGCGCGGCCAAATTGCTGCCCTTGCGCTCGACTTTGATGTGGCGCTTTATGTTGGCGGATAATCTGACCGAGTGCAGCCGCATCATCTCTGAAGTGAGCAACGGCCAACGCATGACGCGCGAACGTCTGGCGCAAAACCGCGCCAAGATGAAGCAAATTAACGCGCGTTTGGTAAAAAGCCGCAGCCATCTCGATGCGATGTCGGGCGAAAGCCACATCAGTAAACCAATGATGGAATCGATGCAGTTGGCGCATCGCAAAATCGTCAACAGCACCGAATTGCTGCTCACCACTTCGGCCAAATTGCAGCAGCCGGAAATCAGCGAAGACGAAGCCCGACTTGTCAGCCGCCAGTTTGCCCAATTGCAGCGTGAATTGCGTTTGACCGTGCGCTTGATTAAAGGCCACTATGCGCGCCGCATCCGCTTCGACAACGGCCCGAATCCCGAATTGGAAAAACTGGCGCAGCATTTGCCCTTTGATTGGCAGGGCTTTTTATGGCTGGGTGCGAATACCCGCAACGAAGTCGCCGGCTTGGTGATTTTGCTGCAGCGCACCCGCCGCCGCTGGCTGGATGGCTATGAGTTGCAACGTTTGCGCACTTATTTACTGGAAAGTAGGGCGGGCGAAGTTTCGGAAGAACAGGCCGTCTGAAAATATAGTGGATTCACTATAAATTTGATTTTGTCATCAAAAACAGGGCGGGCGATTGTTGGTAATGCCCTTTCGAGAAAACAATAATCTGTTAACATCAGCTTATTCGCAAGGCCGTCTGAAAGCCGATGATCCATGTTTTCAGACGGCTTTTGTTTTCTGTTTGCGATTAAATAAGCTAGAATATCAACCGGACAACGACAACCACAAAGCAGAAATAGCATGATAAGCCGTTGGCTTTACACACAACTTTGGAAAACCGCACCGCCGCTGATTCGCCGGTATCTGAAAAAACGTGCCGGCAAATCGCCTGCTTATTTGGATAACTGGGACGAACGCTTCGGCGCATCTCTGCACAATCCGGTGCAGCAGCCGATTTGGATACACGCCGTGTCGGTGGGTGAAACCCGCGCCGCGCAGCCGTTGATTGCCGCCTTGCGCCGTTATTTTGCCGATGTGCCGCTGCTGCTGACGCAGATGACACCGACCGGCCGCGCCGCCGCTGAAGAATTGTTCCCCGATGCGCAATGCCGCTACTTGCCGTATGACAAGCCGGAATGGATTGAGCAGTTTTTGAGCGAACACAAGCCGCGGTTCGGTATATTGATGGAAACCGAAATCTGGCCGAATCTGATTTACGGTTGCGCCGAGCAGGGCGTGCCGCTGTTTTTGGCCAATGCGCGTTTGTCGGAAAAGTCGCAAAACGGCTATTTGAAAATCCGCCGTTTGGTTGCGCCTGCCATGCAGACCTTGAGCGGCTGCTTTGCCCAAACCGCCGCCGATGCCGAGCGCCTGCACTTAATCGGCGCATCGAATGTACATGTGTGCGGCAACACCAAATACGACATCACGCCGCCGGAAGGTATGCGCGCTTTGGCCGCGGCATTTAAGGAACGCATCGGCAACCGGCCGGTGGTGTTGTGTGCCAGTACACGTGCGCACAAAGGTACCGATGAAGCCGAATTATTACTGAAAGCATGGCAGCAATACCAAGGCGATGCCTTATTGGTGGTGGTGCCGCGCCATCCCGAGCGTTTTCAGACGGCCTTTGATACCGCGGCCAGCTTGGGCTTTGCCGTGCAAAAACGCAGCGACAATGAATTGGTATCGCCGCAAACGCAGGTTTGGATCGGCGACAGCATGGGCGAATTGTTTGCCTATTATTTGAGCGCGGATGTGGCTTTTGTCGGCGGTAGCTTGGTCGATACCGGCTGTCAAAACATCATCGAGCCGATTGCCTGCGGCGTGCCGACTTTGTTCGGGCCTTCTACTTATAATTTTGCCGCTGCGTGTGATTTGGCGGTCAAAGCCGATGCGGCGCAACAAGTTAGGAGTGCGCAAGAGTGGCTGAAAGCCGCCGAAACATGTTTGAATGATGCGGAAGTGAGCAACCGTTTTAGAGGCAATGCCGAAGCGTTTGTGTCGGCACACCGCGGTGCAAGCGAGCGCATGGCCTATGAAATCGGCAAAATGATTTTGAAAAAAGAAGTGTTGCGCTTTAAGAAAGACGATGCGGAAGAAACCGCGCCGGCGGGCAAACAAGATTTTTCAGCATAAGAAAAGGCCGTCTGAAACCAACCGGAGAAGGTTTCAGACGGCCTTTGCCGTTTGGCCGGATTAACGGTTTACCTGGCTGCCGATCACGCCGCCTAAGGCCGCACCGCCCAAAGTAGAAGCGGTATCGCCGCCCAACAGGTTACCTGCTACGCCGCCGACAACGGCGCCGGTTGCAGTATTGCGTTGAGAAGTCGACATGCCGGCACATGCGCTCAAAGACGCGGCAACGGCAATCAGGGCAAAGGTTTTGGTAATCATCGATTTCATAAAAGTCTCCAATCCAAAAGGATTTTTGTTGTTCGGTGTTGTGCAGCTAGTATGGCACAAACTTGGTTTAATAATATCTTGTAAAAGTAAAGACTCTTTAAACTAAGAAAATTTTTTTATGCGTGGCGCTTCTTTTGCAGCGGGTGTACACTATGGCGGCAATTTTACGAAGAATAGAGAATCAGCGATGAGTATTTATGCAGTGGCACACATTGTGCATTTGTTTTGTGCGATTGCTTTTGTCGGCGGCGTGTTTTTTGAAATGCTGGTGTTGTCGGTCATGCACACCAAGCGCGTATCGCGCGAGGCCAGGCGCGAAGTGGAAAAAGCGATGTCGTATCGTGCCGTACGGGTAATGCCGCCGGTGGTGATTGTGTTGTTTTTGTCCGGCTTGGTGATGGTGTTTGAGCGCTATGTGCCGGTGTTCCATCAGCCGTTTGCATCGTCTTTCGGCACCATGCTGTTTCTCAAAGTTTTGCTGGCGTTCAGCGTGTTGCTGCATTTTGCCATCGCCGTGGTCAAAATGGCGCGCGGCACGTTAACCGTGGGTTGGTCGAAATACATTCATGCCGTGGTGTTTACCCACATGCTGCTGATTGTGTTTTTCGCCAAAGCGATGTTTTATTGGGTGTTGTAATACCGAGATTAAAAAGGAAAAGGCCGTCTGAATGTTCAGACGGCCTTTTTTCAGCAGGGTACTATAGTGAATCCACTTTAAAATAGTACGGCGTTGGTTCGCCTAACCGTATTATCTATACTGTTTTCGGCTCACCGCCTTGTCCTATTTTTAAAGTGAATCCACGATAAAATTATTTAGTGGCTGCGTCTTTGGCTTCTTGAGCCGCGTCTTTCGCTGCTTCAACGGCGTTTTCCGCTGCATTTTTTGCATCAGCCGCTGCTTCTTTGGCTGCGTCAGCTGCATCGTTTGCCGCAGCTTTGGCATCGTTTTTGGCATCAGTCATTGCCGAAGCAGCGTTATCAGTCGCTTCTTTTACCGCAGCGGCTGCATCGTTTGCAGCGTTTTTGGCATCAGAGGCTACGGCTTGAGCCGCTTCTTTAGATTCTTGTTTGGCTTCTTGTGAACAAGCCGCCAAACCGGCTACCATCATCGCAGCAATCAGAAATTTTTTCATATTTTGTCCTTTCATTATCAACGTATCGGTTTCGAGCCGATGGAAAATCATAGCACAGCGTATGCTTTGCGACAGCTTTATTTCGATAAAAAACGCCTGAAATAAAAATTTTTTCAAAAAAGTGTTGACAGTAAAAAAGCGGGTCTCTATAATAAGCGTCTTGTCGGGTCGTTAGCTCAGTCGGTAGAGCAGCGGACTTTTAATCCGTTGGTCGAAGGTTCGAATCCTTCACGACCCACCAGATAAAGAAAACCTGCTTAGCAATAGGCAGGTTTTTTTACGCCTGTTGGAAAGGTTGTACGCGATTTCAGACGGCCTTTACCTTTACTAGATAAAACAAGCGGTTTCGCGTAAAATATGCGCAATTTTATTGATCTTCTCAAAAGGCTGTCTGAACCCGCGGCCTGTCTTTATTTTTGGAAAACACCATGAGTGAACAGCACAATCCGTCTGTCGAGCCGCAACTTGACGAAAACCAAATCATGGCTTTGCGCCGTGAAAAACTCAACGATATCCGCAAAGTACGCAATGCCTATCCCAACGATTTCAAACGCGACAGCTTTGCCGCCGATTTGCACAACCAATACGATGCCTTAAGCAAAGAAGAGCTTGATTCGCAAGCCGTGCCGGTCAAAGTCGCCGGCCGCATGATGCTCAAACGCGCGATGGGTAAAGCCAGCTTTGCCACCATTCAAGATGCCGGCGGCCAAATCCAGCTGTACATCAACAATCAAGGCGTGGGCGAAGCGGCGCACGATGATTTCAAACATTGGGATATGGGCGACATCGTCGGCGCGGAAGGGACTTTGTTCAAAACCAACCATGGCGAATTGACCGTGCGCGTGTCGGCGATTCATCTGTTAAGCAAATCGCTGCGCCCGATGCCGGACAAACACAAAGGTTTGGCAGATCAGGAAACCAAATACCGCCAGCGTTATGTGGATTTGATTGCCAACGAAGAATCACGCCGAACCTTCATCAAACGCAGCCGGATTATCCAATCGGTGCGCAATTTCATGGTGGGCGAGCAATATTTGGAAGTGGAAACGCCGATGATGCATCCGATTCCGGGCGGTGCTACGGCCAAACCGTTCGTCACCCATCACAATGCTTTGGATATTCCGCTGTATCTGCGTATCGCGCCGGAACTGTATCTGAAACGCTTGGTGGTCGGCGGCTTGGAGCGCGTGTTTGAGATTAACCGCAGCTTCCGCAACGAAGGTATGTCGGTGCGCCACAATCCCGAATTCACCATGATTGAGTTCTATGAAGCATTTTCCGATTACGAGCGCATGATGCAGATGGCGGAAGATATCATCCGCAGCGCATCGATGACCGTCAACGGCACCGCCAAAATCAGCTACAACGGCAAAGAAGTCGATTTGGAAAGCCCGTTTGAGCGCCTGACGATTTTGGATGCGATTAAAAAATACAACCCGCACTACACGGACGAGCAGTTGAACGATGCCGAATGGCTGAAAAAAGAAATCGTCAAACACGGCGAAAGCCTACCGCCTTCACCGGGCATCGGCAGCTTGCAATTGGCTTTGTTTGAAGGTTGCACCGAGCGCAAATTGTGGAATCCGACCTTCATCGTGGATTATCCGGTAGAAGTGTCGCCATTGGCACGCGCATCCGACAGTAAACCGGGCTTGACCGAGCGTTTTGAGCTGTTTGTGGTCGGCCGCGAATTGGCCAACGGCTATTCCGAGTTGAACGATCCGGAAGACCAAGCCAACCGCTTCAAATCGCAAGTGGCGCAAAAAGATGCCGGCGATGATGAAGCCATGCACTACGATGCCGACTACATCCGCGCGATGGAATACGGTTTGCCGCCGACCGGCGGTTGCGGTATCGGCATTGACCGCTTGGTGATGCTGCTGACCGATGCGCAAACCATCCGCGATGTGATTTTGTTCCCGCAAATGCGTCCGGAATAAGTTTTGTTTTCAAGGCCGTCTGAAACGTTTCAGACGGCCTTTTAGCGTAAATCACCGTATGTGACAGCATTAAAGATGTTGGCATTTCTGAAAATACAACCGTTTAAACAGTCGTTTACACAAATATCAACAATCTGATACAATTGTTTACAATTCATTATTCATTCAGACGGCCTGATTTAAAAGGCCGTCTGAAACCGTTTTTGATTTTGAAAGGTGATTATGACCGAATCTTTACACCAATGGGTCACGGCTATTAACGAGCCGCTTTGGAACGGCCTGATTTTCTTGTTGCTGGGCGCGGGTTTGTTTTTTACCGTAGCGACCGGCTTTGTACAGTTCCGCCTGTTTGGGCAAAGTGTCAAAGCAATGCTCGGCGGCCGCAAACAGGGCGATGACCCGCACGGGATTACGCCGTTTCAGGCGTTTGTAACCGGCTTGGCGAGCCGTGTCGGTGTCGGCAATATTGCCGGTGTGGCGATTGCCATCAGCGTCGGCGGCCCGGGTGCGGTGTTTTGGATGTGGCTGGTGGCTTTAATCGGCATGAGTTCTGCTTTTGCCGAATCCTCGCTGGCGCAGTTGTTTAAAATCCGCGATTACGACAACCATCATTTCCGCGGTGGCCCGGCGTATTATATTACCCAAGGTTTGGGTCAGCGCTGGTTGGGTGTATTGTTCGCCCTGAGCCTGATTTTCTGTTTCGGCTTTGTGTATGAAGCGGTGCAGGCCAACTCGATTGTGGCGGCGGCCGAAGTGGCGTGGGGCTGGAACAAACACGCTGTCGGCGTGGGTTTGGTGATTCTGACAGCTCCGATTATTTTCGGCGGTATCCGCCGTGTGGCCCGTTGGTCGGAAGCGATTGTGCCGGTGATGGCAACGCTGTATCTGCTGATGGCGCTGTATGTGATTGCGACCAATATTTCTATGGTGCCGCACGTGTTTGCGCTGATTTTCAACAATGCCTTCCATTGGGATTCGGCCGGCGGCGGCCTGTTGGGCGGTTTGATTTCGCAAACCATGATGATGGGCATCAAGCGGGGTCTGTATTCTAACGAAGCCGGTCAGGGTTCGGCACCGAATGCGGCGGCAGCGGCCGAGGTAAAACACCCGGTGTCGCAAGGTATGATTCAAATGCTGGGCGTGTTTGTCGATACCATGATTGTCTGCTCGTGTACCGCCTTTATCGTGTTGATGTCGGATGTTCAGTTCGGATCGGACTTGAGCGGCGTGCAGCTGACACAGGCGGCGATTGTCAGCCATGTGGGCAACTGGGGCGCCGATTTCTTGGCGGTGGTGCTGTTTATGTTTGCCTTCTCGACCATTATCGGCAACTATGCCTACGCTGAATCGAATGTTCAGTTTATCAAGAGCAACTGGCTGATTCTGACTATCTTCCGCATGGGCGTGCTGGGCATGGTGTATTTCGGCTCGGTTACCAGTGTGCCGCTGGTGTGGGACATGGCGGATATGGCGATGGGTACGATGGCGTGGATTAACCTGATTGCGATTTTGCTGCTGTCACCGCTGGTGTTCCTGCTGTTGAAAGACTACACCGCTAAGTTGAAAATGGGCAGAGAGCCTGAATTCAAATTGTCGGAACATCCGGGTTTGAAGCGCAAAGTTAAATCGGATATTTGGTAAGAGCAATCAACAAAGGCCGTCTGAAAACGTTTTCAGACGGCCTTTTTATGTTTCGCTGCTTGCTCAAATGATTGAATAATCACATAATATTCATATTGTTTAGTTAGGGGGAATGTCATGCCGTTACCCACACGCAGCAAAACGTTGATACAAGATGACAGTAGCGGATTTGAGTTTGCACAAGACATGCTGCAAGGCGATGCGACTTATGCCATTAATTTTGACCGGATTCAGTTTCACCCTAAAAAGGGTTATCTGATTTTTGAATATTTGCGCTGCCACGAATCGCAATCGGTCAATCCGCATACCTCACATCCTAATCGCTATTTTCAGAAAAACAAATTCAAATTTTTATCCTTATTCAAAATCGCCCAAGATTTAAACGCCACTTTATATTTGGTTAATTACGCCGCAAAAGGAACGCCGCATGCGGACAAAGTACGTTTGATGAAGGTGGTGAACGTGGATGAAGTGCGCAGCGAGCCGGTAGAAACCATTAATGTCGAAACCACACGTAAAGCATTCAGTGCATGGTTTCGTAAGCTAAATCGGGAGTGCTGTTGAAAACAATAAAAAGGCCGTCTGAATTTCAGACGGCCTTTTTTGATGAATCCACTTAATCTTTCACAAACGACACACCGTTTAATTGCGAATTCAAAATAGCGGCGCGCAAAGCGGTCAAGGCTTTCGGGCGCACGAAATTGCGGCGGTAAGCCAGCACCACGCGGCGGGCGGGTGCAGTGCCCTCAAACGGAATGATGCTAAACAATAAGTGATCGTTTTCCGTCAGGGCGGTAGCCGGCATCACGCTGATGGCCAAGCCACTGGCAACCATGTGGCGGATGGTGTTGATGGAGCTGCCCTGCAAGGTATTGGTCAAGCCTTGGATTTTTTGCTTGGCGGCCAATTCCGAGCAGCTCGACAATACCTGGTCACGCAAGCAGTTGCCTTCGGTCAAAAGCAATACTTGTTCTTCGGCCAACATACTTGGGGTGATGGCATCCAGCTCTTCAAACAGATGGCCTTTGGGTACAATCACGAAGAACGGTTCGTCATACAATGGCTCGGTCACAATACCCGGCTCTTGGAAAGGTTCCGCCACCACGATGGCATCCAAATCGCCGCGTTTGAGCGATTCGGTCAGCGTGTAGGTGTAGTGTTCTTCGAGCATCAGCGGCATTTTCGGCGCGGTGTCGCGCAGCGAAACAATCAGCTTCGGCAACAAATAAGGGGCAACGGTGAAAATCAGACCCAGCTTGAATGCGCCTTCCAATTCGTTTTGTTCTTCATTGGCCAAATGCTTGATTAAATCGGCTTCTTCCAATACACGGCGGGCTTGGGCAACAATGCGTTCGCCCGCTTCGGTGGTGATGATGTCGTTGCTGCTGCGGTCAAACAGAGAAACCGACAGCTCTTCTTCCAGCTTTTTAATCGCAATGGAAAGGGTAGGCTGGCTGACAAAGCAGCGTCGCGCCGCGCGGCCGAAATGGCGCTCTTGGGCAACGGCTACGATGTAACGCAATTCGGTTAAAGTCATTCAGCGGCCTTTTTTTGTTCAGGCAGGGTAATGTTCAATTCAAGAACGTCCAAGCCGTCTTGTTTCTCTTGAGAAATGCGGATATCGTCTAAGGAAACATTCACATACTTAGACAGAACTTCCAGCAGCTCTTTGCGTAGTGTCGGCAGGTAATCCGGCGCTCCGTTACCGTTTTCATTGGCACGTTCTTGCGCAATGATGATTTGCAGGCGGTCGCGTGCCACTTCGGCGGTTTTCGGTTTTCTGCCGAACAGGATATCTAACAAAGACATGGCTTAACCTCCGAACAAGCGTTTGAAGAAGCCTTTTTTCTCTGCTTCGAGGAAACGCATTTCGCGATTTTCACCCAGCAGACGGGCAATCACGTCTTTATAGGCTTCGGCAGCTGCCGCGCTGTTTTGGTGAATCACCGGTTCGCCGGCATTGGAAGCCTGCAAAACATTTTGTGATTCAGGAATCACGCCCAACAACGGAATACGCAAGATGTCGCAAATGTCTTGCACCGACAGCATTTCGCCTTTTTCCACGCGCTCAGGCGAGTAGCGGGTAATCAGCAAATGCTCTTTCACGCTGCCGCCTTGTTCGGCTTTGCGCGATTTGCTCTGCAAAATGCCCAAGATGCGGTCAGAGTCGCGCACGCTTGATACTTCAGGGTTGGTGGTGATGATGGCTTCGTCGGCAAAATACAAGGCCATCAATGCGCCTTGTTCGATACCGGCAGGCGAGTCGCAGATGATGTATTCGAAGCCCAGTTTTTTACCGGCCAATTCTTCCATTACTTTTTCCACGCCTTCGCGGCTCAAGGCATCTTTGTCGCGGGTTTGCGAAGCCGGCAGAATAAACAGGTTTTCGCAGTTTTTGTCTTTAATCAGGGCTTGGTTCAGCGTGGCTTCGCCTTGAATCACGTTGATTAAGTCGTACACAACGCGGCGTTCGCAGCCCATAATCAAGTCAAGGTTACGCAAGCCGACGTCGAAGTCGATCACGGCGGTTTTGTGGCCGCGCAAGGCCAAACCGGTTGCAATGCTGGCGCTGGTGGTGGTTTTGCCCACGCCGCCTTTACCTGAGGTTACTACAATAATTTTTGCCACGATATTTCCTTTTCAGATACTCAAATTTAAGATTTTAAAACATTATTCGGTGTCGATTGCGCTGATGACCAAGCGGTTGTCTTGCAGTGAAACTTGCACCGCGCGTTTGTGCAGGTGTTCGGGTAAATCCTGCTCGAAATTGCGGTAAATGCCGGCTACGGAAACCAATTCGGCCTGCATGGAATGGATGAAAATACGTGCGTTGGCGTTGCCTTTGGCACCGGCCAATGCACGGCCGCGCATAGGGGCGTAAATGTGGATGTTGCCGTCGGCAATCAGTTCCGCGCCTTGGCTGACGATACCGGTGACGATTAAATCGCCGTTTTCCGCGTAAACCTGCTGACCTGTGCGCACAGGGGTGCTGATCAATACGGTCGGATTACTGATGACGGTGGCGGATACGGCTTTAATGCCGGCCGGTTGCAATTGCGGCGGCTGCGGCGTATCCGATTTCTCTCCGCGGCTGAACACCAAATGATAGCGTGCGGCATAGGCTGCCCATGCTTCATTGTCGTGGCGCAAGCCCAAAATCTGCATGCCGTAGCGGGCAAACAGTGAAATCACAGCGGCCAAATCCAATGATTCCGGATGCTCGAAATCCTGTACATCCAAAACAAACGGCACAATTTCCAAGCCTTGATATTGGCCGGTACGCTGGCGCAGAAATTCTTCCAATTCAGTTAAATCTGCGGTGTGCAGATGAATAGCCAACACATCCAATCGTGCCGACTTAACGTCAAACGCGGGTTTCATAGTGAGTAAACAATAAAAAAATTTAATGACGTAAGTTTACCGTGTTAATCTAAGCTATTCAATCCGTTTAGGCCGTCTGAAATGAAAAAAATATTCCATATCGTAGGCGCAGGTCGCGTTGGACAAACTTTTGCCGCTTTATTGAGCCGTCATCCCGATTGGCAGCTTTCCCACATCGTCAGCAGCAGCCTGCCGCCGAATGCTTTTGGGGCAACGGTTTTAGCGGATATGGCTGATTTGCCGCCGGCGGATGTGGTGGTGATTGCCACGCCGGACAATGCCATCGAAGCCACTGCCGAGCGCCTTGCCCATAAGGTCGAATTGAGCCCGCAAACCGTGGTACTGCACTTGAGCGGCGCCAAAACCATACAGGTTTTACAAGCGGTTACGGAACGCGGCGCGTTGGCGGGCAGCCTGCATCCGGTGTTTGCTTTTGCCGATGCCGAACGCTCGGTGGCGCATCTGGCCGGAAATTTGTGCGCCATCGAAGCGGAGCAGCCTCAGGCTGTCGAGATTTTGCAACAATTGGCCGGCGCTTTGGGTTTAACCGCGTTTGCGATGCCGTCTGAATATAAAGCACGTTACCATGCGGCTTTGTCGGCGGCTTCCAATTTCAGCGTAACTTTGGCTGCGTTTGCCCAAAATCTGCTCGCGCCTTTGGTCTTGCCAGAAGCCTTATCGCGCCGTTTGGTCGGCAGTTTGATGCAGCAGAGTATCGATAATTTGAGCAAACTACCGCCATTGCAAGCCCTGACCGGACCGATTGTGCGCGGCGACGACGGCACAGTGGCGGCACACTTGGCAGCGATGACGGCAGAAGAGCGGGCGGCATACCGTGTGTGGGCGCAGGCTACCTTGAATTTGGCCGCAGCAAGATTGGATAGACAATCGGTGGAAAAAGTTCAGGCGGCCTTGGATTCGGGAACGGAATCTGTTTGAGGCCGTCTGAAACATATCGCTGCATGGTGGATTGATGCGCCGGTCAATTTAAACCAAACCCAGGCT
This sequence comes from Neisseria yangbaofengii, assembly GCF_014898075.1. Taxonomy (NCBI): domain Bacteria; kingdom Pseudomonadati; phylum Pseudomonadota; class Betaproteobacteria; order Neisseriales; family Neisseriaceae; genus Neisseria; species Neisseria yangbaofengii. The sequence continues at coordinate 2,419,277 of NZ_CP062976.1, forward strand.
GTTTGAAACCATGTTTCAGACGGCCTTGGTTCATTGATTAACACATCAAATTATAGTGGATTCACTATGGTTTTGCGGCATTGGCGGCATATCAGAGTGTGGTTCGCCTTGCATATTCGGCTGTCACGGTTGGCCGTGTTGGGCTTTGCGGTGGGTACGTTCTTGTTGGCGTTTTTGCCGGTTTTCCAGCAATTGTTTTTGCTGCTTGGCCGTCAACACTTGGAAAATGCCGTGACGCTCTTTCAAGCGTTTCACTTCCATGTCGGCCATGTGCTGTTTGCGCTCGGCAGCGTGTTGTTCAAATTCGGCCTGACGTTCGTTGATCAAGCGGCGGGCAGCGGCTTCATTGAAGTTTTTGCCGGTAATCAAGGCTTGTTCGGAGGCGCGGCATTGCTGTATTTTTTGTTGGCATTCGGCGCGGTTGGCGGCATAAAGTGCCTGACGTGAGTCGGTTTGTTGCGGACGGTTGGCTTCCATGATTTTTTGGATTTGTGCTTTTTGTTTGCTGCCCAGATTCAATGCTTGCAAACCGCAAGGCAATTTGCCTTTTTGATGCATTTTCTGGCCGTGTTTGTGCATGTGGCTCTGTTTGACCGGACAGCTGTTTTGCGATACGGCTCAGCGACCGGTCAAACCGATTAAAGAAGCAGCGGTAACGGCAATATATAGTGAATCTACTTTAAAATAGTACGGCGTTGGCTCGCAGCTGTATATCTATACTGTCTTCGGCTCGCCGCCTTGCCCTATTTTTAAAGTGAATCCACTATAGTGAATTCACTTTAAAAGTATTACAACGTAAACGGCCAGTTCCCAATTTTCAGACGGCATCAATGTGAGTTAAAGAACCCGTGCGTGCTTTGGCACGCACCCTACCGTTGTCGGGAAGGGATTAGCTGTCGTAGGGTGGGCAACTTGTTGCCCACCAAAACCATATTTCAACTATCATTGATTCACTGGTTTGTACAGAAAATTTGGTTGATTCATTATATAATTCATGCAAATCTGGGTTTTGCTAAGCTTTCGGGCCGTCTGAAAAATCATCAATAGGTTAATTTTTTGGCATTCAAGTTAAACAAAAACAGCGCATCGATGAGCGATGCGCTGTCGGGATAATATCTAAATGCCTATCAATGATGGATGCCCAACACTTTGGCAGTATGGCTGATGATTTCTTCGGCAAATTCAGGATTGTCGTTCAGTTTCACGCCATAGCTCGGAATAAGCTCTTTTATACGGCCTTGCCATGCGTCTTTGTGTTGCGGGAAGCATTGGTTGACTAAGCGAATCATCAGCGGTACGGCAGTTGACGCGCCCGGTGATGCGCCCAAAAGGGCAGCCAAAGAGCCGTCTTCATGCATCACCAATTCGGTACCGAATTGCAATACGCCGCCTTTTTTGTTGTCTTTCTTAATCACTTGCACGCGTTGGCCGGCAGTAATCAGTTCCCACTCGTCAGGATTGGCGTTCGGGTAGTATTCCATCAACGAGGCAATGCGCTCTTCTTTTGTTTTGCGCAATTCGCCCAGCAGGTATTTGGTCAGCGGCAGGTTGTCCCAACCGGCGCGCAAAATCGGCAGCAGGTTGTCGCGGTGAATCGACATCGGCAGGTCCATCATCGAGCCTTGCTTCAGGAAGTTGGGTTTGAAGCCGGCATACGGGCCGAACATTAAATGGCGTTTGCCGTCAACGTGGCGGGTATCCAAGTGCGGTACCGACATCGGCGGCGCACCGACCGAAGCTTGGCCGTATACTTTGGCGTTGTGGCGCTCGGATGTCGCTTCGTTGTTGTTGCGCAAGAACAAGCCGGATACAGGGAAGCCGCCATAGCCACGGCCTTCCGGAATGCCGGATTTTTGCAGCAGCGACAGGGCACCGCCGCCCGCGCCCAAGAAGACGAAACGGGTGCGCAGGGTGAGTTTTTGCGTATTGTCGCGGGTGTCGCAGGTTTTGATGGCCCATGCGCCGTCGGCTTCGCGGTTGATTTCTTCCGCATGGCGGTTGCACAACAATTTCACGCCGCGGCTGGTCAGGTTTTCAATCATTTGGCGGGTGATGTTGCCGAAATCGACGTCGGTGCCTTCTGCCGAGTAGTTGGCGGCAACCGGTTGGTTTTCGTTACGGCCTTCGATGACCAATGGCGCCCATTCGTGGATTTTGTTGCGGTCGGTCGAGAATTCCATTTTCTCGAACAATTTTTGTTTTTTAAATGCGTCAAAACGTTTCGGCAGGTAGGCGCAATGGTCGTCGGTCATCACAAACGACATATGCGGCACGCTATTGATAAACGAGTTGTCGGCCATTTTGCCTTCGCTGACCAAAGCCGCCCAGAATTGGCGGCTGATCATGAATTGTTCGGCAATATTCAACGAACGTTCGGGGTCGACGGTGCCGTCGCTGCCCAACGGGGCATAGTTTAATTCGCACAAAGCCGAGTGGCCGGTGCCGGCATTGTTCCAAGGGTTGGATGATTCTTGTGCAATATCGTCAAGGCGTTCGACAATGGTGATTTCCCAAGAGGGTTCGAGTTCTTTGAGCAGAATACCCAAAGTGGCACTCATGATTCCTCCACCAACCAATACAACGTCAGTTGCTTCAGCCATGGTTATACTCCTAAAGGATGGGCAATGATTTGCCTTTATGATTATTCCGTATTGGTGTCATCTGTGCATATACAGATTGTTAACAACGTATATTCTTAGAATTTAGTAGATTTCGCGCAGAAATGCAAAGATTTTATGAAAGGAATCAGTAGATTCGATGATATAAAGGCCGTCTGAAACATTCAGACGGCCTTGTAGGGTAAGGGATTGATTGTTTATGTATGAAAAATCATTAACATCAAAAAATTTTTAGATTTTCAAAAAAAGTCAAAATAAGTAAGCGTGTTTGCGCTCAAAAATTACACGATAATCGCGCCGAGCGAGTCGGTGGGTTTGAATGCCGCCAATACGCCCTCGATGATGCCGACGATGGCCGGAATGCCGGTCCAGCAGAATACGGCGTAAAACAACCCCATCCATACGCGACCGGCGCAGAATTTATGTACGCCGAACGAGCCAAACAATAAGGCCATGGCGACATAAAGCGCTTTATTGCAAGTGTGGGGATAAGACGCGGCATAAGAAAAAGACGGTTGCATAATACCTTTCTTAATCGATTGTTCTTGTTCTCAACAATGAGTATATAGGGTAGAACGCGGCAGACTCAAGGCCGTCTGAAACAGGTTTACTTGAATTTGCGTGTTTACGAAAAGATTTGAATTAAACTGAATTGAGAAACAAGTTTTCCTTGATAACCAAAATTATTTAGCCGCGCATAAAAATTCTTTTGTGCTGCAGCCAATAAACGGTTACATTGTGCGATTATTTTGTTTTTCAACGGTATAAGCATGAGCGGCAATCGCGATTTTTCCCCGCGAAATTTTGCAAGACAAGATTATCAAAAGCCAAAACAAATCCGTGGCCAGTGTGAAAAAGCCGAGTATTCTCAGCTTTTGGGGCGGCAATGCCGGTTTCGGCTATTTGGCTTATTTGTAAAGTGGTCGGCGGCATTCCGGCTGAACGGGCGGGGTTGGCGGCTTTGTTGGGCGCGGCGGTGTTCCCGATTTGTCTGGTTTGTATTTTGATTGGCGGCGGTGAATTGGTCACCGGCAATATGATGTCGCTCGGTTCCTTAACCAAAACAGTATCGGTCAAACTGTTGGCGCGTAACCGGCTGATTGTCAGTCTCGGTAACTTGGACGGTGCGATGGCGGTTGAGCAAGCTAAGTCGGTATGGATTTCGGTTGTGTCTTTATTTCTGCCGTCGCGTGTAATTGGATGGGGTGTACGGGTATTTGGTTTTGCTTCGGCTTGAAATTCACCTACGGCCGTATTTGGGCGATATGGTTTCCGGTGATGATTTTCGTGTTAATCGGTTTCCAACGGTTTGTTGTCAATATGTTTATTATTCCCGCCGGCATTTGGGCGGGTGCAGATGTGGCGCGGGGATATTTTTCCCGAACATGATTCCCGTGTTTTGGGGGAATGTGGCCGGCGGTCCGTTGTTTGTCGGCGCATCCTAAACCTGTATGCGCCTGCAAGCATTTGCCGAAAGAAGGTTTTTCGATTTAAACGATTTGTTAAAAAACGGCGTCTACCCTGGCATCGGGTAAACTCCGTCTTGATTTCGAGGCCGTCTGAAGGCTTAAAACTTCAATTCGCCCTGTTCCGAAACAAAACTGTCTAAAGCAATATCGTGCGGCTCGATGGGCAATTCACCGACCAATTGGCAGCCGAAGCCCACGCCTATGGTGCGGGGGTGTAAACGGTATTTCATCTGCGCCAAAGACACATCATAAAAGCCGCCGGCCTGCCCCAAGCGGTAGCCGCGTTTATCAATGCCGACAATCGGCACCAACAATACATCCAAGCGATGCACGCGGCGTTTTTCGCCGGCAAACTGCGGAATAAACAATTTAGCTTGTCCGCGTTTGCGCTCGGGTTGCTGTGTTTTGTCGGCCAAATAGCGTGTAAACCACAAGCGTCGGCTGTGCGGCTCAATATAAGGCAGATAAAGTTTTGCCCCGCGCGTCAAGGCCGTCTGAATAAAATCGTCCAAACGCAATTCCTTGCCAAGCGGCCAATATACACCGATGTGGCGGCCTTTTTTGATGTGTCGCTTCAGTAGGCGGTTGATGGTTTGCGTGGCGGCAGCGCGTTCGGCAGGAGGCATTTGCGCCCGCGCCCGGCGCAACTTGCGGCGTAATTCGGTTTTATCAAGATTCATTAGCTTCTCCGTTCGGGCGGATGGGGCGGATTTGAGGTAAAATCCGTTTCTCTTGTCATGAGGAACACGATTATGCGGCATATCGTCATTATCGGCTATTTATTTGTGGCGGTGATGTTTTCCGCCGCACAGCCCGGCATTGCACGCGCCTTGATTTATCTGCTGTTTTGGGCGGTGTTGCCGATGATTTTTTTATCATGGGTGGTGGCCGCACGCAGCCGCAACCGCTTGATGAAACGGGCCGACCGTGCCGAAAGCGAGGCCTTAAGGCAGAAAAAACAAACGGCGGAGCAGGCGCAAAATTCCGATTCGGAATGATTCGGCTGCGGCGATCATTCAGGCCGCCTGAAAAATCCGACAATACGCGCAGCAAAGCACGACATTTCCCTTTTCAGACGGCCTGTTATCCTATATAATTCTCGGGCTTTTGATTTTAAAAGCAAATTTCCATTTTCTAAACTATGCCCACTTTCGCCGAAGGGTGCTTGGTTCAAGCCAAGTTCTATGCGATTGAATGTGTGCTCTTAACCCTTTCAAATTTAAGGAATATTATGTCTCAAATTACCATGCGTCAGATGATTGAAGCCGGTGTTCACTTTGGTCACCAAACCCGTTTCTGGAACCCGAAAATGGAACAATACATTTTCGGCGCGCGCAACAAAATCCATATCGTAAACTTGGAAAAAACCTTGCCGATGTTCCAAGACGCGCAAGAAGCGGTTCGTCGTCTGGTTGCCAACAAAGGCACCGTATTGTTTGTCGGTACCAAACGCCAGGCACGCGAAATCATCCGTGAAGAAGCGACCCGTGCGGACATGCCTTTCGTTGACCACCGTTGGTTGGGCGGCATGTTGACCAACTACAAAACCGTGAAACAGTCTATCAAGCGTTTGGAAGAAAAAACTGCTGCTCTGGAAAATGCTGCCGAAGCCGGTTACAGCAAAAAAGAAATTCTGGAAATGCAACGCGACGTTGAGAAACTGGAACGCTCTTTGGGCGGTATCAAAAACATGAAAGGCCTGCCTGACGCCATTTTCGTGATTGACACCGGTTACCAAAAAGGTACTTTGGTCGAAGCTGAAAAATTGGGTATCCCTGTGATCGCCGTTGTCGATACCAACAACAGCCCTGATGGCGTGAAATACGTGATTCCGGGTAACGATGACTCTGCAAAAGCCATCCGTTTGTACTGCCGCGGTATCGCCGATGCCGTTTTGGAAGGCAAAAACCAAGCCTTGCAGGAAACCGTTGCCGCTGCCCAAGCTGCTGCTGAATAATACAGCGACGAAAGAGGGGGCTTTTAGCCCCTTTTTTCAGATAACCAAGCGCGGCTTAACGCCGCACTTACCGATTCCGAATAAAGCCGATTGGCTTTATTTTCCTAAAAATTCAAGGAGTTTAACATGGCAGATATTACTGCAAAAATGGTTGCCGACCTGCGCGCCGCTACCGGTCTGGGTATGATGGAATGCAAAAAAGCGTTGGTTGAAGCCGAAGGCAACATGGAAAAAGCCGAAGAAATCCTGCGCATCAAATCAGGCGCGAAAGCCGGCAAATTGGCTGGCCGTACTGCTGCCGAAGGCGTATTGGCTTATGCCATCGAAGGCAACTTGGGTGCTTTGGTTGAAGTAAACTGCGAAACCGACTTCGTAGCAAAAGATGCCGGCTTTGTGGCTTTTGCCAACTCTGTGGCCAAAACTGCCGTTGCGCAAAAACCTGCTTCAGTAGAAGCCTTGAGCGAAGCCGTTGAAGCCGAGCGTAAAGAAATCATCGCCAAATTGGGCGAAAACATGTCCGTACGCCGTTTCGAATTGATCGACACCCAAAACCAGCTGACTGCCTACATCCACGGTGCTTTGGCGACTGAAGGTGTATTGGTTGAATTCAAAGGTTCTGAAGATGTTGCCCGTAAAATCGGTATGCATATCGTAGCCGCTAAACCGGTTTGCGTTTCAGAAGCCGAAGTGGATGCTGAAACCGTTGAAAAAGAACGCCGCATCTACACCCAGCAAGCCATCGAGTCTGGCAAACCTGCCGACATCGCTGAAAAAATGGTAGAAGGCCGCATCCGTAAATTCTTGGCAGAAATTACTTTGAACGGCCAACCGTTCGTGATGAACCCGGATCAAACCGTGGCCCAATTCGCCAAAGAAAACGGCACTGAAATCATCAGCTTTGTACGTTACAAAGTAGGTGACGGTATTGAGAAAAAAGAAGTTGACTACGCTGCCGAAGTAGCCGCTGCCGCTAAAGTGTAATCAGCCATGAATAAGAAAGCACCTGGATTCATTCATATTGAATCAGGGTGCTTTTTTTTGAGAATTTTATTCAGACGGCCTGTTGATTTGTATGAAATACAGGCCGTCTGAAAACCGAATGAGTTGAATTCACGTTAAACACATGTTTTGATTTATCTACGGAAAATATAGTGGATTCACTTTAAAATAGGACAAGGCGGTGAGCCGAAGACAGTATAGATAATACGGCCAGGCGAGCCAACGCCGTACTATTTTAAAGTGGATTTACTATACTAAAATTGAATAAAATTCAAGGCGTTTATTCTTGTTAAGCCACTCATTGCACATACCAGCGTATCTCTATTTTTATATTGTTGAATGCCGTCTGAAAACCTAACATAATGTTCAGACGGCCTCTGTAAACCCGTAAAGAAAAGGTATTCCCATGACCCAGCAAGTAAAATACAAACGCGTATTATTGAAACTCTCAGGCGAAGCTCTGATGGGCAAAGATGCGTTCGGCATTAACCGCGACACCATCATGCAAATTGTCGGCCAAGTCAAAGAAATCGTTGATTTGGGCGTGCAAGTTGGTGTGGTGGTCGGCGGCGGTAATATTTTCCGCGGCGTATCCGCGCAAGCCGGCAGCATGGATCGTGCCACTGCCGACTACATGGGCATGATGGCCACCGTCATGAACGCCTTGGCTTTGAAAGACGCATTCGAATCACTGGGCTTGAAAGCCCGTGTGCAATCTGCCTTGAGCATGCAGCAAATCGCCGAAACCTATGCCCGTCCGAAAGCTATCCAGTATTTGGAAGAGGGTAAAGTATTGATTTTTGCCGCCGGTACCGGTAACCCGTTCTTCACCACCGATACCGCCGCGGCTTTGCGTGGTGCGGAAATGAACTGCGACGTGATGTTGAAAGCCACCAACGTGGACGGCGTGTACACTGCCGACCCGAAAAAAGATCCGTCGGCCACCCGCTACGAAACCATCACATTTGACGAAGCGTTGAACAAAAATCTGAAAGTGATGGACGCCACCGCATTTGCCTTGTGCCGTGAACGCAAACTCAATATCGTCGTGTTCGGCATCGCTAAAGAAGGCGCGCTGAAAAACGTGATTTTAGGCGAAGACGAAGGCACATTGGTGCATTGTTAAGCCGTTGTTGCATAGCTGAATGCTTCATGAAGAGAGGCCGTCTGAAAAAAATGAACTGCACCCCAAAAGTTGGACACCCCTCCAACTTTAAAAGGTGCAGTTTTCTTATGTCCAAATATAACCTACACTTCAAATACCGAGCCGTACTCCATTATCACCAAGTGCACAGCCAACAGCGCACCGCAGAGCACTTCAACGTCTCGCGCACCCACCTGCGCCGTTGGATAGCCGCCTATCGCCAAGGCGGTATCGCCGCACTTCAACACCCGCAGGCTGCGTTTATGAAGACCAAACGCAAAAACCCGTTTATCGCCGACAAACCCGACCACGAAAAAACCCGGGCGGAACTGATTGAAGAGTTACGTTACATGAGGGCGGAGAACGACTACCTAAAGCACATGAAAGCCCTCAACGAAAAGAACGCCGCCAAAGCTGCGAAACCGTTCAAACGTTGAGAGCGAAGCACCCGCTGAAATATCTGCTGCACAGTGCCGGCATTCCCAAAAGCAGCTTTCATTACCATATCGGCAAAGCCGATCCCGATGCGGCGGCCAAAACCGCAGTAAGTGAAGTCTATCGCCGACACAAAGGCCGCTACGGTCATCGGCGGATTGCCGCCGTATTGTCATGGAACAAAAAGAAAGTGCAGCGCATTATGGGTTTGTTGGGACTGAAAGCCAAAGTCCGCAGCAAAAAAGCCTACCGTCCGCAGGTAATAGGAGAGGCTTCGGATAATATTCTTAATCGTGAATTTACTGCCGGCAAACCGGCAGACAAATGGCTGACCGATGTGACGGAGTTCAAATGCACAGACGGGAAGCTGTACTTATCGCCGATATCGGATGTGTTTAATCGGGAGATTGCGGCCTATTCTTTAAGCCGCAAAGCAAACAGTAAAATGGTGGCGCAAATGTTGGATAAAGCATTTGGCCGTCTGAAAGGCCAAACGCCGCTGCTGCATTCCGACCAGGGTGTGCTTTACCGCACCGGGGCTTATCGGGCGAAACTGGCTGGGAAAGGAATGGTGCAAAGCATGTCGCGCAAAGGAAATTGCCGGGACAATGCGCCGATGGAGCGTTTCTTCGGTACATTAAAAGAAGAGAGCTTCTATCAGGAAGGTGCGTTGTCGGTGGCAGAGCTGACAGAGGTAATAGATGATTACATACATTACTACAATCATGAGCGGATTAGTTTAAACTTAAAAAAGCTGAGTCCTGTCGGCTACAGAACCCAGCTTGAAAAGGCTGTTTGAGAAAGATTCTTAACTTGTCCAAGTATTGGGGGGCAGTTCAAAATTCAGACGGCCTTTTTGAATCATTTCGTTTTATTATTTTGGTAGGACTTTATCACAGTTACCAGGTGTCGCCATATTTAGACGAGAGATTGCGGCTTTCCCTGTTGCTTCATCTACTTGTTCCAAATTTGCACCGCCAACAAAGGCTCCCATTTTGATATATTGGCGAACGAAATAATTTTTACCGGCATCGGTATTAATTGTTAAGTGATTTTCTGAAAACTCTGATTCAGTAGATAATTTATGAGGTTGATTACCAGTAACCTCTCTATAAAAGAAGACTTTATCTGCAGATTGACCCAAGCATTCGCCATCTACCCAGATATCTTTTTTCAATGCTTTTCCAACAAAACTGTCTCGATAAACATATAAACCTGCATTTCCTTCTGACGGTTTGTTAAATTCTTTGGCTTTATTAGAAGCAGTTGCATCTGCCATGCTTACAGATGCGCAGCCGCTTAGGATAGATAAAGTGAGACTTACTGCAATCATACTATTCAGTAAAATTTTCATACTATTTCCTTTATTAGGTGAAGATTTTTTAGGTTATTCTACATGTTGAGTAGTAAATCGATAATATATGTAAAAAATATTTTCCAAAATAAACATTATAGAAGGTTTAAATAGTGTACAGAAGACATTCAGATGAATAGACAAAGATGCACATCAAAACTTAATTGTTAAATATCGGTTAAAAAACAAGGCCGTCTGAACGGTTTGGCTTGTCGGAATGCTTGATTAACGGTACTATTCAACGTTATTAAGCCGATTTGTGCGCCCAAAAAGCGTGTTTCAGACGGCCTGAGTCCTTATCTGTTTGATTTTAATAATAAGTGAGCTAAGAAATGATTAGTGATATTCAAAAAACCGCTGAAAGCAAAATGCAGCGGTCGTTGGAAGTGTTGAAGGAAAACCTGTCTAAAGTCCGCACCGGCCGTGCGCATACCGGCTTATTGGATCAAGTGGAAGTGGAATATTGGGGCAGCATGGTACCGGTGAGCCAAGTGGCCAACGTGACTTTGATCGATTCGCGTACCATCGGTGTGAAACCGTTTGAAAGCAATATGGCAGCCAAAGTGGAAAAAGCGATTCGCGATTCTAATTTGGGTCTGAACCCTGCGGCGGTAGGCGATTTGATTCGCGTGCCTATGCCGATGTTGACCGAAGAGCGCCGTAAAGATTTGATTAAAGTCGTGCGCAGCGAAGCCGAAGAAGGCCGCGTGTCTATCCGCAATGTGCGCCGCGATGCCAATGACCACATCAAAAAATTATTGAAAGACAAAGGAGTACCGGAAGATGATGCGCGCCGTGGTGAAGAAGCGGTGCAGAAACTGACCGACAAATACATCGCCGAAGTAGACAAAACCCTGGCTGCCAAAGAAGAAGATTTGATGGCTATCTAAATCCTGATTTCAGGATTTGAAACAGGCGGGGCGGTTGGCTCTGTCTTTGCGGTCTTTCTTCCAATGAGGCAAACATGAACAGCAGTACGCAAACAATTTTGGCGCATACCGACGTGCCACGTCACATTGCCGTGATTATGGACGGTAACGGACGCTGGGCAAAAAAACGCTTTCTGCCCCGTGTAATGGGGCATAAACGCGGTCTTGATGCGCTTGAAACCATGGTGAAGCATTGTGCCGAAAGGGGCGTGCAATACCTGACCGTGTTTGCCTTTTCAACGGAAAACTGGCGCCGCCCCGAAGATGAAGTTTCTTTTCTGATGGGGCTGTTTTTGCAGGCTTTGCAAAAGCAGGTGAAGCGGTTGCACGAAAACAATATGCGCTTGAAAATTATCGGCAGCCGCGAACGGTTTCATGCCGATATCGTGGCGGGCATTGAAGCGGCCGAAGCGCTGACGGCCGGCAATACCGGCCTGACCTTAAGCATCGCTGCCGATTACGGCGGCCGCTGGGATATTTTGCAGGCGGCCAACAAAGTGATGGCCGAAGGCCATAGCGAAATCACCGAAGCGCTCATCAGCCGCCATTTGATGCTGGGCGATGCGCCCGAGCCGGATTTGTTTATCCGCACCGGCGGCGAAACCCGCATCAGCAATTTCCTATTGTGGCAGATGGCTTATGCCGAGCTGTATTTTACCGATGTGTTGTGGCCGGATTTCGACGAAAAAGCCTTAAGCGCGGCCATCGCATCTTTCCAAAAACGCGAACGCCGTTTCGGACGCACTTCCGAGCAATTGCCGGTAGAGCAGCAAAGGGGTTGAAACGATGTTGAAACAACGAATCCTTACCGCACTGGTGTTGCTGCCTGTGATGTTGGTCATGCTGTTTTATGCACCTGACGGCCTGTGGGCGGCATTCAGCGGTCTGATTGCACTGGTAGCTCTGTGGGAATATGCCCGCATGAGCGGTTTGAGCAAAATCCAAATCAACCATTTCATCGTCGCCGGCCTGATTTTCGGCATCGTTGCCTATTTGGGCGATTGGAAACTGCCAAACGTGGTGTGGTATGCCGTGTTGGCGTTTTGGCTGCTGATTATGCCGCTGTGGCTGAAGAATAAATGGAAGCTCAAAGGAGGCTGGCAAGCGTATGCCGCCGGCTGGATGTTGATGCTACCGTTTTGGTATGCCTTGGTCGATTTGCGCCCAAGCCCTGAAAGCGCCGTGCCGCTGCTGGCGGTGATGGGTTTGGTGTGGGTGGCCGATATTTTCGCCTATTTCACCGGCAAGGCATTCGGTAAAAACAAAATCGCGCCAACCATCAGCCCGGGGAAAAGCTGGGAAGGTGCTATCGGCGGCGCAGTGTGCGTGACTTTGTACATGACTTGGGTATGGTATGCGGATTGGCTGGCGTTTGAAACCGGTTGGCCGAATGTGCTGTTAATCGGTTTTGTGTTGACCGTGGTCGGCGTGTGCGGCGATTTGCTGGAAAGCTGGCTCAAGCGCGCGGCCGGCATGAAAGACAGCAGCAACCTTTTGCCCGGCCACGGCGGTGTGTTCGACCGTGTGGACAGTCTGATTGCCGTCTTGAGCGTGTATGCCGCCATGATGGCGATTTTGAATTAAAGGCCGTCTGAACTGAAAACATACAGATAATTTTCAGACGGCCTTCATTTTAAAAATATTTAAAGCAGCGAACATTTTATTCTATGCCGTCTGAACGTTTCAGACGGCCTAAGCAGAAATCAAACCATGACCACACAAATTCTCACCATTTTAGGCAGCACCGGCAGCATCGGTGCCAGCACCTTAGACGTGGTTGCGCGCCACCCTGACAAATTCCGCGTTTTCGCGCTGGCAGGGCATAAACAGGTTGAGAAATTGGCGGCGCAATGTGTGCAATTTGCACCTGAATATGCGGTGGCGGCCGATGGCGGGTATGCTGCGAAGCTGCAAAATTTGCTGCAAGCCAAGGGTTGTAAAACCCAAGTGTTGCACGGTGCGCAAGCCTTAATTGATGTAGCGAGTGATGAGCAGGTCAGCGGCGTGATGTGCGCAATTGTTGGTGCGGCCGGCCTGCCTTCCGCTTTGGCGGCGGCGCAAAAAGGCAAAACCATTTATCTGGCCAACAAAGAAACCTTGGTCGTATCCGGTGCGTTGTTTATGGAAACCGCCAAGGCCAATGGCGCGACCGTGTTGCCAATCGACAGCGAACACAATGCCATTTTCCAAGTATTGCCGCGTGATTATCAAGGCCGTCTGAACGAGCACGGCATCCAATCGATTATTCTCACCGCTTCCGGCGGCCCGTTTCTTGAAACTGATTTGGCCGCGTTTGACAGCATCACGCCGGCGCAAGCGGTGAAGCATCCGAATTGGAGCATGGGGCAGAAAATTTCGGTGGACTCCGCCTCGATGATGAACAAAGGCTTGGAGCTGATCGAGGCGCATTGGCTGTTTAATTGTCCGCCGGATAAGCTCGAAGTGGTGATTCACCCGCAGTCCGTTATTCACAGTATGGTGCGTTATCTCGACGGATCGGTGTTGGCGCAAATGGGCAATCCCGATATGCGTACGCCGATTGCCTATTGCTTGGGCTTGCCCGAGCGCATTGAATCCGGCGTGAGCGCGTTGGATTTCGGCAGCTTGTCGGCCTTAACCTTTAAAGAGCCTGATTTCAACCGTTTTCCGTGTTTGAAGCTGGCCTACGATGCCATGCGTGCCGGCGGTGCGGCGCCTTGCGTGTTGAACGCTGCCAACGAAATCGCCGTGGCTGCGTTTTTAGACGGCAAAATCCGTTTTACCGATATTGCCAAAGTGGTGGCCGATTGTTTGGCGCATAATGTTTCAGACGGCCTCTGCGATATTGAAAGCCTGTTGGCACAAGATGCATACACACGCATTCAAGCGCAAGAATGCATTGACCGTTTAAAATAATGTTCAGACGGCATCCTTTGATTAAGGCCGTCTGAACACACAACATCAAAACATCAGGGGGATTTTTTTGCAAACCTTATTAGCATTTGTCGTTGCGATTCTGATTCTGGTCAGCCTGCACGAATTCGGCCATTACATTGTGGCGCGTTGGTGCGGCGTGAAAGTATTGCGCTTTTCTGTCGGTTTCGGTAAGCCGTTTCTGACCAAAAAACGCGGCGACACCGAATGGTGTTTGGCTCCGATTCCGTTGGGCGGCTATGTCAAAATGGTCGATACGCGCGAAGGTAATGTGCCGGAACAAGACTTGCCTTATGCCTTCGATAAACAGCATCCGGCAAAGAAAATCGCCATTGTCGCTGCCGGCCCGCTAACCAATTTGGCCTTGGCGGTATTGCTGTATGGCTTGAGTTTCTCTTTCGGCGTCACCGAAATCCGTCCGTATGTCGGCATGGTTGAACCGGCCAGTATCGCTGCCAAAGCAGGATTCCGGCCGGGCGATAAAATCCAATCGGTCAACGGCACTGTTGTCGGGGAGTGGGGTGATGCCCAAACCGAAATCATTTTGAACGTGGAGGCAGGTAAGGTGGACGTGGCCGTTCAGACAGCTTCCGGTCAAGAAGCGACACGTGTGATTGACGCTGCCGGTACACAGGAAGCGGGTAAAATTGCGAAAAATAACGGCAACATCGGTCTGTGGCCTTTTAAAATCACCAACTATGTCGGATTTGTGCAAGAAGGCAGCCCGGCCGAGCAAGCCGGTTTGAAGGAGGGTGATAAGCTGATCAGTGCCGATGGCCGTGAAATCGGCGAATGGGCGGTTTGGGCGGAATTGTTCCGCGACAGTCCGGGCAAGAAGCTGGGCGTGGTGTATGAGCGCAACGGCCAAACCTTTCAGACAGCCTTACGCCCGAATACAGTAGAATTGAAAGACGGTACCTTGGTCGGTCGCGTTGGCATAGCCGCTCAGCACGATGAAGTGTGGGACAAGCAGGTTCGCTTCCAATATACGCCGTCGGTTGGTAAAGCCTTTCAAATGGGTTGGGATAAAATGGTCGGCTATTCGGCCACCACCTTGAAATTTTTCGGTAAGCTGATTACCGGCAACGCTTCGGCCAGCCATGTTTCCGGGCCGTTGACGATTGCAGACGTCGCCGGTCGTTCGGCTTCTTTGGGCTTGCAGAGTTATTTGGAATTTTTGGCCTTGGTCAGCATCAGTTTGGGTATTCTCAACTTGCTGCCGGTGCCTGTTTTAGACGGCGGGCACTTGGTGTATTATACCGCCGAATGGATACGCGGAAGGCCGTTGAGCGAGCGCATTCAGTCCATCGGTTTACGATTCGGTCTGGCTGCCATGCTGATGTTGATGGCAGTGGCGTTCTTTAATGATATTAATCGTTTGTTTGGATAATTGTATGAAATTAAAACAGATTGCTTCTGCTTTGATGATGTTGGGTTTGGCACCTTTGGCATTGGCCGATTTCACCATTCAGGATATTCGTGTCGAAGGTTTGCAGCGCACTGAGCCGAGCACCGTGTTCAACTACCTGCCGGTCAAAGTAGGTGACAACTTCAGCGATGAGCGCAGTGAAGAAATCATTCGCAACCTGTATGCCACCGGTTTCTTTGACGATGTGCGTGTTGAAACCTTAGGCAATCAAGTGCTGCTGACCGTGGTCGAGCGTCCGACCATCGCCACCTTGAACATCACCGGTGCAAAAATGCTGCAAAACGATGCCATCAAGAAAAACTTGGAAGCATTCGGTTTGGCCCAATCGCAATATTTCAACCAAGCAACTTTGAATCAAGCCATTGCCGGTCTGAAGCAGGAATATATAAGCCGCGGCAAGCAGTCGGTGGAAATCAAGCCGGCTGTGACCAAACTGGCGCGCAACCGCGTTTCCATCGATATCACAGTGGAAGAAGGCAAATCAACTAAAATTACCAACATCGAATTCGAAGGCAACGAGAAATATTCCGACCGCAAACTGATGAAACAAATGTCGTTGAGCGAAGGCGGTATGTGGACTTGGTTGACCAAGAGCAACCAATTCAACGAACAAAAATTCGCGCAAGACATGCAGCGCGTGAATGATTTCTATCAAAACAACGGCTATTTCAGCTTCCGCATTTTAGACACCGACATTCAAACCAACGAAGACAAAACCCGGCAAACCATCAAAGTGGTGGTGGATGAAGGCGAACGCTTCCGTTGGGGCAAAGTACGCATTGAAGGCGACACCCGCGAAGTACCGAAAGAAGATTTGTACAAACTGCTGAAAATGAAAGAAGGCAAGTGGTACGAGCGCCAGCAAATGGTGACTGCGCTGGAAGGCATTCAGAACCGCATGGGTACGGCCGGTTATGCCTTTAGCGAAGTGAATGTGCAGCCGCAACCGAATCCCGAAACCAAAGTGGTGGATTTTGTGTTGCACATCGAACCGGGCCGCAAAGTCTATGTCAACGAAATCAACATCACCGGCAACAATAAAACCCGTGATGAGGTGATTCGCCGCGAATTACGCCAAATGGAAGCCGCGCCTTACGACACATCTAAGCTGCAACGCTCTAAAGAGCGCGTGGAATTGTTGGGCTACTTTGACAACGTGCAATTCGATGCCAAGCCGGTTACCGGCACGCCTGACCAAGTCGATTTGAACATGAGCCTGACCGAACGTTCGACCGGCTCGTTGGATTTGAGCGCAGGTTGGGTGCAGGATACCGGTATGGTGGTTTCTGCCGGTGTGGCGCAGGATAATTTGTTTGGTACCGGTAAATCGGCTTCTGCCCGTTTGTCGCGCAGTAAAACTACGCTCAACGGCTCGTTGTCGTTTACCGATCCATACTTCACTCCGGATGGTGTGAGCTTGGGTTACGACATTTACGGCCGTAAATATGATCCGCGTAAAGCCTCTTCCAGTGCGAAACAGTATCAAACCACTACCGTCGGCGGCGGTTTGCGCATGGGCGTACCGATTACCGAATACGACCGTGTGAATTTCGGTTTGGCGGCCGAGCATTTGAAGGTAAACACCTATACCGGCGCCCCCAAACGTTATCGTGAGTTTATGGGCGAACACACCGGTAGTGAAATCGGCAGCTACAAAGGTTGGCTGTATAAAGGCACTATCGGTTGGGGGCGCAATAAAACCGACAATGCCTTGTGGCCGACCCGTGGCTATCTGACCGGCATCAATGGTGAAGTGGCCTTGCCGGGTAGTGATTTGAAATACTACACCCTGACCCACAATCAGACTTGGTTCTTCCCATTGAGCAAAGATTTAACCTTGATGTTGGGTGGCGAGGTCGGCTACGGCAACAGTTACGGTAACACCAAAACCATGCCGTTCTTTGAAAACTTCTACGGTGGCGGTTTAGGCTCGGTGCGCGGCTTTGAAGGCAGCACCTTAGGCCCGAAAGTGTATGACGAATACGGCGATAAAATCAGCTATGGCGGTAACCGCAAAGCCAACGTATCGGCTGAATTGCTGTTCCCAATGCCGGGTATTAAAGATGCGCGCACCGTGCGTTTGAGTCTGTTTGCCGATGCCGGCAGTGTGTGGGACGGCAAAACCTATACTGATTCCGATAACGACACTTACTACAGCAATGGTGCGACACAAAACGTGTATGGTAAAGGTACCAGCCACAAATCAACCTTTAAAGAAGAGTTGCGTTACTCTGCCGGTGCAGCAGTGACTTGGCTCTCGCCTTTAGGTCCGATGAAATTCAGTTATGCTTATCCGATTAAGAAAAAAGAAGGCGATGAAATCCAACGCTTCCAATTCCAATTGGGTACTACATTCTGATTCAGGCAGGCCGTCCGAACCTGTTCAGGCGGCCTAGGTTTCTTGCCACAAGAATGTAAAGGAATTGATGATGAAAAAATTATCGACAATCATCCGCTTGGGCGGTGCTGCGCTATTGGGCTTCGGCCTGATGGCGCAAACGGCGGCAGCCGAAGCTGTACAGAAACTGGGCTTTATCAATACCGAGCGCGTGTATCTCGAATCCAAACAAGCGCAAGGCATTCAGGCTAAGCTGGAAAAAGAATTCAGCAATCGCCAAAAAAACCTTCAAAAGCTGCAAAAAGAAGGTGCGGACTTGGAGCAAAGGCTGGCCGACAACCGCCTGCAAGGCCAAGCACGTGACAAGCTTGCCAAGCAATGGGGCGAAATGGTACAGCGTTTCCGCCGCGAGCGGGCCGAATTGGCGGAAGACTACAATCTGCGCCGCAATGAAGAATTCGCCGCCTTGCAGCAAAACGCCAACCGCGTGATTCTCGAATTGGCCAAGCAAGAAGGCTATGACGTGATTTTGCAGGACGTGATTTACGTCAACAGCAAATACGACATCACCGACAGCGTGATTAAAGCGCTGAATGCACGATAAGGTTTCAGACGGCCTTGGAAAATGTAATAGGCCGTCTGAAAACATTACACAGCCGTTACCTTATTGTTCTGCCGATTTAGACGGCCTGTTGCGGTCGGCTGCACATCATTTATTCTTTGCCGCTAACGCAATCATTTCCAGCGTTCAGACGGCCTGAAAGTCCCACCATGACTTCACAAACTTATACTCTTTCCCGAATCGTGGCCGAACTCGGCGGCGAATGGCGTGGCGACGATATTGCCATCCAAGCCGTGCGCCCATTGACTGAAGCGCAGGCCGAACACATCAGCTTTTTGGCCAACCCGAAATACAAAGCCGATGTGCACGACAGCCACGCCGGTGCGATTATTGTGTCAGCCAAGTCTGCCGATGAATTCAGCGGTCGCAACCTGATTGTTGCCGCCGATCCTTATCTTTATTTCGCCAAAGTGGCGCGCCTGTTTTCACCCGTCGTGAAAGCCACCGGCGGCGTGCATCCGACTGCTGTGATCGAGCCGAGCGCGATTGTGCCGACCAGCTGCGAAATCGGTGCCAACGTCTATATCGGCGCGAATACCGTTTTGGGCGAAAACTGCCGTATCCTGGCCAATGCCGTCGTCGAACATGACTGCACCTTGGGCGAAGAAACTGTCATTCACCCTAACGCCGTGATTTACTACGGCTGTACCTTGGGCAAGCGCGTGGAAATCCATTCCGGTGCGGTCATCGGCGCCGACGGCTTCGGCCTGGCCTTTGCCGGTGATTCGTGGTTTAAAATTCCGCAAACCGGCGGTGTGACCTTGGGCGATGATGTCGAAATCGGCTCCAATACCAACATCGACCGAGGTGCCATGAGCGACACCACCGTCGGCACCGGCACCAAAATTGACAACCAAATCCAAATCGGCCACAACTGCAAAATCGGTTCGCATACTGTGATTGCCGCCAAAACAGGTATTTCCGGCAGCGTGACCGTCGGCAATTACTGCATCATCGGCGGCGGTGTCGGCACCGTTGGCCATATTGAAATCGCCGACAAAACCAACATCGGTGGCGGCACCAGCCTGACCCACAGCATTACCGAACAGGGGCAGCACATTGCCGGCATCTTCCCCGATATGCCGTATAAAGAATGGGTGCGCAACGGCGTACACATCCGTCATCTGAATGACATGCACAAGCGTCTCAAACAGCTGGAAAAAACGCTCGGCACCGATAACCCAATCCAAACCGATTCTGAAAAATAAAAGGAAAATCATGGACTTCATGTTACCGATTGAAGCAAAAGACATTCAAAAACTGATTCCGCACCGCTACCCGTTTTTACAGCTTGACCGCATTACTGCCTATGAGCCGATGAAATGCCTGACCGCGATTAAAAACGTCACCATGAACGAGCCGCAGTTCCAAGGCCATTTCCCTGATTTGCCGGTGATGCCGGGCGTGCTGATTATCGAAGCTATGGCGCAAGCCTGTGGTACGTTGGCCATTTTGAGCGAAGGCGGTCGCAAAGACAACGAATTTTTCTTCTTCGCCGGCATCGACAACGCCCGTTTCAAACGCCAAGTCATTCCGGGCGACCAACTGGTGTTTGAAGTCGAACTCATCACCAGCAAACGCGGCATCGGCAAATTCAACGCTGTGGCCAAAGTTGACGGCCAAGTGGCGGTGGAAGCCGAAATCATGTGTGCCAAGCGCGTGGTATAAACTTTTAGCGTTGCCACTTATGCAGCAGATAACAGGCCGTCTGAACCTTTTCAGACGGCCTCATTGAAATAAGGAGCATAATATGTCTCTCATCCACCCGACCGCCATCATCGACCCCAAAGCCCGGCTCGATTCCAGCGTGAAAGTAGGGCCTTACACCGTTATCGGCCCGAACGTGCAAATCGGCGCGAACACCGAAATCGGTTCGCACGTCGTGATTAACGGTCACACCACCATCGGCGAAAACAACCGCATTTTCCAATTTGCCAGCTTGGGCGAAATCCCGCAGGACAAAAAATACCGCGACGAGCCGACCCGCCTGATTATCGGCAACGGCAACACCATCCGCGAATTCACCACCTTCAACCTCGGTACCGTGACCGGCATCGGCGAAACCCGTATCGGCGACGACAACTGGATTATGGCCTACTGCCACTTGGCGCACGACTGCGTTGTCGGCAACCACACCATTTTCGCCAACAACGCGAGTTTGGCCGGACACGTCACCATCGGCGATTATGTGATACTCGGCGGCTACACGCTGGTGTTCCAATTCTGTCGCATCGGCGACTATGCCATGACCGCGTTTGCTGCCGGCGTGCATAAAGACGTACCGCCATACTTCATGGCCGCAGGCTACCGCGCCGAACCTGCGGGCTTGAACAGCGAAGGCATGCGTCGCAACGGCTTCACCGCCGAACAAATTGCCAGCGTGAAAGACGTATACAAAACCATTTACCATCGTGGTATTCCGTTTGAAGAGGCTAAAGCCGACATCTTGAAACGCGCCGAAACCCAATCCGAATTGGCCGTGTTTAAAGACTTTTTCGCCGAATCCACGCGCGGCATTATCCGTTGATTAGGTTATAAAAAAATAGCAAAGGCCGTCTGAAACATGTGAACTGCACCCCAAAAGTTGGACACCCCTCCAACTTTAAAAGGTGCAGTTTTCTTATGTCCAAATATAACCTACACTTCAAATACCGAGCCGTACTCCATTATCACCAAGTGCACAGCCAACAGCGCACCGCAGAGCACTTCAACGTCTCGCGCACCCACCTGCGCCGTTGGATAGCCGCCTATCGCCAAGGCGGTATCGCCGCACTTCAACACCCGCAGGCTGCGTTTATGAAGACCAAACGCAAAAACCCGTTTATCGCCGACAAACCCGACCACGAAAAAACCCGGGCGGAACTGATTGAAGAGTTACGTTACATGAGGGCGGAGAACGACTACCTAAAGCACATGAAAGCCCTCAACGAAAAGAACGCCGCCAAAGCTGCGAAACCGTTCAAACGTTGAGAGCGAAGCACCCGCTGAAATATCTGCTGCACAGTGCCGGCATTCCCAAAAGCAGCTTTCATTACCATATCGGCAAAGCCGATCCCGATGCGGCGGCCAAAACCGCAGTAAGTGAAGTCTATCGCCGACACAAAGGCCGCTACGGTCATCGGCGGATTGCCGCCGTATTGTCATGGAACAAAAAGAAAGTGCAGCGCATTATGGGTTTGTTGGGACTGAAAGCCAAAGTCCGCAGCAAAAAAGCCTACCGTCCGCAGGTAATAGGAGAGGCTTCGGATAATATTCTTAATCGTGAATTTACTGCCGGCAAACCGGCAGACAAATGGCTGACCGATGTGACGGAGTTCAAATGCACAGACGGGAAGCTGTACTTATCGCCGATATCGGATGTGTTTAATCGGGAGATTGCGGCCTATTCTTTAAGCCGCAAAGCAAACAGTAAAATGGTGGCGCAAATGTTGGATAAAGCATTTGGCCGTCTGAAAGGCCAAACGCCGCTGCTGCATTCCGACCAGGGTGTGCTTTACCGCACCGGGGCTTATCGGGCGAAACTGGCTGGGAAAGGAATGGTGCAAAGCATGTCGCGCAAAGGAAATTGCCGGGACAATGCGCCGATGGAGCGTTTCTTCGGTACATTAAAAGAAGAGAGCTTCTATCAGGAAGGTGCGTTGTCGGTGGCAGAGCTGACAGAGGTAATAGATGATTACATACGTTACTACAATCATGAGCGGATTAGTTTAAACTTAAAAAAGCCGAGTCCTGTCGGCTACAGAACCCGGCTTGAAAAGGCTGTTTGAGAAAGATTCTTAACTTGTCCAAGTATTGGGGGGCAGTTCAATGTTTTTCAGACGGCCTTTTGTCCGGTTTGCCTGTACCTACATCTTATCGTATTTGCCGGATATATAGATGATCACTATCCATAAAAAAACAAAGATACATGATGACCGATGAGGCAGTAAACAGCAGGTTTTCCAGCGCAGTCATCGGCGGCATAGGACACCGTACTCCGCATTCATTGGTTACGCCGGAAATATAATAAATGACTTCGTTGATAACCAAAATGATAACGGGTTTTTGTATTTTCGGAAAATATTGCGGATAAAATCCCAAAATGGTGTCTAATATCATGCCTTATTCCGTATTGTTAAATACCCAAGAAAGCCATTTCCAATCGTGAGCGGTTTATTGAGTTCTCTTAATTGATGGTTTAGAGAAAAATCAAAAACGTAATACAGGCAAAAAATAATGCGATCAAAATTATTTTGAATACCACCCATTTTTCTTTATATCGCCATGGTTTGTATTCTATGATATTGAGAATAAAGCCAAGTATTGCCGACCATAATGCGCCTAAAAAATCCATTTTGCCCTCTGATATGAAAAATCCCTTATATAGATGATAAAAATCAATAAATAGAAAGAATAAGGTCGAAATTTTCTCAAGAAATTTATTTTTAAAACTAAATTTGATATTTTCAATAGCATTAAGAAATGCAAGTCGGATGGTGCCATTATATTAGATGGTTTTATCGGAGTCTGAAATGCTAAATACATTTTTTATGGAAGCATTTTATTGGTTTGTCGGTTTATTTTCACTTTCTTTGATTCCTTCTGTTTTCTATGATGATGGTTATACTTTTTTAGAAAAAATAGGGTGGTCTGCATTTTTTGCATTGATAGCGGCGTTGATTACCCATGTCATGTAGGGATCATTAGTAACTGTCATGTATGTCTCTGTATTAAAGATTTAATAACGCGATTAAAGAAAAATAAAAAACGTAATACCGGCAAAAAATAATGTGATCAAAATGATTTTGAATACCACCCATTTTTCTTTATACCGCCATGGTTTGTCTTCTGTAATATTTAGAATGAAATCAAGTATTGCCAACCATAATGCGCCTAGAAAATCCATTTTGCCCTCCGATATGAAAAATGCCCTGTACAGATGGTACAGGGGAGAATATTTACAACCCCATCAATGCAAGGGTAACGGGGGAGCGCCATTTGGCAGCGGCTGTTACGGTGCATGCACGGGTGGCAAAATTTTTAGAAAGTTGCTTAAACCAATTTTCCAAAAGAGCGCCTAGGACTTCTTTTCCAACTTTCCCGATGAGAATTTGAATTGGGTATCCCATGTATAGAATTTGCTGGGTTGTAGTTAACGTATTTTCAATACGTTTTGAACAAACGGCAATTTCATTGATGATTTTTGTAGCCATATCAGCGACTTCATCGGTAATCTGATTAGGTGTTGCAGGAACTGCACCCTTAAAAATCACTTTGATTGCGTCTGCAATATCTTGTTTTTCTTCGTAGGTTAAGTCATTTTAATTTCTCCTTTATAGACTTGGCATGATTACTTTGTAACGGTGGCGTTCAGCTGCGGGTTATCGGCCTGTAGATTGACATCGCCTTGGTTTTTGAAAGATGAGCAGGCGGCAATCAGGGTTGCGGTCAGCAAGCAGATTGCGGCTGCGGTCAGTTTAAATTTATTTTTAAAATTCATTTTATTTCTCCTGTTAGTTTTGTTTGAATGAGGTCTGAAAACTCAAGGGTTATCCGGACTTTTTTGTGTCAGTTCCTGACTGACGGAATAAATTTTAAAATTATATTTTATGTTTGGCAAGCAATGTTTTAAATTTTATTTTTAAAATTTAATTAATTGTTGATTTTTAAAATAAAAAACCGCAGAGCCATGCTCTGCGGAAAGGTCATTTTAAAAATTTATTTGACTATCCGCCGCGCCAGACCATTCTTCCGAGCAGTTGGAATTTATCGGCATTGTCAAAACCGACGGCCATCGGTTCGTAATCCGGATTGCTGCTGATAAGCAGCAGGCCGTCTTCGGTTTGGCGGATGCGTTTGATGTAAAACTTTTCTTTAAATACAAATGCGTAAATTTCTCCGTCGGCAATATCCAAGTCGGAAATATCGATTAACACGGTATCCCAGTCTTTGAGTTCGGGCTCCATGCTGTCGCCGCGCACATACATGCCGCGCAGATTTTCAGGGCTCAACCGTTTGGCTGCAAACCAGCGTTGTCGGAACAGCAGCGGATCTTCTTTGTGGTTGCTTATCCAGACGAAATTTCCGCTGCCTGCCGATAATTTGTAGTCGTAGAAACCTATTTCGTGATGGGTGTCGGAACCCTGGCTGTATTCTTGTACGGCTACGGGCGAATGTTCGGGTAAAAGGGTATCCTTGCCGAATTGCAGCCACACGGGACTGACATCTAATACTTCGGCAATTTTTTCCAATCTTTTGGCACGGGGAATAACCTTGCTGTTTTCATCTTCCCAATGTTTGACAGCTTGTGCGGTTACACCGACCGCATCGCCGAGCTGCTGTAATGTCCAACCTTTTTGCTGTCTCATTTGGCGGATTCGGGTATGTATGGTTTCCATAATGTCCATCGCGCAGTGGTTTAAAATTTGCAATATTAAAATATCCTGACTTGAATATCAAATTTAATTTTAAAAATTAGGCCGTCTGAAACTTTCAGACGGCCTTTCCGTATCAATCTGTTAAAATAACCGCAACTTATCTTTCCATCTGAATCATGAAAACAAACCTTACCATTGCCATCTGCGTCGGCGAGGCTTCGGGCGATTTGCTTGGGGCGCATTTAATCCGTGCTTTGAAACTGCGTTGTCCTGACGCGGAATTTATCGGTATCGGCGGCGAACGCATGAAGGCGGAGGGCTTTGAGAGCCTGTATGACCAAGAAAAGCTGGCGGTGCGCGGTTTTGTCGAAGTGGTGAAACGCTTGCCGGAAATTTTGAAAATCCGCAACGGCATTGTGAACGATTTAATCCGCATCAAGCCTGATGTGTTCGTGGGTATTGATGCGCCGGATTTTAATTTGGGCGTGGCGGAGAAGCTTAAGGCAGCAGGGATTCCGACCGTGCATTATGTCAGCCCGTCGGTGTGGGCGTGGCGGCGCGGGCGGGTGAATAAAATTGTGCATCAGGTGAACAAGGTATTGTGTCTGTTCCCGATGGAGCCGCAGCTTTATCTGGAAGCGGGCGGACAGGCAGCGTTTGTCGGGCATCCGATGGCGCAAACCATGCCGCTGGAAGCCGACCGGCAAGCGGCGCGGGTGCAATTGGGTTTGCCGTCTGAAATTCCTGTGTTTGCCTTAATGCCGGGCAGCCGCGTGAGCGAAATCGATTATATGGCGCCGATATTTTTTCAGACGGCCTTATTGCTGCTGGAAAAATATCCGCAGGCGCAGTTTGTATTGCCCGTTGCTACCGCTGCCACGCGCAGCCGTTTGGCGGAAATGTTGGCGCAAGCCGAGTTTGCCCATCTGCCTTTGACCTTGGTGGACAAGCAATCCGATGTGGTGTGTACCGCTGCCGATGTGGTGTTGGTGACGAGCGGCACGGCCACGCTGGAAGTCGCCTTGTGCAAGCGGCCGATGGTGATCAGCTACAAGATTTCTCCGCTGACTTATGCATACGTGAAGCGTAAGGTCAACGTACCCCATGTCGGGCTGCCGAATATTTTGCTGAACAAAGAAGCCGTACCGGAATTGCTGCAACACGATGCCACGCCGGGGAAACTGGCTGCGGCGGTGGCGCATTGGTACGAACATCCGGCAGCGGTGGCGCAATTAAAACAGGATTTCCGTGCCTTGCATGAGTTGTTGAAAAAAGATACTGCCGCTCTGGCAGCAGAAGCAGTGTTGTCTGAAGTGAAGGCCGTCTGAAACGAAAACCCCGTTGATTGCCCAACGGGGTATAAACCCGCGTTCGGGAGGGTATAACACTGTCGCCAGTCCATCGATCCAACCAAACTAACGGGTTGGTTTTATAAGTTTTTGGAGTGTAGGGTCAAGTTATTTGAGATAGTTGTCAATTTTCTGAGCTTTTAATATTTTTTAATTACAAAAAGTTATAAAAAAATAAGCACAAATATTAAAACTAATTCGTATTTCTATTTTCCAAAAAGAAGGACAGCTACAGCAATTAGGTAAATGTTCTAAATTTATTTAATCATTTATTAATGTCTCTGGCGGCCGGGTCGCTAACGCAGCAGGTGCCGTGGTAGGTGGTTATGCAGGAGGTTATGGTTATTTGTTGTTCAGTTGGTTGTAACAATAGCTGCCAGTTACCTGTTTTTTCAGATAATGCAAATGAAAAATTGAATATTCGGTATTTTATAGTGAATCCGTTTTAAAAGCGTACGGCATCGGTTTGCCCGACTCAAAGAAACCGGATTAAGCAACAATACCGGACAAAACCTATCCGGTATTATCCATACTGTCTTTAGATCGCTGCCCTGTCCTGTTTTTTAAAGTGAATTCACTAGGATCTGCGACAGGTCGGAAGGCCGTCTGAAAGAAAAAAATTTCGTTCGGTATTTAAAAGCCACCATTTCATACATTATTTGAATTTTTGTTTATATACAGCCATAAAATATTTAAAAATTCAAAGAGTCAGAGGAAAAATCCAACTAAATATGGCAGGCCGTCTGAAACATTGAAAAAACACCGGACAATGTCGGCACTTTTTTGAATGGATTTATCCGTCTTGCTGATGATCGCTTAAGATTTTTTGATACACATCTTCCGGCAGATAGCGGCGAATCATCTCGCGCCAGCCTTCGGGGCCGACTAAGCCTTTGACCATGGTGGACGATACTTCGGCGATTTCGCGCGGGGGCATCAGGAATACGGTGGAAATTTCCGGTGCCAAATCGCTGTTGATATAGCGCATCGAGCGTTCGTATTCGTAGTCGCCGGCAGTACGGATACCGCGTACAATAAAGTGTGCATGGACTTCACGGGCGTAATGCACCAGAAAACGGTTTTCAAACACGGTGATTTTGACGTTGGGAAATTCAGCGGTCACTGCTTCCAGCATCGCCTGCCGCTCTCCGATGGTATAGGTGTTCTGTTTTTCCGGATTGACACCGATGGCGACAATCAGCTCGTCAAACAAGGCTTGCGCTTCGCGGATCATCCAAACATGACCGAGCGTAGGCGGGTCGAAACTGCCGGCATATACGGCGCGACGGATGGAGGGGGTGTTCATAACGGGAAAAGGAAAGGATTAAGAAGGCGACAGAATAATGCTTGAAAGGCGGGGTGTCAAAGAAAATCCATGATGAGAAAGAACAGGCCGTCTGAAACCGTAGAAGCTCCAAAAAATGGAACATATACCGTTTCAGACGGCCTGTTATGCATTAGCAGCTAAACCGATTAATCATCACTGCCCAATGCCGACAACAAATGCAGCAGGCTGCTGAAAATGTTGTAAAGAGAAATGAAGATGGTCAAAGCCGCGCTGATGTGGCTGTCTTCGCCGCCGTCAATCACTTGGCGTACTTTGAACATAATCAGCAGCGAGCTGAACAGTACAAAACCGGCAGAAATGGTCAGGCTCAGAGACGGAACCTGCATAAACAGGTTGGCCACCACTGCAATCATCAAAATTACTGCACCGACGGTCAAAAAGCGGCCGAGCGAACTCATGTTGATGTTAGAACGACGAGCCGTGGCCGACATGGTGAAGAATACGGCGGCGGTCATTGCAGCGGCGATTCCGACGATTTGAGCACCGTTAGACATGCCCAAAACGTATTGCAGCAGCGGGCTGATCAATACGCCCATGCCGAAAGTGAGCACCATCAGCAGGGTCACGCCGGTGTTGCTGTAGCGGTTTTTCTCAATCATGAAAACCATGGCATAGAAAAACGCAAAAAAGGCGATGGTTGCCATCCAGCCGCTACCAAGGAGGCTGTAGATGCTGAAACCCGTTTTGCTGCTGACGAAGGCACCGGCCATGGCCGGAATAAAAGACAAGCCCAGCAGGCGGTAGGTTTTTTGCAGCACGGTATTTTTCTGCACCGCGCTGCCGGTAGAGGTGTAGTCGTAAACGTCGTTTTGCATGGCGTTTGCTCCTGAAGAAGTGTATGAAAATGAATGAAATCGGATTTTAACAGTAATTGGCTGACTTTGTAATAAATTCGCTCGGCATGCAAACAGAGAATGCCAAACCCGTCATGCCCCATTGCGGCAGCAGTTTGCCCGGCTTGAGAGAAGATGGTGTATTGTCCAATAAATTCAAGTGAACAAACGTTGCCGTGAGCATAAAGACTTGTAAAACCGGCCACGAAAAGCCGTGGAAATACTGAGCCAGCCACACGCTCCGGCAAATTGCTGCGATGAAGGCCAATGCCCTATGGCAATGTTTGGCGCGGGGCAAACCCAAACGCACGGCCAATGTACGTTTGCCGACAGCCCAATCATATTCGATGCCGCGCATATTATTCAGATTCAGCACTATGGTGTGCCACAAACCCATTGCACTGGTGGACAGCCACGAATCGGCGTTCAGACGGCCTGTGTGCAGATATTCGCCACCCCAAACGGCCGGCCGAAAAATAAGAACGCCGCCATATCGCCGGAACCAATGTAGCCGTAGGCCTCCGCCAAAGCAGTGGCGCCGAGCAGCAGCCAAGCCGGCCAATCCGCGCCGCTGCTTTGTGCTAAAGCCGGCAAAGCAGTTACCGGTAGGGAAATGGCAAGCAGGCAATACAATCCGGCACTGAGGCACAAACCTTTTTTCATCGCGCGGCGGTGAATACGGCCGGAAGCCTCCATACGCGGTGGCCCTTGCCGTCCGGCGGAACCGGCACCATTTTGCGTATCTCCGTAATCGTTAACCAGATTGCCGGATATTTGCAAAGCTACCGCTGTGGCGGCGGTTAATATCGCGGTCGGCCAATCGATGATTGCGGCAACGCCGCCGGCAGGCAGCCGCATAGGGTAGCGGCGGCCAAGGGCAGGGTGCGCAAACGGGCGGCGTGTATCCGAGCATTGAGCGACATATCGGAATAAAAGAAGGCTGAAAAATAAAGAGGGAAATCAGTTAAAAGGCCGTCTGAACGTTTCAGACGGCCTGTAAATCGTTAAGCCGGTTCTTGCGGCACATAACCTTGTACTTGGTCGGCACCGTCGCCGAAGAAGTATTGTTCCATCTGCTGTGCCAGATATTCGCGCGCGCGCGGGTCGGCCAAGCTCAAGCGGTTTTCGTTGATGAGCATGGTTTGGTGGCGCGTCCAAGCCTGCCATGCTTCTTGTGATACGTTTTCAAAAATGCGCTTGCCCAATTCGTTCGGCAGCGGCGGAAATTTCATGCCTTCGGCTTCGCGGCCGAGTTTGACGCAATGTACCATGCGGGTCATGGCGGTTCCTTTAGTGGGTTTCAGACGGCCTTCATTTTAACGGATTGTTGCCGATTGCGAAAGGCGCATGCTTTTGGGCACGGACACAAAAATGCCGTCCGAAACGGATTTCAGACGGCCTATATCGGATTTCAGATTAACGGCTGCCTTCGCGGGCAAGGCTCCGGTAGCTGTTGTCTTGATAAGTACCGGTGCTTGGTGCGGTGTATTCAATGCGGTCTTTTTTCTTGAAACGCTGGCCTTGTGGTTGTTCGACTTGTTGCAAGCCCGCAATCGGACCCGAATCGTTGGCGTGGTTCCATTCTGGTTGTTTTGCACCTTTGGCAGCGGCTAAAGTGGCGGCGGTGGCGATTAAAGTAGTGAACAAAATTGTTTTCATGATAAATTCCTTAATGTTGTGAATGCGTTATGGTGTAAAGGTTGCTGTGTTCAACCGATGTGTACATTTTATTCTTGTTCTATCAGTTGATAAATAGGCATTTTGTTGATGTAGTATTTCCTAGTGGGAAATGTTTGGTGTATAGTGGATTCACTATAAATGATTTTCAGACGGCCTAAGTAACAGTTTAGAAAAAACAAAAAAGAGCAGAATATGGATTCTGCTCTTTTTTGTTTAACGCTTTGGCTTACAAATTGTAAACAAAAACTTTGGAATTGCGGCCGCTGTCGATTAAATCCTGACGGCGTTCGGACGGTAAATCTTGTGCCGATGCCGTCTGAAAACCGCGTTCGATGAACCATTCGCCGGCGTGGGTGGATAGGGCGAATAATTTGCGGATACCGGCTTGACGTGCTTTGCGGAACAAGTGTGCCAGCATCAGTTCGCCGTAGCCGCCGTCTTGTGAATCGGGCGAGACCACCAAGCAGGCCAGCTCGCCCAAATGCGGTTCGGCAAAGGTTTTCAAGGCCACGCAGCCATAGATGTGTTGGTCGTGTTCCAACACGGAAAAGGTGTGGATTTGGTCTTCGAGATATTCGCGGCTGCGGCGCAGTAAAATGCCTTTTTCTTCCAGCGGGCGGATAAGCGCCATGATGTTGGGAATGTCGTTGCTGTGCGCGGCGCGGATGTTGACGAAGGAATCGCGGGCGATGGAGGTACCGGCACCGTGGCGGGTAAACAATTCGCGAATCAGGCTGCCGTCGTCGCGGCCGCTGAGAATTTGCGTGCGCGAGACTCCGTGTTCGACTGTGTTGAGGGCGGATTGGATCAGGCGTTGTTGCGGCGGTTGCTGTGCCATTAATTGACGCGCTTCTTGGGCGGAGAGGTTGGTAATCAACAGACCGTCCGAATTTAAAATGCCTGCTTCTTCAATCAGGTAAATCAGTTTTTCCGCTTTGAGCGCAATGGCGGCGGCTTCGGCGATGTCGCTCATGCTGAGGTTGAAGGTTTTGCCGCTTAAAGAATGGCCGAGCGGGCTGATGAGCACCAATGCGCCGCTGTCGAGGCGGTTGACGATGGATTCGGTGTCGATTTTGCGTACCAAACCGGTATAGCCCATGTCGGTGCCGTCGATGATGCCCATCGGACGGGCGGAAAGGAAGTTGCCGCAAGCGATGCTTAAGGGTTTGTTGCGCTGCGGCGATTGCGGAATGCTGCTGCACAGGGCGGCTTCGATATCGCTGCGTAATACGCCGTTGGCCTGTTTGGCCAGTTGCAGCGTGGCTTCGTCGGTGATGCGGCGCCCATTGCGGTAGGTTGGAATTCGATTTTGCGCGGTAAGGGCGGCGGTGATTTGCATGCGTGAACCGTGTACCAACACCAAACGCACGCCCAAGCTGGCGAGCAGGTTTAAATCGGCAGCCAAGCGTTTGAGCGGTTCACCTTCCAACAGGCTGCTGGCCACACCGATGACCAGTGTTTTGCCGCGCAGGTAGTTGATGTAGGGCGCGGCTTCACGAAAGTCGCCGACAAAACCGACAGAAGTATTCATGTGGGAATTAAGCCAATAAAATCAGATAGAAAAGCTGCATGATTAACACAGTCAGCGCGATAAGTGAAGCCAGTGTCCAGTTGAAACCGTCTTTTTTCTTTTCTACAGCCGTAGCCGCCTTTGTGTCGGGCTTGGGTGCGAGCGTCACGCCGTCGAGCAAATCAGCGATTTCATTGCGCGAAAGCTGCTTGTGCTGACGGACTTGTGCACCGATGTTGTGTACCAGACGCACATCGGTCACGGCATTGGGCAGGGCTTCCGGCTGGAACTGCTCTTTCAGGTTGGCCGGATGGTCTTTGGCTTTGAATAAGCCCTCGCATTTTTGGCAAACCACAAAACCTTGCGCCACATTCAATTGAGCGTCTTTTACCCAAAGATGGGTGCGGCAGTGGGGACAGGTGCAAGCTGGCATGGGTAGACCCGTTTCGTAATGTAGGGATTTGGTTGTTATGTACAGGCCGTCTGAATTTTTTCAGACGGCCTGAATTCTATCAGGCCACGCCGTAACGTTCGCGGTAAGCCTTCACCGGCTCGAAAAAGCCGCCGAATTCGGTATTGTTTTGCAACAACGTGAACAAATCGTTCAAATTCGCAATCGACACCACCGGCAAACCGTATTGCTGCCCGACTTCCTGCACCGCCGACAATTCGCCCGTGCCTTTTTCCATGCGGTCAAGCGCGATGGCCACAGCGGCCGGAGTGGCACCTTCGGCTTCAATCAGTTTCACCGATTCGCGCACCGAAGTGCCGGCAGAAATCACATCATCGATAATCAGCACGCGGCCTTTGAGCGGCGCACCAACCAACACGCCGCCTTCGCCGTGGTCTTTTGCTTCCTTGCGGTTGTAGGCAAACGGCACGTTCACGCCTTTTTCTGCCAACATCATCGCCGTGGCCGCTGCCAAAATAATGCCTTTGTAGGCGGGACCGAACAGCATGTCGAATTCCACTTTGCTGGCAGTAATCGCTTCGGCGTAAAACTTCGCCAGTTGCAGGGTAGAAGCTCCATCGTTAAAGAGGCCGGCATTGAAAAAATACGGCGACCGGCGGCCGGCTTTGGTGGTGAATTCGCCGAATTTCAATACGTTTTGAGACAAGGCAAATTTCAGGAAATCTTGGCGGAAATCAGACATAACACAGGCTTTCAAAAGGCGTTGATTTAAAATGGGGATTGTAGGATTATAAAGGATTGCGCGGCAAAACCCAAAGGCCGTCTGAAAAAAATGTTGTGTTCGGACGGCCTTAAGCTGGAAATGCCGGAAATAGGGTAGGCGATTAGGAGGGCGAAAGCATATCTAGACAAAATATTTTTGCACGCCATTGCACGCAAATACGCGAAAAGCTCCGTTAATCTCATGATTCAACCGAATAGCATTATTTATTTAGAATATCAAACATTCCCTTAATAATTACTATGGGCATATTGATATGCCTTAACGATTTATTTTGAAATAAGCGAAAAGGAAAAGAGCATGAAACAATATTTGGCCTTATTGTGTGTGGCGGCATTGGCCGCTTGTGGTGGCGGTGGCGGCGGCACCCCGACAACGCAATCAACCCCGACCAATACACCCAATCAAACTTCGTCAACTGAGGCAAGCCCGCAGAATATTTCAGGTAAACAGTTTTACAGTTCGCAGAACAGCAAAGCCGATGCCGTTACTTTTGACAACAGTAACATCAAAAAAATTAAAATCAATGGCGTCGATATCGACTTAGCGACCATTGGCGGCGGTAATTTTAACAATGATTGGCGCGGTAATTTCGGCGGTATTCGTTCCGGTAATGCCAATGCACCTGCCGGTGTCAGCGATTGGCTGGTTTACAATCAATCCGACAATTTAGTTGCCGGCGTGATTACGCAAGAGGGTAACAACTATGCTTTTTACAACGGTAAATTTACGGATGCCGAACAAATTCCGGCAGCAGGCCAATCAGTTTACAAAGCCGGCGTGACATACTTTAGCGGCGACAGACAAGTATTAAGCCGCACGGATGTGACGGCTGATTTCGGTGCTAAAAAAGTGACTGCCGAAATTAAGCGTGATGCAGAGTTTGGCGGTAACATCGCCTTGAATGCCGACATCAAAGGCAATAAATTTGCTTCTGTCACAGGAGCAGCCACACAGGTTGAAGGCGGTTTCTTCGGTGCAAATGCGGCGGAAATCGGTGGTATCTTTAAAGCCGGTGAAACCGTTGGTGCGTTTGCCGGTAAAAAGTAACGCTTTGAATTAATGATATAAAGCAATATAAAAGGCCGTCTGAAAACTGTTTTTCAGACGGCCTTTCCCAATAAAAAGCTAAGCCCGGCAAGTTCTGTTACAATCTTTTTTATTTCATTTTTAAACACACTCATTATGCTGAAAATCATCTCTGCCAACGTCAACGGCATCCGTTCTGCTTACAAAAAAGGTTTTTACGAATACATCGCCGCTTCCGGTGCGGACATTGTCTGCGTGCAGGAATTAAAGGCGCAGGAAGCGGATTTGTCGGAGGAAATGAAGCAGCCGCACGGTATGCACGGGCATTGGCATTGTGCGCAAAAACGCGGTTACAGCGGCGTGGCAGTTTACAGCAAGCAAAAGCCGGATGCGGTGCAATACGGTATGGGTATTGAAGAATTCGACGGCGAAGGGCGGTTTGTGCGTTGTGATTTCGGCAATCTGACCGTAATTTCGCTGTATTTGCCCAGCGGCACCAGCGCGCCGGAGCGTCAGGAATTGAAGTACCGTTTTTTGGATGCGTTTTATCCGATGTTGGCGGCGATGAAGGCGGAAGGGCGCGATATTGTGGTGTGCGGCGACTGGAACATTGCCCATCAGAATATTGATTTGAAAAATTGGAAAGGCAACCAGAAAAATTCCGGTTTCCTGCCTCAAGAGCGCGAGTGGATTGGCAAAGTGATTGCGACCTTGGGTTGGACGGACATGTGGCGCACGCTTTATCCTGAAGTGCCGGGCTATACATGGTGGAGCAACCGCGGCCAAGCCTATGCGAAAGATGTGGGTTGGCGGATTGACTATCAAATGGTGACGCCGGAATTGGCGGCCAAGGCGGTGTCGGCGCATGTGTATAAAGACGAAAAATTCTCCGACCACGCGCCTTTGGTGGTGGAATATGATTATGCGCTGTGAGGCCGTCTGAAACGGAAATGTTATGTTGAGCGCGTATGACCTTGAAGATTTGACGCTGTTGCTGGTGCACGATACCGAAGTGCCGCCCTTATGGATGGAACGTTGGGCGGTGAGTTATCCGATTATGCTGCAGGCCGAAGTATCGCGTTCGCAAAGCGTTCGGGAATGGCAGCAGGCGGTTCAGACGGCCTTTGCCGCACACCAAAGCCGTCATGTTGCGGTGGTGGCGCACGGCGCGGGTGTATCGGCGGTGTTGGCGTGGCTGTATCAGGCCGATGTGAATGTGCAGAAAACCGTATGCAACATTATTTTAGTGTCGCCGCTGCCGGAAGCGTTTCCCGATGATGCCGGACACACTTTGCAACGTGTCCGCTGCCATTGTCGCGCGGCCCTGGTGATTGGGCAAAGCGGCGATTGCCCGCTTGATTGGGCGCAGGAAAAAGCGCTGCGCTGGAATGCGCGTTTGCTGGTATCGCCGCACGAAGGCCGTCTGAACGGCGCTTTGAGCGGTTGGCAATGGGGTATGAAGCTTATGCAGGAAATGTTATTGACGTGAATAAATTAGAATAATTTCACTAAAAAAGGCCGTCTGAACAGCGTATAAAAGGAATGTTTTAATTTCTATAAGGCTTTTGGGAAGGCGGCCTTTCACAGATGGTTAAGTCGGATATTGATGGCATAACATTTTTTAGATTTCGTATGAATAAACGACACAAATTTTTTCAAATATGTAGTTGATTGTTTACAATTAGAGTTGTAGTATAACGTTTCGTTCGGACGCTAAGTCCGGATGAATCGTGTGAAATAAACAAGGACAATCAACATGAAAAAATGGTGTGTAATGGCTATGGTTGCTGTAATGGCCGCCGCCGGCGCAGCGCAAGCTGCCAACAATAACCCAACGGTCAGCAAAAAAACGGTATCTTACCGTTGCGACCAAGGTCATGCGTTGAACGTAACGTATGGATTCAACAAACAAGGCTTGCCGACCTATGCTTCGGCTTTTCTCAATGGCAAAAGACGTGTGTTGCCGATTAATCTCGACCATTCCGGCGCTGCAGGTACGATGTTCGGCAAAGAAGACAGCTACATGATGAACGCCGATTACATGGATACCAAAAATTACCACAAATCGGCGCTGATGGTGACTGAGCCGGACAACAGTATTCTGTATAAAAACTGTGAGCCGCGCCGTAGCCGCCGTTGATATGTTTTTTTAATTCAAACAAAGGCCGTCTGAAAGCATATTCTTTCAGACGGCCTTTGTTTGATAGCCGACCACTGTTAATTCTGCAATTCCATCGCGGCATCGATTTTATCCGCTGCTTCCTGTTCGTCGCCGTGGTCGGATTCCGGCGTTTCGTGGACATGTTCTGCCGGCGGGTGATATTGGAATTTGCCGTAAATCGGAAAATGATCGGAGCCGATGTGCGGCAATACTTTCAAATCCGCGACCAAGAAATCGTTGCTGTGAAAAATATGGTCGAGCGGCCAGCGCAGCAGTTTCCAATCGGCATGAAAGGTGTTGTACAAACCGCGGCCGATACGTGGGTCGAGCAGGCCGCTGATGCGTTGGAATAGGCGCGAGGTATCTGACCAAGCGACGTCGTTCAAGTCGCCAAACACCATACAGCTTTCATCGGAAGCGGCGATTTCTTTGCCAACCAACAAAAGTTCGCCGTCCCGTTCGGTTGAGGTTTCGCTTTCAGTCGGGCTGGGCGGCATCGGGTGCAGGCAGTAAATGCGGATAAGTTCGCCACCGGGCAGCCCGACTTTGGCGGTAATCGACGGAATATCGTCGCGCACGCGGTATTTGATTTCTGCATCATGCAGCGGCAGGCGGCTGTATAGATGCATGCCGTAAAGATTGTCGAGTGGCACTTTGACTGTGTAAGGATAGTCGGTTTCCAATTCCGCCAGTGCATTTTCCCACCATTGGTCGCTTTCCAAGGTGAGCACTACATCAGGACGGTATTGGCGCACGAGCGACAACAATTTACCGGCCTGGCGGTTGGGCGTGAGCACATTGCTGGCCAGAATGCTGACGGTGCGGTTGTTGTCTTCGCCCTGATAACCCATCACCTGCTTTTTTCTCAAGCGGGTGTAGGCGCTGATTTGCCAAAACTGCCACACGGCGCAGGCAAAGTTCACCACTTCCATCAAATCGAAAATGGCATTACTGCTTTGTTCCAGCCAATAATTGAGCAGCATGCACAACACGCTCAAGGCGGCAATTTGCAGGCGCGGGAAATCGAATATCCGCATCACCCAGTGGTCGGATTTCAGCAGCGACAGCAGGGTAGCCGCTACAGGCACACACAACAGCGCCAACAGCAGCCAATCGCCTAAGGGTAAATCGGACATAATCGTTTCCTGATGAAATCTTGGTCGTTGCCAAACACGTTTTCGCCACTGCCATCATTCGTCACGGTGAAGCTAATCGGTATGGCGGACAACAGAGCCTAGGCCGATGTTAAAAGATGAAGCCGCTTAGGGCAATTTGAAGTTTGATTGGCGAATGTTTCATTATCCATTTTAATGAATGCTTTGTAAACGTGGAAGGATAATGCGGCAAAAGCCTGTGTTGATTGGCGGATACCGCCAGTCAATAAGCAAAGGCCTCAAAACAAGTTTGCTGTAAGCCGTCGAGAAATGATCAAGGCCGTCTGAAAAAATTGAACTGCACCCCAAAAGTTGGACACCCCTCCAACTTTAAAAGGTGCAGTTTTCTTATGTCCAAATATAACCTACACTTCAAATACCGAGCCGTACTCCATTATCACCAAGTGCACAGCCAACAGCGCACCGCAGAGCACTTCAACGTCTCGCGCACCCACCTGCGCCGTTGGATAGCCGCCTATCGCCAAGGCGGTATCGCCGCACTTCAACACCCGCAGGCTACGTTTATGAAGACCAAACGCAAAAACCCGTTTATCGCCGACAAACCCGACCACGAAAAAACCCAGGCGGAACTGATTGAAGAGTTACGTTACATGAGGGCGGAGAACGACTACCTAAAGCACATGAAAGCCCTCAACGAAAAGAATGCCGCCAAAGCTGCGAAACCGTTCAAACGTTGAGAGCGAAGCACCCGCTGAAATATCTGCTGCACAGTGCCGGCATTCCCAAAAGCAGCTTTCATTACCATATCGGCAAAGCCGATCCCGATGCGGCGGCCAAAACCGCAGTAAGTGAAGTCTATCGCCGACACAAAGGCCGCTACGGTCATCGGCGGATTGCCGCCGTATTGTCGTGGAACAAAAAGAAAGTGCAGCGCATTATGGGTTTGTTGGGACTGAAAACCAAATTCCGCAGCAAAAAAGCCTACCGCCCGCAGGTAATAGGAGAGGCTTCGGATAATATTCTTAATCGTGAATTTACTGCTGGCAAACCGGCAGACAAATGGCTGACCGATGTGACGGAGTTCAAATGCACAGACGGGAAGCTGTACTTATCGCCGATATCGGATGTGTTTAATCGGGAGATTGCGGCCTATTCTTTAGGCCGCAGAGCAAACAGTAAACTGGTGGCGCAAATGTTGGATAAAGCATTTGGCCGTCTGAAAGGCCAAACGCCGCTGCTGCATTCCGACCGGGGTGTGCTTTACCGCACCGGGGCTTATCGGGCGAAACTGGCTGGGAAAGGAATAGTGCAAAGCATGTCGCGCAAAGGAAATTGCCGGGACAATGCGCCGATGGAGCGTTTCTTCGGTACATTAAAAGAAGAGAGCTTCTATCAGGAAGGTGCGTTGTCGGTGGCAGAGCTGACAGAGGTAATAGATGATTACATACGTTACTACAATCATGAGCGGATTAGTTTAAACTTAAAAAAGCTGAGTCCTGTCGGCTACAGAACCCAGCTTGAAAAGGCTGTTTGAGAAAGATTCTTAACTTGTCCAAGTATTGGGGGGCAGTTCAAATAGTTCAGACGGCCTTGATTGTTTATGCGCAATTGAAGCGCTTAGCGGATATCTATAAAGGCGCTTGAGTGTAATTCACGCAGCAAATTGGTGGTGGCCTGCTGGGCTTTTTGTTGCGAAATGTATTGGCGCACGGCATTACGTTGGCGCTCTTCCGGCGAGCCTGATTCGCGAATGTCGTTGAGCTTGATAATGTGCCAGCCGAATTGGGTGCGTACCGGTGCGCTGACTTGGCCGGGTTTGAGTTTGTGTACGGCATCTTCAAACGGAGTCACCATCATGCCGTCTGAAAACCAGCCTAAATCGCCGCCGTTGGCCGCGCTGCCGTCTTGCGAGTATTGGCGCGCCAAACCGGCAAAATCTGCGCCGCTGCGGGCTTGGGTGTAGATTTTGCGGATGCTGCTTTCGGCTGCTGCCGCTGCGTTGTCGGAATCGGCTTTAATCAGAATGTGTTGGGCATTGTATTGGCGCAATGGTTCGCCTTGCGGTAGGCCGACACCTTGCTGTTGCGCACGGTTGATGAAGCTGGTGACTTCGCTGTCGCTGACTCGGCTGTTTTCCATAATGGCTTGCTGGCGCACTTTTTCGACAATGATGCTGTCGCCGATTTCACGGCGCACGCGTTTATTGGCATTTTTCAATGCCGGATTTTGCGCAATCACGGCATCGATTTCGGCTTCGCCGGCTTGAATATTGCGGCGTTTGCCAGCCTGCACGATTAAAGATTGGTTGACCATTTGCGCCACGACTTGTTGGCGCAGTTCGGTATCGTTTACTTGCGTGCCTTTAGGCAGGTTGCGGCGTGCATCGGCCAGCGCTTCGCTGACTTGGCGCTGGGTGATGATGTCGTTGTCTACCACGGCGGCGATGCTGTCGGATGCTTTGACATCGGCGGCATGCGCGGCATTCAGGCTCAGGCCGAGTGCCACGGCCAGCATTAAAGGTTTCACATTCATGGGTTCACTACCTCGTTGGTTTTGCTGTAGCCCGGAATGGCTAAGCGGAGTTGTTCAAACGGATTTTGGCCGACGTTGCTCAAATCTTTCAGCTGTAAATTGAAGAAAACGGCGTTTTTCTTGCTGTTTTCGCCGGTGACGTAGCGTTGCGCTACCACGCTGGCGCTCCAGCAGCCGCAATCGCTTTTGTATTCGACACCGGCCAGCATTTCCAACGGTTTTTTCACGGTGATTTCATAGTTATAGCGGGCAACGGCATACAGGTTTTTGCGCAGTGGCCATTGAGCAGCCAAATCGACTTGGCTTAATTTGTCGTACAGGTATTCGCCATCGTCTTGCAGGTAGATGCGGGCGTTGCGGTTGTATTTGTAACGAGCGCTCAATACCTTGCCCGGCTCCGGATTGTAGCGGATCCCTGCAGCATAGCTCTCGGCGCGGTTTTGGTTTTGATTGTAATGGATGTCGAAATCAAAGTGTACGCTGTCGGTAACGTTGCCGCGGGCAAACGCCACCCAGTCGGAACGGTTGCGCTCGTATTGGCTCACACTGCCGTCGAGCAAAACGGTGTCGGTTTTGAAATAGAATTTCTGACCTATGCCGGCGCGGAACAGTTCGGCACCGGTTTTCGGATTCAGGATACGGCTCTGCACGGCGGTCGACAAGCTGTTGGACGCATTAATGCGGTCGTTGCCTGAAAACAGGTTTTCACGGAACAATTGTTCGTAGGTGAAGCTGTTTTCCGAGGTGTCTAAGTTCGGCCAGTCGGTTTGCGGTTTGGTCGCAATGTAGTTGTAAAACAGGCGCGGCTCCAGCGTTTGCAGGTATTCGCCGCCCAAAAATTGCGCGTGGCGTTCAAAGGTCATGCCGCTGTCGACATTGAGCATCGGCAGGAAGCGGCTGAAATGGCGTCGGTTACTGCCGTTGAAGCTGTCTAAATCATAATAAGTGGCGTGTACGCCGACTTTGGGATGCACATAACCCCAATTGTTGTGGAAATCCCATTTTACGCTCGGGTTTAGCACGAAACGGTTGCCGCTTTGCTTGCCGTCATGCTCGAAGCGGGTGAATTGGCCGAAGATATTGGCCTGCATATTATCGAAGCTGCGCTGCCAGCGACCCGACAAGCGCGGCATGATGGCGTAAGGTTCGTCTTTGTAGCCGTATTCGTTGGCCAAGGTTTGGTATTTTTGCGCCATCAACGAGCCATCGAAATTGCCGCCCCAATAGGTGTCGTGGTAGTTTAACCAAGCTTGGCGGTTGAGGTTGACGTTGTCGGCGATGTCGTTGCGGCCATAGAAGTCGCGGTAGTAGTCGTTATCCGATACGCTGTTGAAATCTACGCCGCCGCTGAATTTGGCGGTAAATTGATGGTTGTGGTTCCACTTGAATTGGTAGCGGTTGTTGTGTTCGCTTTTTTTGTCGTCGGGCATCCAAGTACCGTCGGCTTGGCCGTGGTATTTCGGCTCGAGATAACGCACCTGACCGCCCAAATGCACGCCGCGGCCGGAGATGATGCCCGGTGTTACGGTGGCATCTAAATTCGGCGCTAAGTTTAAATAGTAAGGCAGCGACAGCTCAAGGCCGTCTGAACCGGTAGAAATATTCGGCACTAACAAGCCGCTTTTGCGGTTGCCGTTGAGTGGGAAATCTGCCCAAGGCGTGTATAAAACGGGCACGCCGCCGAACACCAGCGAGGCGCCTTTGGCTACGCCGATGCCGGTTTCTTGGTTGGCATCAATACTTTTGGCCTTGATGTACCAGCTGGCATCGCCGGGGGCACAGGTATTGAATTTGGTGTTGATGAGTTTGTAACGCTCTTTGCTGTGCATTTCGGCTTTTTCGCTGACGCTTTGCAGGCGGCGGCCGTCGCGTTCGGTCGCCATGCGTACGTTTTCAGTCACGCCTGCGCCGGAATCCAAGTTGTAGTTGATTTGTCCGCCGCTGACGACCGAGCCGTTTTGATACAGTACAAACTGGTCGCCGGCGGTAACGGTATTGCTGGTTTGGTTGTAATGCGCCCAGTCGGCGTTTAACACTTCATCGTTGCGCTCGATAATCACATCGCCCTTGGCCTGCACCTGTACATTGGTTTGACCTTCGACGTAATCGGCGGTCACGCGGGTGTAATCAGTGGGCAAAGTCTCTTCGCCGCTGCGTTTGACAGCAGTTTTGCCTTGCAGGGCGTTGGCATGCTCGGCCAAGGTTTCTTTGGTGCAAAACAGACAGGTGCTGCCCAAAGACAATTCTTCCGCTTTTTCAGACGGCCTGTTGCCGGCAGCTTGGGTCTTTTCAGCAGCTCCGGCAACGGTTTGCTCTACCGCGGCAACTGGGTTGGCCGTGTCTTGGGCGGTTTCAATCGGCACGTAATCTGCCGCATCCGGCATAAATGCACCGCCGGTCTGTGCGGCGGCCGCTGTGCTGAAGCCGACGCTTAATGCGATGACCAAAGGTTTGAGTGAAAATAAACGAGCCAAAGTTGCACCTTAAATCGGTTTTGCCAGTTAGAATAGCGTTTATTTTAACCTGAAAATCCAAGAAACTGCTATGCAACGACAAATTGAATTACAAAAATGGTTGGAAACCGTTTATCCGAATGAATCTTTCGAACTGAGCTTCGCCGCGGCCGATGCCGATTTCCGCCGCTATTTCCGCGCTACTTTTTCAGACGGCCGCACGGTGGTGTGTATGGATGCGCCGCCGGAAAAAATGAGCGTGGCACCGTATTTGAAGGTGCGGAAATTGTTCGATATGGTCAATGTGCCGCAGGTTTTGCATGTTGATGAATCGTTGGGTTTTATGGTGTTGAATGACTTGGGCAATACCACGTTTTTGACCGCCATGACGCAGGAAACTTCCGAATCCGCCCACAAAGCCTTGCTGCTCGAAGCGATTGACGAATTGATTGTGCTGCAAAAAGCCAGCCAGCCTGACCGATTGCCGCCGTATGACCGCGAAGTATTGCTGCGCGAAATTAATTTGTTCCCGGAATGGTTTGTCGCCAAAGAATTGGGTAAAGAACTCAATTTCAAGCAGCGTCAATTGTGGCTGCAAGCGGTCGATACCTTACTGCCGCCGCTGTTGGCGCAACCT
Source organism: Neisseria yangbaofengii (assembly GCF_014898075.1). NCBI lineage: Bacteria > Pseudomonadati > Pseudomonadota > Betaproteobacteria > Neisseriales > Neisseriaceae > Neisseria > Neisseria yangbaofengii. Next base: position 2,461,680 of record NZ_CP062976.1, read on the forward strand.
CAAGTGTATGTGCACCGCGATTTCATCGTGCGCAATCTCATGCTGCAATCCGGCCGTCCGGGCGTATTGGATTTTCAAGACGCGCTGTATGGTCCGATTTCCTATGATTTGGTGTCGCTGCTGCGTGATGCGTTTATCGAATGGGAGGAAGAATTTGTGTTGGACTTGGTGATCCGCTACTGGGAAAAAGCCCGCACCGCCGGTTTGCCTGTGCCGGCCGATTTTGACGAATTTTACCGCTGGTTCGAATGGATGGGCGTACAACGCCATCTGAAAGTCGCCGGCATTTTCGCCCGTCTGTACCACCGCGACGGCAAAGACAAATACCGTCCCGAAATCCCGCGTTTCCTGAACTATCTGCGCCGCACCGGCCGCCGTTATGTAGATTTGGCGCCGCTGTATGCGCTGTTGGTTGAATTGGTGGGCGATGAAGAATTGGAGACGGGGTTTACGTTTTAAAGGTGCGAATATCTTAACGGATGTATATTTTCAGACGGCCTTTCCGTATAGATAGGCCGTCTGAAATTTTATGTGTTGGGCGTGGAGAAAATATTAATATATTAATGCGGAAAATACTGAATCTTTTGTCTGAATGATAGTCGAAAAAATTTCAGTGGCCGGATGTTAATCGGCAGCTGTCGGAATAAGTGCAAAAGATTAGGTAAGATGAAGAAAAAAGAGTACTACTATGGTTTAGATCAGCTACGCGCTATTTTAATGCTGGCCGGAGTCATGCTGCATACAGGTTCATTGGTGAACGATTATTATCAATGGAATTATGTGAGTAAGTATTACCAAAACGCGGCCATTCACGATTTTATCTACATTACCCATTTCTTCCGCATGGAAACGTTTTTCATGATTGCCGGCTTTTTTTCGGCCATGGTGCTGGTTAAAAAAGGGCAGGCATACTTTATGGGCGGACGAGTTCGGCGTGTTTTAATTCCCTTGATTTCGTCTGTATTGTTGATTAACACGTTTGAAGTGTGGTTTTCTGTATCGCACGGTTTGAAAAGTTGGGCGGATATAAAAATCAGCGATTTTATCGCCCATTCATGGTTTTTGCTGACTTTGATGATGATATCGTTGATGTGCCTGCTGCCTGCGGATCGATTTCTGGATTGGTTTGGCCGCCGCAAAATCCGGACACAGTCGGCAATGTTGCTGTTTTATATGTTTTTGCCTTATGGCATTCGCTTTGTCATGACCCGTTTTGTTGTACCGGCAGATGACGCGCCGTTGCTGTATTCTATGCTGGGTTATTTTGTTGAGCGTACGCTGCACTATAGTATTTATTTCTTTCTGGGCTACCAGCTTTACCGCAGCGAACGCTTGAAAGACATCATGCGCAATCAGACTATTTTCCGCATCATTGCGCCGGTTGCCGCTGCCGGTTTGCTGTACCAATACAGTTTAATCGGTGAATTGGAAACGCAACAACGCTCCATTGCCAACTATGCCGGTATGTTGGTGGCGGCGCATCTTACGGCGTTGGCAACATCGTGGACACTGTTTGGTTTTTTCTTCAAAGCGCATTGCAGGCCGTCTGAAACCTCGGCGTTTTTGGTTCAATCGGCCATTATCATTTATTTATTCCACCATCCGCTGGTGATTGTGTTCGGTTATTATTTGGATATTCCGGGGCTGGGCTCGGCCGGCTATTTCCTGCCCGTCACCATATGTGTCTATTTATGGTCGTTTTTTATCTACTATATCATTAACAGCAACTCAGTAACGCGTTGGTTGTTTGGTTTAAAATAACATTGTAGTTGCAAAGGCCGTCTGAAAGCATAACTGCTTTCAGACGGCCTTTCATCATCAAAAAACCTTATTGCGCAGGCGCGGCTTTTTGCTCTTCGCGTACTTTTTCCACCAGCAAGTCAACGGTGTTCATACCCGATTGCCAATCTTTAAACTGCACTTGGTATTTGCCGCCGACAATCACCACCGGCGTGCTGCTGATTTGGAAGGTATTGGTTAATTCTTCCATTTTATCGGCACGGGCTTGGCTTTCGGGCGATTCAAATGCCGCCAAGACTTTTTTGCCGTCGAACGCGGTTTGTTCCGGCAGCCATGTTTTCAATACATTCACATCGGCCAAGTTGGTTTTTTCGTTGACGATGGCGTTGAAAATCGGCATATCGGCGGCTTTTTCACCGGCGATTTGCACGGCGGCGGCCAAGCGCGCCAACGGCTTCATTTCAGGGCCCCAAACCACGTGTTCTTTACGCAGGTAGGTATCGTCTCGGAACGATTTGGCATGCTCGCTCAATACCGGCTCCAAGTGGGCGCAATGCGGGCAGAAATAGCCGAAAAATTCGACCACTTCGACTTTGCCGGCTTGCAATTGCGGAATCGGATTGGCCAATACGGTGTAGTTCCGGCCTTCTGCCAAACCGGCAGGGGCAACCGGTGCCGGTGCGGAAGCGGTGTTTTGCGCAGAGCCTTCGGCAGGCACACTGGTTTCGGCTTGGCCGCCGCAAGCTGCCAAGGCCAGAGCCGTGAATGTGGTAAGGATAGTTTTTTTCAGGTTCATGATGGGACTTCCTATAAAGACAGGCGTAATTTTAAAGCATTTTTGGCGGCGCATGAATGGGTTGGCGTGAAAAAGACGGTTTCATTGCGGGAAACAATCTTTCAGACGGCCTGACCATTGGTCGGAAAACATAGCCCAAACTGTCGGCGCTGTCGTACAATAAACGGTTTTTCTCAAGGCCGTCTGAAAATTTCAGCTTCGCGGAAACGATTCTTTAAAATGACGTTCGGATGCTGTTTCGGACGGCACTGTGTGTTAATTCTCAAACTGATGAAACGATTATGAATTTATTAGGTGCTTTGGCCAGAGTCGGCGGCCTGACCATGGTGTCGCGTATTCTCGGCTTTGTACGCGACACGATTATTGCCCGCGCGTTTGGTGCAGGGGTGGCGACGGACGCGTTTTTTGTGGCGTTCAAACTGCCGAATCTGTTGCGTCGGGTGTTTGCCGAGGGGGCGTTTGCGCAGGCATTTGTGCCGATTTTGGCCGAATACAGGCAAACGAAATCGGAAGAAGCCACGCGCGAATTTGTGCGCCATGTGGCCGGTATGCTGAGCTTTGTACTGGTGATAGTGACCGCTATCGGCATCTTGGCCGCGCCGTGGGTGATTTACGTTTCTGCGCCGGGTTTTGCTAAAAATCCGGATAAATTCCGGCTGTCGATTGATTTGCTGCGGATTACGTTTCCCTATATCTTATTGATTTCGCTGTCTTCTTTTGTCGGTTCGATTCTCAATTCCTACCACAAATTCAGCATTCCGGCCTTTACGCCGACGTTGCTGAACATTTCCTTTATCGTATTTGCGCTGTTTTTCGCCCCGTATTTCGACCCGCCGGTGACGGCTTTGGCATGGGCGGTGTTTGTCGGCGGTATTTTGCAGTTGGTGTTCCAACTGCCTTGGCTGGCGAAACTCGGCTTTTTGAAGCTGCCGAAACTCAGTTTTACCGACCCTGCCGTGACCCGCGTGATGAAACAGATGGCGCCGGCGATTCTCGGCGTGAGCGTGGCGCAGGTTTCTTTGGTGATTAACACCATTTTCGCATCGTTTTTGCAATCGGGCAGCGTGTCGTGGATGTATTACGCCGACCGCCTGATGGAATTGCCCACCGGTGTGCTCGGTGCGGCATTGGGCACGATTTTGCTGCCGACCTTATCCAAACACGCCGCCAGCCAAGACAGCCAAGCCTTTTCCGGTCTGCTCGACTGGGGCTTGCGCCTGTGTATGCTGCTGACCTTGCCGGCGGCGGCGGGCTTGGCGGTGTTGTCGTTCCCATTGGTGGCGACGCTGTTTATGTACCGCGAATTTACCGTGTTTGACGCGCAAATGACGCAACACGCGCTGATTGCCTATTCCTTCGGTTTGATCGGTCTCATTATGATTAAGGTGCTGGCGCCCGGTTTCTATGCACGCCAAAACATCAAAACGCCGGTGAAAACCGCTATTTTCACGCTGGTGTGTACGCAGTTGATGAACTTGGCTTTTGTCGGCCCGCTCAAACACACCGGCCTTGCGCTCGCCATCGGCTTGGGGGCGTGCCTGAACGCCGGTTTGCTGTTTTACCTGTTGCGCAAACACGGCATTTACCAACCCGGCGCCGGTTGGAGCGCGTTTGTCGGCAAAATGCTGGTTGCGCTGGCGGTGATGGGCGGCGGCTTGTGGGTGGCGCAAACGTATTTGCCGTTTGCTTGGGTCGGTGTCGGCGGCCTGCAAAAAGTGCTGCAATTGTGCGTGCTGCTGGCGATTGGCGGGGGACTGTATTTCCTGACCTTGGGGCTGCTCGGTTTCCGTCCGCATCATTTTAAGCGTTCGGAAAGTTAGAGGCTTAAATATAAAAGAGGCCGTCTGAAAGCAAGTGTTTTCAGACGGCCTCTTTTATATTTAATCAAAACAACTTCTTCACTTCCGCTTCAATATCATCGGCACGCATAAAGGTTTCGCCGATGAGGAAAGTGTACACGCCGTGGCTGCGCATGAAATCGACATCGTTTTTGTCGCGGATGCCGCTTTCGGTGATGACGGTTTTGCCGCTTAAAGCGGGCAATAAATCCAGCGTTTGCTGCAAATCGACGCGGAAGGTGCGCAGGTTGCGGTTGTTCACGCCCCACAGCGGGGTGGTCATGTTGCGGCATTTTTCCGTTTCGGACGCATCGTGCAGTTCCAGCAATACCGACATACCCAAATCATGCGCCACTTGTTCGAAATGTTCCAATTGTTGCGCTTCCAAAGCGGCGGCAATCAGCAAAATGGCATCGGCACCCCATGCGCGGGCTTGGTAGATTTGGTATTCGTCGATGATGAAATCTTTGCGCAACACCGGCAAACCCACCGCCGCGCGCGCCTGTTTCAAATATTCGGGCGAACCTTGGAAATACGGCTCGTCGGTCAACACCGACAAACATGCCGCGCCGGCCGCTTCGTAGGCTTTGGCGATTTCGACAGGGTCGAAATCGGCGCGGATTAGGCCTTTGCTCGGGCTGGCTTTTTTCACTTCGGCAATAATGCCCGGCAGGTTTTGCGCGTGTTTGGCGCGCAGCGCATCGGCAAAACCGCGTACCGGCCCGGCGGCTCGGGCTTGGGTTTTCATCTCTTCTGAAGAAACGGCGGCTTTTTGAGCGGCGACTTCTTCGGCTTTGGTGGCCAGAATTTTATTCAAAATATCGGTCATGGTCGGCTTTCGGAAAAGTTTGGGAAATCGGTTGATTGGGTTTGTCGGTTTAAAATTTCAGACGGCCTTACAGTTTCGGCAGTGTCAGGCGGGTTTTGTATGCCCGCATCCGCAACACATAGCCGCCAACCAGCAGGATATTGAGCGTCAGCGGGTTGACCCAGTTCCAGCGGTCGAGCAGGAACACGGCCAGCGCGACGATCACGGCGACGGTGCCGTAGAAATCCTGCCGCATAATCATCGGAATGTCGTTCACCAATACGTCACGCACCACGCCGCCGCCGACGGCGGTGATGAAGCCGAGCATGACCACGCCGAAGACGTTCAAATCGTACGTCAGCCCGACTTGTGCGCCGGTGATGGTGAAGGCCGCCAGCCCGAGCGAATCTGCCCGGACGAAGGCTTCGGCCAACACGCGGCCTTGATTGTTTTGCACTTTAAACAGCCACGCCGCCAGCACGGTCAGCGCGGTAATCGTCAGTGCGCCGTATTCGGTGAACACCAGTGGCATGCGTCCGACCAAAGCGTCGCGAACCAAGCCGCCGCCGGTAGCGGTGAGCAGCGCGCAAATCCACACGCCGAGCATGTCCAGCCGTTTGCGCGCGCCCACCAGATAGCCGGAGAGGGCAAAGGCAATCGTGCCGATAATGTGGATGACTTCGGTAGCGTTCATGAGTGGGATTATGCGGAAAAACGGATGAAGCGAGATGATAGCATGAAGCGGTGGGAATGGGTCGGGCCGTCTGAAAGGTCGGGGTTTCAGACGGCCTTTTATAATGCTTCAAATTGTGAAAAATACTGCAACAAGGTATGCGGCAGCCATTGGATATTCAGACGGCCTTCATCTTTACTCACAAAACCGACATGTCCGCCGTGGAGCGGTTGCAGCAGCGTCACGCTGTCGGACACATCGGCGGCGGCGGGCAAAACTTCCGGCGGCAGGAACGGATCGTTGACGGCATTGAGCATCAGCAGCGGCGTGCGCACCGATTTGAGATAAGGCTTGCACGAGCTTTGGCTGTAGTAATCGATGCGGTCGGTAAAACCGTGTAGCGGAGCGGTGAACAAATCGTCGAAATCGCCCAGCGTTTTGCAGTTTTTCAACGGTGAGGCCGTCTGAAACCGTGTAAACGCTTCGGCTTTAGGAATCAGCGAATTGAGAAAATAGCGCGTGTAAAGCAGGCGGGTCATGCCTTTGTCGAAGCGCGTCCCGGCGGCGGCCAAATCCAAGGGGGCAGACACGGCGGCCGCGGCTTTGGGGAGTGCATCAAGGCCTTGTTCGCCCAAATATTTTACTAGGGCATTGCCGCCCAGCGACACCCCGACGGCGTAAACCTTGGCATAACGTTGCGCCAAGGCGTTCAATACAAAACCGATTTCTGCCGAATCGCCCGAATGGTAAAACACCGGTGCGGTGTTGTCGATGCCGCCGCAGCCGCGAAAATGCGCCACCACACCATGCCAACCGCACGCCTGCACGGTTTTCATCAGTTCCACCGAATAATGGCTGCGGCTGCTGCCTTCCAAGCCGTGAAACAACACCAGTAAAGGCGCGTCGGGGTCGGCGGCATCGACAAAATCATAGGCAATCTGCGTTTGGCCGGTGCTGTCGGGCAGCAATTCGCGGCGGTAAAGCGGCGGTTTGCCTTGCAGGGTTTTGGCGAAAATGGTTTCGGCGTTGCCGTTGCGCAGCCAAAACGGGGTATTCGGGGGAGAGAAGGGTTTCATTGGGCAAAACGTTTTCGGAAAAACAAATAATACAGCGCCAGCGTGGTGACCACGCCGTTGGTCCAGCCGACCCACACGTCAGTCGGGTAATGCACGCCCAGATACATGCGCGAATAGCCCATCAGCAGGGCAAAGCAAACGCCCGCCGACAAAATGATGCCGCGATGGCGCGAACGCATACAGAGCAAAAAGGCGATGGTCGCTAAGGCAGCGGAAAAGGTGCTGTGGCCACTGGGGAACGAGCTGTTAGTTTCCGCAATAATGCGCGGCCAAAATTCAGGGCGCGGGCGTGAAACGGAGAATTTGGCTGCCAGCATAATCAGCGTCGGCAGCAGGGTGCTCAAGCCGATAAACAGGCCGTAATCGCGCCTTCCGGTGAACAGCAGCCACGCCACCGTCAGGGCAATCACCGGTACTGCCAGCGAAGTTTTGCCGACATAGTGCATCACGCCGGCAATCGGGGTAAACCATTCGCCGGTGTGGGTGTGAATCCACATCATGAGCGGTTCTTCAAAAGCGAAACAATGGCCGGCAATGACATTGTTGGCGATGATGCCCGCGCTGACCAATAATGCGACACAGACAATCAGGATAAGGGTATGGCGGCCGGTGTGCGCGGATGCGGCGTAGGAATTCATTGAAATACTTGAAATCTTGATAATTCAGTAGGTTAATAAAACAAAAACTATAAAAATTGCGATACTGATAGTCTATTGCATTAGTTTTTGATAATTATTGTTTTTTTCTCATTGGAAAAGCAGGTAAAGGCCGCAGCCTTGGCGTACAAAACTTGCTATTCTGTCATCAAAAGGGTGCCGCATACAACATCGCTCCCGGCATACAAACCGTTGCCGTGCAGTTCGGACGGCATATAACAAGGCGTCAAGCGGTAAAGTAAAAAATCGCAAACGCCGTTTTACCCAACATACGGAGGTTATCATGTCAGTCTTCTTTTTAAATGTGATTATGGTCATCGGTTTCGCATCGCTGGCAACGCTGGCGGCATTGTGGGTAAGCGAGCCGGATTTGTAACTCAGTCTTTTATTTGGTTCAAAAGGCCGTCTGAAAAAAATATTTCAGACGGCCTTTTGCTGATCAATTATTTTCAAACCGTATCTTTCAGTTCGGCACCCAAATCGCATAAGTGCTGCAACACATCCGCCCACGCCGTATCCAGCAGCGCACAAGCCGCTCCTTCGGCCTTAATGCCGAAATCAATATGCGAATGTATGCGCCGGCCTTTGCCGTCGGTGCGCGCCACCGTCGGCAGGCTGTATGAGCGCACGCCGGGGTAAGTCCGCTCGATGTATTCCATCAGCGGTGCCAGGCGCGATTCGGGCTGGCCGAACACATACACGCTGCGAAAACCGCTTTCTACCTGATTGAAACGTTCGGCGTAATACGTATCCAACACCCATTCCGCCATCGGGTGTGCCATCACCGGAAAGCCGGGGAAGAAATAATGTTCGCGGATGGAAAAGGCGGCGATGCTGTTGAACGAATTTGGCACCAGTTCCGCGCCCTCGGGAAAATCGGCCATATTGAGCCGCTGCGCGTGTTCGGCCGAATCGAGCGGTTCACCGCGCTTGAGTGTCACGCCTTCGATGTTTTTCGCTGCTTCAGGGTGGCGTATTAACGGCACGCCCAATGCCGCTGCCGCGGCTTGACGCGTGTGGTCATCCGGCGTGGCACCAATACCGCCGGTCACAAAGGTCGGCAGGCCGTCTGAAAAACTGCGCTGCAACTGCGTGACCAGCAAATCGAAATCATCGGGCAGATACTGCACCTGATTGAGTTTCAGACCGCGCGATTCCAACAAAGATTTGAAAAACGCAAAATGCTTGTCTATCCGCGTGCCGTGCAGGATTTCGTCGCCGATGATGATGAGGTTGAATCGATTCATAATAAAAGCTTTCGTTTTTAGCAGGCCGTTTTAGCGGCGGAGGTGATATACGGGCACAAATTCCGTCTTTTCAGACGGCCTAAACTGGATTATCTGCCGTATTTATAAGATAATAAACCCAATTTAACGGATATGCGCCTGATAAGCGCATTTATTTTTAGTCTGACAGGATTTCTTATGAGCCAAAATCATACCATTTTGCAGTCGTTGCCGACCGGCCAAAAAGTCGGCATCGCCTTTTCCGGCGGTTTGGACACGTCCGCCGCATTATTGTGGATGAAACTCAAAGGCGCGCTGCCTTACGCCTACACCGCCAATTTGGGTCAGCCCGACGAAGACGACTACAACGCCATTCCGAAAAAAGCACTGGAATACGGTGCCGAACAAGCCCGCCTGATCGACTGCCGCAGCCAACTGGCGCACGAAGGCATCGCCGCGATTCAGTGCGGCGCATTCCACGTTACCACCGGCGGCATCGCCTATTTCAACACCACGCCGCTGGGCCGCGCCGTAACCGGCACCATGCTGGTTTCCGCCATGAAAGAAGACGACGTCAATATCTGGGGCGACGGCAGCACCTACAAAGGCAACGACATCGAACGCTTCTACCGCTACGGTTTGCTGACCAACCCTTCCCTGCGCATCTACAAACCTTGGCTCGACCAACAATTCATTGACGAATTGGGCGGCCGCCACGAAATGAGCGAATTCTTAATCGCCAACGGCTTCAACTACAAAATGTCGGTAGAAAAAGCCTATTCCACCGATTCCAACATGCTCGGTGCCACACACGAAGCCAAAGACTTGGAATTTTTAAACTCCGGCATCAAAATCGTGAAGCCCATCATGGGCGTTGCCTTCTGGGACGAAAACGTCGAAGTCAAAGCCGAAGAAGTCAGCATCCGCTTTGAAGAAGGCATTCCGGTTGCCATCAACGGCAAAGAATACGCCGACCCTGTGGAACTCTTCCTCGAAGCCAACCGCATCGGCGGCCGCCACGGCTTGGGCATGAGCGACCAAATCGAAAACCGCATCATCGAAGCCAAATCACGCGGCATTTACGAAGCCCCCGGCATGGCATTGTTCCACATCGCCTACGAACGCTTGGTTACCGGCATCCACAACGAAGACACCATCGAGCAATACCGCATCAACGGCCTGCGCCTCGGCCGCCTGCTTTATCAAGGCCGCTGGTTCGACAGCCAAGCCCTGATGTTGCGCGAAACCGCCCAACGCTGGGTCGCCAAAGCCGTTACCGGCGAAGTAACGCTGGAACTGCGGCGCGGCAACGACTATTCGATTCTCAATACCGAATCGCCGAATCTGACCTACCAACCCGAACGCCTGAGCATGGAAAAAGTCGAAAACGCCGCCTTTACCCCTGCCGACCGCATCGGCCAGCTCACCATGCGCAATCTGGATATCGTCGATACCCGTGCCAAACTGGGCATCTACTCGCAAAGCGGTTTGCTGCAATTGGGAGAAGGTTCGGTATTGCCGCAATTGGGCGGGAAAAAATAATTCGCTTGATTTGGACTGATTCAATCATCAAGGCTGTCTGAAACAAAAGTTTTCAGACGGCCTTTTTGTAAGGATTGGCAGATTTAACTCTGATTTAACTCTGATTCTTCCATGCCAATGCCAAATCATACAACGCCTTTTTGCTCTCGCCGGTAATCTTTGCCGTCAAATCGGCAGCTTGTTTGGTCGGCAGCTCGGCGGCCAACACTTTCATTACGTTTTGCGCGTGTTCGGGCAAATCGCTGCTTTTTTCCTTAACGGCCGGATGCAGAACCAACACCATTTCGCCGCGGGTTTGGTTGCTGTCTGCCTGTAAGGCCGTCTGAATTTCGCTGACCGTACCGCTTAAAAAGGTTTCAAAGGTTTTGGTGATTTCGCGCGCCAACACCAATTGGCGTTCGGGGAACAGGGCGGCCATGTCGGCCAGCGCGGCTTCGATGCGGTGCGGTGTTTCAAACATCACAATCGGGTAATCGGCTTCTGCCCATTTGGCGAACAGTTTCTGCCGTTCGCCCGGTTTCGGCGGCAAAAAGCCGTTGAAATAAAAATTCGGCTCGCTCACGCCTGCGACGCTGAGTGCGCCCATCACCGCGCTGGCACCGACCACCGGCACCACTTTGTAGCCGGCTTGGCGCACGCGTTGGGTCAGTTTCGCACCGGGGTCGCACACGGCAGGCGTGCCGGCATCCGATACTTGGGCCACCGTCAGGCCGTCTGAAAGATATCGGGTGATTTTGTCGGCCATGTGCTGCTCGTTGTGCTCGCGCACGCTGACGAGTTTGCCCTGTATGCCGTAGGCACTTAATAATTGGGCGGTCACGCGCGTGTCTTCGGCGCAGATGATGTCGGCGGTTTTTAGCACGGCCAAGGCGCGCAGGGTGATGTCGGCCAAATTGCCGATAGGGGTGGCGACCACGTATAATGTTTGCGCGCTCAGGCTGTCGTAGGCTTTTTGATGGTGTTTCTGAATCATGATGTTATGCGGCTTTGAATGCCGTCTGAAAGAAAGTGCGCTCATTATATAATAAGGGGGACAAGATATGCGTTTAAACCACAAACAGGGCGCGGCAGGCGAAGATGCGGCGCTGGCTTTTTTGCAGCAGCAGGGCTGCCGGTTGGTGGCGCGCAACTGGCATTGTCCGTATGGGGAAATCGACCTGATTGTCAAAAACGGCAACATGATTCTGTTTGTTGAAGTAAAATACCGCAAAAACCAGCAATTCGGCGGGGCGGCATACAGTATTTCTTCGTCCAAATTATTGAAATTGCAACGAAGTGTAGAGTATTATCTGCAACAATACGGCCTGAATCACGTACCATGCCGCTTGGATGCGGTGCTGATCCAGGGAAGCCAACCGCCCGAATGGGTGCAAAACATCACAGGTTGATTTTTAGATGACGACATTACAAGAGCGCGTGGCAGCGCATTTTAGCGAAAGTATCGAAGCCAAGCAGCAGGCGGCGCAAGTGTTGGCCGAACCGACCGCAGAAGCCGCCCGGTTGCTGCTGCAATGCCTGATGAATGACGGCAAAATTCTGGTGTGCGGCAACGGCGGTTCGGCTGCCGATGCGCAACACTTTGCCGCCGAGATGACTGGCCGTTTTGAAAAAGAACGCATGGAATTGGCCGCAATAGCACTCACCACCGATACTTCCGCACTCACCGCCATCGGCAACGATTACGGCTTCGACCATATTTTCAGCAAACAGGTGCGCGCCTTGGGCCGCGCCGGTGATGTGTTGCTCGGGATTTCCACTTCGGGCAATTCCGGCAATGTCATCGAAGCCGTGAAAGCGGCACACGAGCGCGATATGCACGTTATCGCCATGACCGGCCGTGACGGCGGCAAAATGGCGGCCATGCTGAAAGACAGCGATGTGTTGCTGAACGTGCCGCATCCGCGCACCGCCCGCATTCAGGAAAACCATATTCTGCTGATTCACGCGATGTGTGACTGCATCGACACCATGCTGCTAGAAGGCATGTGATTTCTTTTCAGACGGCCTCATTAGAATAAAGGCCGTCCGAATCCTGTTTGACATCATCCGAAAGGACGTTTATGAAGAAAGCTCTCCAAACTCTGTTGGCGGCGGCTTTGCTGGCAGCAACCTTGAGCGGCTGCGTCAGCGCAGTAATCGGCGGCGCGGCTGTCGGTACCAAATCCGCGGTTGACCGCCGTACCGCCGGTGCACAAACCGACGACAACGTAATGGCCTTGCGCGTCGAGCAAACCGCTTTGTCTTACCTGCGCCAGAACAACCAAACCGCTGATTACCAACCAAAAATCAATGTGGTCAGTTACAACCGCCGTTTGTTGTTGCTGGGTCAGGTAGCCACAGAAGGCGAAAAACGTTTTGTTGAACAAATTGCCCGTTCCGAGCAGGCTGCGGAAGGTATCTACAACTACATTACCGTAGCCACGCCGAGCCGCAATTTCGGCAGCATCGGCGCCGATACTTGGGGCACATCCAAAGTGCGCGCTACTTTGCTGGGCGTAAGTCCGGCTACCCAAGCGCGTACCAAAATCGTAACTTATGACAACGTGACTTATGTGATGGGCATTCTCACGCCTGAAGAGCAGGCTTTGATTACCCAAAAAGTCAGCACCACACTTGGCGTGCAAAAAGTCGTTACCCTGTATCAAAACTACGTTCCACAATAACAAACAGGCCGTCCGAAACCTTTCAGACGGCCTTACCGAACCCTTGATTCGCCACACCAACAGACAGTTTCTATTCATGGCAAAACAGAAATTCCAACTCAGACCCAAACACTTAATCACCGCCACCTTGGCCGTGTGTGTCTTGGCTATCATCGCACTGATTATCGGGGTAATCGGTACGTTTAAACCGCGTGACGAAGAGCGCCGTCAGGAAGGGCAAACGCAAAAACAGCAACGCGAAGCCAATCGCGTTGAAGTATGGAAGCCCAACGGCAGCAGTCAAGAAGCCGTTATACTGAATCCTGATGCCCTCAACACGCCGCGCCGCCCATCGGATGGACAAAACGCAGAGGATAGCGGCGGGCAGGCCGGACGTAATCCGTTTATCAATTCTTCGCCCTCACGCAGCCGTGCCGAATCGCGTGAATCGCAAGAACAGCCACGCCCCGTCAGTCCGCGCAGCGACAGCGAAAGTAACCGTGCCCGTCCGGCAGAAACGAAACCTGCCCGGCCATCACCGTCGCTGCAAAGCCCGACGGTTACGCCGCCACGTCCGGTAGAGCAAGCTGTGCCTGTTCAACCGCGCAGTGAGCCGAAACCGGAACCTCGCCCGGAACCTAAGCCTGAGCCACGGCCTGTACCGGCTCCGCAACCTAAGCCGCAGCAAAAAGAAGTCATCGATAATTTATTCTGAGGCGCCGGCGGCCAACCACAGTTTTAAACCTTTCAGACGGCCTGATGTAGGAAATCCCGGCGTTGTTTACACTTTTTCTTTTTTGCCTGAAGACCCGTTTTAGGATTTCCGAGTGTTGCCAAGAATGCCGAAAGGCACGGCAAAGCCGCATGGTTCTTGATAACGCCCGAAAATCCCAAAACAATTGCTCAGGCAAAAACAAAAGCTGTTTTGCATAAAAATTGTAAACAATCCGGCGGTTTCCTACGCTTGGAACCTTTACAAAATCCCCGTCTTTAGTACATTCTTCGTTATCCACTGCTCGAAAGCCTGCCTATCTCCATGATATGCCTGCGCTTTCTGTGCTGCTAACTTCGAACTGTACTCAAATCCGGGTTTTTGCAAAGGTCTCGGCCTAGAGGAATGCTTAATATGGATTCCCCATGACTAGGCCGTCTGAAAACATGAAGGAATGTATCAACATGATGGATGAAGTATCAATTAAAACCCCCGAAGAAATCGAGAAAATGCGCGAACTCGGCCGCTTGGTGGCCGAGGCACTCGATTACATCACCCCGTTTGTAAAACCGGGCATCACCACCAATGAAATCGACAAGCTGGTGTACGACTACCATGTCAACGTGCAAGGCGGTTATCCCGCACCCTTGAATTACGGCAATCCGCCGTATCCGAAATCCTGCTGCACGTCTGTCAATCACGTGATTTGCCACGGCATTCCCGACGACAAACCGCTGAAAGAAGGCGACATCATCAATATCGACCTGACGATTAAAAAAGACGGTTTTCACGGTGATTCCAGCCGGATGTTTGCCGTCGGCAAAATCAGCCCGATTGCCCAGCGTCTGATTGACGTAACCCACGCTTCGATGATGGCGGGGATTGAAGCGGTGAAACCGGGAGCGACTTTGGGCGATGTCGGCTATGCCTGCCAGAGCGTTGCCGAAAACGCCGGCTATTCGGTGGTGCAGGAATTTTGCGGACACGGCATCGGCAGAGGCTTTCACGAAGCGCCGCAGGTGGTGCATTACGGCCGTAAAGGGCAAGGGCTGGTGTTGCAGCCGGGCATGATTTTTACCATTGAGCCGATGATTAATCAGGGTAAACGCCATCTGCGTATCCTCAACGACGGCTGGACGGTGGTCACGAAAGACCGTTCTTTATCAGCCCAATGGGAGCACGAGGTTTTGGTAACCGAAACCGGCTATGAAATCTTAACCATCAGTCCGGCAAGCGGCAAACCTTAATTGAATTGTTTGGTTGTGTAAAAGTCTTGTGAAGTTTGGGTCTGTCTGTGGATTCAAGATATTGATTTTTATATGAATAATTTTTTAAAATATTTATATAAGAAATATTTATCCGGATTATGACAAGCGCGACAAAACTTCTTTCGAATAATCTGTCTAATATATCTGTACGATGGGGTATCGATATAGATCTTATGCTTTAATTTGATGCGGGCAATGCGTTTGCCTGACTGGGCACAAGGCTCTTAGAGATACTGCTAGACTGAAATATACGATAAGAAGGAAATCTCATGAAGTCGTTTGAGAAAATTGACAATATCCGCGACATCCGCAAAAAACTCGGTTTAAATCAAATGGACTTTTGGAGCCGCATCGGTGTGACCCAGTCCGGTGGTTCGCGTTACGAGTCCGGCCGCAACATGCCTAAGCCGGTACGTGAGCTGTTGCGTCTGGTGCATATCGAACATGTGGACTTGTCAAAAGTCAACCGCGATGATTTGGCCGTTGCTTCTTTGCTGAAAAACCGCGATCCAGATCTGTACGCTTCTTTGAAAAAAGAAGCCAAGGCCGACAAAAATAAATAAGCTGTGTTGTTTATGGCTGTCGCCAAGCAGATGTAAACCCGAGGCCGTCTGAAACGCAAATCTCGTTTCAGACGGCCTTTTTGCGTTATAATCAAGCCTATCCGATTTTCGACATCCGCTGCACCTTAAAATGCACATAATTTAAAGGGAAGGGCGGATGTTTTGTCATATTTTTATCAAACAGAATCCATCATGTTAGACAAATACAATCCCGCCGAAATCGAATCCAAACATTACCGCAACTGGGAAAGCCAAGGCTATTTCCAGCCGAATATGGATTTATCCAAACCCGCATTTTCCATTCAGTTGCCGCCGCCGAATGTAACCGGCACGCTGCACATGGGTCATGCGTTCAACCAAACCATTATGGACGGATTAACCCGCTACTACCGCATGAAAGGCTGCAACACCGCTTGGATTCCGGGTACCGACCATGCCGGTATCGCCACGCAGATTGTGGTCGAACGCCAACTGGCGGCGCAAAACGTGTCCCGCCACGATTTGGGGCGTGAAAAATTCCTTGAAAAAGTGTGGGAATGGAAGGAGCAGTCGGGCGGCACGATTACCGGACAAATGCGCCGTGTCGGCTGTTCCGCCGATTGGACACGGGAATATTTCACGATGGACGATGTGCGCGCCGAAACCGTCAGCGAAGTGTTCGTGCGCCTGTATGAACAGGGTCTGATTTATCGGGGCAAACGCTTGGTGAACTGGGATCCCGTATTGGGAACGGCGGTTTCCGATTTGGAAGTGGAAAGCGTGGAAGAACAAGGCTCGATGTGGCATATCCGCTATCCGCTGGCGGACAATCCGAACGAAGCCGTGATTGTGGCGACCACCCGCCCCGAAACGCTGCTGGGCGACGTTGCCGTTGCCGTCAATCCCGAAGACGAACGCTACACCCACTTAATCGGCAAACAATTAACCCTGCCGCTGACGGGCCGCACCATTCCCGTGATTGCCGACGAATATGTCGAAAAAGATTTCGGCACGGGCTGCGTGAAAATCACGCCGGCGCACGACTTCAACGACTACGAAGTCGGCAAACGCCATGATACCGCCCTGATTAATGTGTTTGACTTGGAAGCGAAAATCCTCGCCCAAGCCGAAGTGTTCAACTTCAAAGGCGAAGCGCAACAAGGCTTTGCCCTGCCCGAACAATACGCAGGCTTAGACCGCTTTGCCGCCCGCAAACAGATGGTGGCGGATTTGCAGGCGCAGGGCCTGTTGGCGGAAGTGAAACCGCATACCCTGATGACTCCGAAAGGCGACCGCACCGGCTCGGTGATTGAACCTATGCTCACCAGCCAATGGTTTGTTGCCATGTCCGCCGCACCGAATGGCGGCGAGCCGGAAAGCGAGTTCAAAGGCTTGAGCCTTGCCGACAAAGCCAAAAAAGCGGTGGACAGCGGCGCAGTACGCTTTATCCCCGAAAACTGGGTCAATACCTACAACCAATGGATGAACAACATCCAAGACTGGTGCATTTCCCGCCAATTATGGTGGGGACACCAAATTCCGGCATGGTATGACGAAGCCGGCAACGTGTATGTTGCCCGCAATCAGGAAGATGCCGAAAAACTGGCGGGCAAAACCGGTCTGACCCGTGATGAAGACGTATTGGATACATGGTTCTCATCGGCTTTGGTGCCGTTTTCTACGCTCGGCTGGCCGTCTGAAACCGACGAACTCGACGCCTTTTTGCCGAGCAATGTTTTAGTAACCGGTTACGAAATCATCTTCTTCTGGGTGGCGCGCATGATTATGATGACCACCCACTTCACCGGCAAAGTGCCGTTTAAAGACGTGTACATTCACGGCATTGTGCGCGATCACGAAGGCAAAAAAATGTCCAAATCCGAGGGCAACGTGATTGACCCTGTCGATTTGATTGACGGCATTGATTTGGAACAATTATTGGTCAAACGCACCACCGGTCTGCGCCGCCCCGAAAAAGCACCGCAAGTGGTCGAAGCCACCAAAAAACTGTTCCCCGAAGGCATTCCCGTATTCGGTGCCGACGCTCTGCGCTTCACGATGGCAAGCTATGCCAGTTTGGGGCGTTCGGTAAACTTCGACTTCAAACGTGCCGAAGGCTACCGCAATTTCTGCAACAAATTATGGAACGCCACCAACTTCGTGCTGATGAACACCGAAGGCAAAGACTGCGGTCAAGACGAAACCCAGCCTTTGGCGTTTACCTTTGCCGACCAATGGATTATCGGCAGATTGCAGCAGACCGAAGCCGCCGTTGCCGAAGCCTTTGAAACCTACCGCTTCGACCTCGCCGCCCAAACCCTGTATGAATTTGTGTGGAACGAATATTGCGACTGGTATATCGAGCTGGCGAAAGTACAAATCCAAACCGGCTGCCCGACCACCCAACGCACCACCCGCCGCACGCTGGTTCGGGCATTGGAAGCCATTTTGCGCCTGCTGCACCCGATTATGCCGTACATCACCGAAGAGTTATGGCAGACCGTTGCCCCGCTCGCCAACGCCAAACACACCGACAGCATTATGCTTGCCGCCTACCCGCAGGCGGATAACGACAAAATCGTTCCCGCCGCATTCGACAAAATCACCGCCCTGCAAGATTTGGCAGGCGCAGTGCGCAACCTGCGCGGCGAAATGGGCATTGCCCCGAACGTGAAAGCACCGCTGTTTGTCGAAGGCGGCAGCGATTTGGCAGACCTGCTCAAATACTTGCCGGCACTGACCCGACTGACCGAAGCCAAACTGGTCGAAACTTTGCCCGAAAGCGAAGACGCACCCGTCGCCGTCTGCAACGGCGCACGCCTGATGCTGAAAGTGGAAATCGACAAAGCCGCCGAAACCGCCCGTTTGAGCAAAGAAGCCGAGAAACTGCAAAAAGCCCTCGACAAACTCAACGCCAAACTCTCCAAACCCGGCTACACCGAAAAAGCCCCCGCGCATTTGGTGGAAAAAGACAAAGCCGAACTGGCTGAGTTGGAAGACAAAATGGCGAAAGTGCAAAACCAGTTGGCGAAATTAAAAGATTGATGATTGAGTTGAATAACTTAATTTTAATCTTGAAATGATAACAAGGCCGTCTGAAAGTTTACCCTTTCAGACGGCCTTGTACTATATAGTCGGAGAATTGAAAAATGCCTGGGGTCGTGCCTTTTCATACGATTATGTACGGTCTTAGGTTCGCAGATTTGTTCACTTCTCCGACTATAAAATTAAACGCCAATCAAAACTATTGCGCCACTGCACCAATCACACCTTGCCAAGCATTTTTACCGTCGTGGTTCGCTTTGCCGGTAAGTACGCTGCCGTTTGCACCATAAAAGCCACCGCTGAATGTACCGTTTAAGACAGGGCGGTTGCCGCTGTTGTCGTGAAAAAACAAATGACCGCCGACATCGCCGCGTTCCCCTACCGAGACACGCAGCGGACTTTTGGGTGAACGGTCTTGATGTAATTCCCAAAGGCCGCCCTTATTGTCATGAATCATCATCGACAAGGTTTTGCTGCCGCCGTAGTATTTTGCAGTCACATCAGCGTTCAGGAAATCAGTTGGGCTGTCGGTATAGTGATAATACATATTACCGCGATAGCTGATTTCATTGTCGCTTACTGGGCGGCGCATTTGACTTTCATCTGCGCTTTGCAGGTAGTGGTAAACAATTTCCGCGCCTTCATATTCGCCGTAATCATTCATTTTTGGGTAGTTGACGGCGGCGAAGCCGTAGTAGCCGGTAATTTTGCCGTTGCTGTCACGCAGCGTGCGGATGTCCTTTCGGATGAATTGGTCTTGTGGCTGAATCAGCTCGATTTCTACCGTTTTACCTTGGTCGTTAAACACCATTTTCAGCGTATTATCCAGCAGCAGACCGTGACGGTTTTCCAAATTTAACCGGCTGAAGACATCCTGGTCACTTTCAACGGCAGTTTGGGGAGCTTGCTCTTCGGGCCGATCGGGCTGTGGTGTATTTGTCTTAACTTCGGGCCGATCGGGCTGTGGTGTATTTGTCTTAACTTCGGGCCGATCGGGCTGTGGTGTATTTGTCTTAACTTCGGACCGATCGGGCTGTGGTGCATTTGTCTCAACTTTGGGCTGATCGGGTTGAGATGGTTTGATGTCGGTTTTCGGTTCTTCCGGCTGCATTTTTACAGGTGGTTGAACTGGATGGTCCGGCTGAACGGCGTCGGTATCAGGTGAAGCAGGAACACTTGGCTTATCGGCCGGTTCATGATTCGGTGTTTCAGATTTGGCCGCCTGCCCAATTTTCTCCGGAGATTGGGCGGACGGTGTAGGTGTCGGCGCAGCACTCGGCGATTTAGCGCCGCCACCGCCGCAGGCAGCCAATAGACAAATGCTCAATATAGTGAGCGGAAAGGTATTCAGAAGATTTTTTTCACGTTGCGTCATGTCGTTGCCCTTAATAGTTAAAATCAAAATTATGCGGCTTGGTGGCCGCTATTGCTTTTATTTGTTCTTTGCTCGCTGATTAAGATAGGTTAAATAAGGCTTAGCCTATTTATGAGTTTTCAAGATTTAATCTATTATACGACTCGCATAATAGCCGAACCAAATGCTGTTATCGATTTTGAAAAGAAAACAAGAGGAAGTGTTTCTTTTTAGAGTAATAAAATTATTCCACTAAATTCCAGTAAAGTATTTATATGCCTAATTGATTTTTCAGACGGCACATATAAATAACGTATAATCCAATCATAACGCTGATGAAAGGCAAAGATTATGCACCGCCCACCGAAAACCATCATCAAAACTGAACCGCTTCCAAAAAATGCCACCGATGAAGCCAAGCTGGAAAAGTGGGCGGAGATTTCCGCCGAGCACGGCTTAAGCGGCGAATGGGCGGTGGCTGCGCGCTTGGGTGAAACGCAGGTGAGTGATGAGCAGATTGAGATGATTGCGAATTTGTTTGGCAGATAAAGAAAAGGCCGTCTGAAGACATGCTGTTTTCAGACGGCCTTTCAGTTCATTACTATTTTATTGCGAAACATTCAGTTTTTTCTGTTCCAGTTTCATCACGCCGCGATGGGTCATGTAGCAGCAGAAAATACAAGCCGCTACGGCAAACAGCAGCAGGTAGAAGCCTGCGTCCCAGCCGTAGCGTTCGGCTAAAATGCCGAACAGGGCAGTGCCGGAGAAACTGCCCAGCACATAGCTCAACAGGCCGCGCAAACCGGTTGCTGAACCGGCGGCGAATGAAGGCACCAGTTCGATGGTTTGTAATGACGACAAGAACATCGGCACATAAATCAAACAGCCGACAATGCCTGCGCCGATGGTGACGGTAGCCAAGTCTTGTCCGCCCCAGTAGGCGAAGATGGCGGCGCCCACGCCGAGCAAGGTGACGATGGCCAAGGGCATGCGTTTGCCTTTGAAGTATTTGTCGGTCACATAACCGGCGAGCAAGGTTGACGGAATTGCCGCCCATTCGAAAATAGCAAACGCAGTGGCCATTTGGCCTTTGCTGAAGCCTTTGGTTTCCAAGAGATACAGCGGCAACCAAGTCAATACGCCGAAGCGGATCATGTAGGTGAACACGTCGATAAAGGAGACGAACCAAACATTGATGTCTTTTAAAATATATTCTTTGAAAATCTGCCAAGTGGTTAAGTTGACATCTTCGGTTTTGGTGACCACCAATTCTTCATCGGCATTGTTCAGAATTTGGTTCATCGGCGGCAAACCTTCGTTGTAGGTGCGGCCTTTACCGAAAATGTAGAAAATCAAAGCCACTACGGCCGCAATGGCGGACGGCACGATAAAGTGCGCAGCCTGCCAATGTTCAGTACCGAGCCAAGCGATGGCGCCGCCGGCAATCGGCGATACCAAGCCGCCGCCGACGTTGTGGGAAATATTGAAAAAGGCGGTGGTCACGCCGCGTGATTTACGCGGAAACCAGCTGGCCAACACCACATAAGCGGGGCCGGCGCCCATGCCTTGGAAAATACCGTTGAGAATACACAGAAACAGAAAAATCCAAAACGAAGCGGAAAAACCCATCATCAGGTTGACCGCACCCGACATCACCAAGCCGAAAATCATAAAGTGTTTCGGATTGGATTTGTCTGCCAGTGCCGACATCACGCCTTTGCTGAGACCGTACACCACCAGCATGGTGCCGGAAATAAAGCCGATGTCTTTTTTGGTGAAACCGAATTCGCTGATTAATTCAGGCGATGAGAGCAAGAAGTTGTTGCGCAGGATATAGTAGGCGGCATAGCCGATGAAAATGCCGAATAATGCCTGCCAACGCAAGCGGTTGTAGCGGTCGAGCACTTCCGCTTCGGGCACCGGCGTGCCCGGTTTGGATTTCAGGAATGACAACATAAAACATCCTTAATTTAAATTTAAATGGAAAAAAATAAATCAAGCTGCTCAAAGCCCGGCAGCTTGATTTTGCTGGAGAAAATGAGAAATATTAAAAAATTTTGACAATTGTAATGTAAATTTAAGCAGCTGGCTATCCAATAGCCCGGCAAGCTTGATTTATGACAATAAAAAGGCCGTCTGAAACCTATTCCTGTTTCAGACGGCCTTTACCCGTGGTTTTCAAATCATTCAAAAATGAAACAATATCAGGCTCAAGGCAATTACGGCCATGCCGGAAGTGAGGCCGTACACGGTTTCGTGGCCGTCTGAATAGCGTTTGGCGGCGGGCAATAATTCGTCTAAGGCAAGAAACACCATCACGCCGGCGATGATGCCGAACACACTGCCGAAAATGGCCGGAGAGAGAAACGGTTTGAGCAGGGTGTAGCCCAAAATCGCGCCCAAAGGCTCGGCCAAACCGGAAGCGAGGCAGGCAAAGACGGTGAGTTTGCGGTTGCGCGTGGCAAAGTAAACCGGCGCGGCAATCGAAATACCTTCGGGAATGTTGTGGATGGCGATAGCAAAAGCCAACGGCATACCGATCGTGGGGCTTTCGAGCGTGGCGAAAAAAGTGGCCAAGCCTTCGGGGAAGTTGTGTGCGGTAATGGCAAACGCGGCCATCATGCCGATGCGGGCAACGTATTGGCGGCGGCTTTCTTGAAAAGTAGGGTCGTTGGCATCCAAGGTTTCGTGCGGATTGGGCACAAGGCGGTCAATCAGCGCAATGGCGGCCATACCGATTAAAAAGGCAATGGTAGCGGCGGCAAAACCGTGCGATTCTCCATGCGCTTGGGCGAAGGCTTCTCTGGATTTGTCGAAAATTTCGGTGAGCGACACATAAACCATCGCGCCGCCGGCAAAGGCCAGACCAAACGATAAGGTGCGCGGATTGGGTGTTTTGGAAAACATCACCAAGCCGCTGCCCAATACGGTAAACAAGCCCGCGGCCAGCGTGATGCCGAAAGCCGTCCAAAGATTAGATGAGCTGATTTCTAACATGATGTGTGTGATGACGTTATTTTATTAAAACGCAAACAGATTATCATAAAAAATAATAGTTATCATTAATATTTTAGATGAAACAGATGGTAAACTGCGTATATCATGGTTGCTTGGCGGTTTAACGACAAGATAGTTTAGAAATAAGCCCAAGACCTTTGCAAAACCCGTAAACTTTTAGAAATCTTTAAACCGTCATTCCCGAGCGAATGGGAATCCGGACCTACCGGTTTCAGGAATATTGGGCTATTCCGGTCATTTTGAGTTCCGGATTCCTGCCTGCGCGGGAATAACGGGCATAGTTTCTTGGTACAAATTGAATTTGGCAAAGGTCTCAGACATAATGAAGACAATTCGGTTTGGCCGCAAAATCCGATGCAAGGCTTGAAAAAAGGCGGCGGCTGGGGGAAACTGATGCCGATTTCAATATAAGGAACCGCCATGAGCCAACCGATTTTAGCCGTTACCAGCGGTGAGCCTGCCGGTATCGGCCCCGATATTTGTCTCGATTTGGCCTTTGCCGATTTGCCGTGCCGTCCGGTGGTGTTGGGCGACAAAAACTTATTGCAACAGCGTGCCGATATGCTGGGCAAAGCGGTGCGATTGGTTGATTTTGAGGCGCAAACGCCGTCTGAAAAAGAAAGCGGTGTATTGGAAGTGCGGCATGTGCCGCTGAACCAACCATGCGAAGCAGGCCGTCTGAATCCGAATAATGCCGCGTATGTGTTGCAATTATTGGATACGGCTTACCAAGGCATTTCAGACGGCCTGTTTGCCGGTATGGTGACTGCGCCGCTGCACAAAGGCGTGATTAATGACGGCCGTACAAGCGGTCATTTTTTCAGCGGCCACACCGAATACTTGGCAGAGAAAAGCAATACCGGGCAAGTGGTGATGATGCTCGCCGGCGGCGGTTTGCGTGTGGCTTTGGTGACCACGCATCTGCCGTTGAAAGACGTGGCCGCCGCGATTACGCAGCCCTTGGTCGAGTCGGTGGCGAAGATTCTGCACGCCGGCTTGCGCGATAAATTCGGCATTGCCCGGCCGCGTATTTTGGTGACGGGGCTGAATCCGCACGCGGGTGAGGGCGGTCATTTGGGTTGGGAAGAAATCGAGGTGATTATTCCTGCGTTGAACAATTTGCAGTCGCAGCAGATTGATGTGCGCGGCCCTTATCCGGCGGATACCGTGTTCCAGCCGTTTATGCTCAAAGATGCCGATGCGGTGTTGGCGATGTATCACGACCAAGGCTTGCCGACCTTGAAATACGCGGGTTTCGGGCAAGGTGTGAACGTGACCTTAGGGTTGCCGTTTATCCGCACATCGGTCGACCACGGCACAGCCTTGGATTTGGCGGGCAGCGGCAAAGCCGATTCAGGCAGTCTGATGGTGGCGGTGAAAACGGCATTGGAAATGGCGTGCAACGGGGAAAATTGATGAAGGCCGTCCGAATCAGTATGCCGTCTGAAAATCGCATGTTCCAGACGGCTATTTGTTATACAATCACATCTTGCGTTTAATCACAGGGAATCATCATGCAATACCGAATCCGCCGCCAAGGCGACCAAGTTCAAGAACATCCGGATCAGATGCCGTCTGAAAGCTGGGAGCGCCACACGTTGCGCGAAGTACTGTTCGAAGCTTATAAAGACCGCCGCCGCGCGCGCTTTTGGAAAAACTTTTGGCGTGCTATCGGTTTGCTGTTGTTTGTGTCGTTTATTTTCAGCATGGGACAAAGCGGCAAGAAAAACAGCCCTATGATGGCCATCGGCACCGCCAAAGCCCACACCGCCGTGATTAATTTAAGCGGCACCATCGGCGGCGGCTACGACGACCAAGTGCAAATGCTGCGGGAGAGCATGGAAGCGGCGTATAAAAACGGCAATGCCAAAGCGATTGTGATTCGTGCCAACAGCCCGGGCGGTTCGCCGGTGGTGTCGAACATTGCGTTCAACGAAATACGCCGTCTGAAAGCCTTGCATAAAGATGTGCCGGTGTATGTGGTGGCGGAAGATACCTGCGCTTCGGGCTGCTATTACATTGCTGCGGCAGCCGATAAAATCTATGCCGACCCATCCAGCGTAGTCGGCAGTATTGGTGTGATCAGCGGCGGTTTTGACGCTTCGGAGATGATGGATAAACTCGGCATCAAACGCCGTCTGAAAACATCGGGCAGCAACAAAGGCATGGGTGACCCGTTTACCCCTGAATCACCCGAGCAGGCGAGAATTTGGCAGCAAATGCTGGATCAAATTCACGGCGAATTCATTAAGGCTGTGCGCGAAGGTCGCGGCAATCGTTTGAAAGAAAAAGAAAATCCCGATATTTTCAGCGGCCGCGTCTATACCGGCTTGGAAGCGAAAAATGTCGGTTTGATTGACGATTTCGGTAGCATCTACAGCGTGGCGCGCGATGTGGTGAAAGCGCCGGAGTTGGTGAATTACACGCCGGAAGACGATTTAACCAAGTTGCTGAGCCGCCGTTTTGGTGCCGAAGTGAAAGCGAAAGTGGAAGAAACTTTGGCGGATATGCTGCGTTGAGTGAGATTGATTCATGAAGGCCGTCTGAACATCAGAATTGATGTTCAGACGGCCTTTTTATGTGTGCATTAACCGTTTGTCTGCTGAATCTTCTCATTAATAAAATCAATAAAGCTGCGTACCTTGGCACTCAAAAATGCACGATCGACATAAGCGGCGTTGAGTTGCTCGTTTACCATGGTGTATTCGGGCAATAGGCGGACGAGCGTGCCGTCTTCCAAATCGTTTTGCACCACCATCAACGGCTGATAGCCGATGCCGCCGCCGGTTTTGACCAGTTCGCGCACCATCAGCGTATTGTCGGTGAGTATCACCGGTTCCAAACTGAGCATGGACTTTTCGCCGGTAGCGGAGTGGGTGATTTCGACAATGCGCTGGTTGGTGTAGGACGGCAGAATCGCTCGGTGCTGCATCACTTCTTCAAGCGTGACCGGTTTACCGTGCCGGCGGATGTATTCAGGCGAAGCCACCAAAACAAACCGAATCATCGCCAAGGGTTTCACAATCAGCGAAGGATTGGGCGTTTTTGATACCCGCAAGGCCAAATCGAAACCTTCGGCAATCAAATCCACATGGCGGTTGTCGAGCACCAAATCCAGCGTTACTTCGGGATAACGTTCGCGGTATTCCACCAGCCAACTGCTCAACAGGCTGTTGGCAAACCAAAGTGGCATGGTCACGCGCAGCATGCCTTGCGGCTTGTCGGCACCGCCGGCGGCTTTTTGTGCAGCAGTGTCGAGCGTATCAAGCGCATAGCTGCATTGGCGGTAGTATTCTTCGCCTGCTTCGGTTAAGTGCAGGTTGCGGCTGTTGCGGTGCAACAGCTTGGCTTGAATGGTGTTTTCCAAATGGCTGACATGTTTGCTGGCCATGGCGGTGGAAATATTGAGCTGTTCGGCGGCACGGGTAAAACTGCCGTTTTGCACCACATGGCGGAATACTTTCAGGCTGAATAAGGTATCCATGTTTTCTTATCCGGAAATAGTGTGTCAATGAAAAGAGTATATATTAACCCAAAGGAATTATCTATACTGCCCGCATTAATTGTTAAATAAGAAGAAAACAAAATGAATTTCTTAACGCGTTTCCAACCCATGCTCTTGTCGATTTTGCGCATCGCCGCTGCGTATATGTTTATGCTGCACGGCTCGGCCAAGCTGTTTGCCCTGCCGCACATTGAAATGTTTGACGGTTTGCAGATTTTCTCGATTTACGGCTTGGCCGGTATTTTAGAATTTGTTGGCGGGATTTTACTGTTGCTGGGTTTGTTTACCCGTCCGGTAGCGTTTATCCTGTCTGGCCAAATGGCGGCGGCCTATTTCATGGCGCACACTGAACCCAATGCCTTACTGCCTTTGTTGAACGGCGGCGAAGCGGCTGCTTTATTCAGCTTTATCTTTATCTACATCGCCGCAGCAGGCGGCGGCGCGTGGGCGTTGGATAACCGGTTTAAAAAATCTCATTGAGATATTGATATAAGGAATGAAAATGGCTTATCAAGATTTACAGCAAGCGGCAGAAACCCGTCGTTCGATTTACGTATTGAACAAAAACCTGCCAATCGGTAACGACGAAGTCAACCAAATCATCGAGCATGCCGTGTTGCACACGCCGTCTTCGTTCAATTCGCAATCGACCCGCATTGTGGCGGTGTTTGGAGCGGAACATGAAAAAGTATGGGGCTTTGTAGAAGATGCTTTACGCCAAATCGTTCCGGCCGAAAAATTTGCACCAACTGAGCAGAAATTGAACGGCTTTAAAGCCGGTGCCGCGACAATTTTATTCTTTGAAGACCAAACCGTGGTGAAAGGTTTGCAAGAGCAATTCCCGTCTTACGCGGAAAACTTCCCGATTTGGGCGGAACACACCAACGCCATGCATCAATATGCAATTTGGACGACTCTGGCCGCGGCCGGCGTCGGTGCCAATCTGCAACACTACAATCCGCTGCCGGATGAGGCGGTTGCCAAGGAATACGATTTACCGGAAAGCTGGACGCTGCGGGCGCAAATGGTCATCGGCGGCATCGAAGCCTCGGCCGGTGAAAAAGAATTTGCACCGTTGGCAGAGCGTTTGAAAGTATTTGGTGCGTAAGTATTTTAAACAACGCAGAGCAATACAAAACATGCCGTCTGAAAGATTTCAGACGGCATGTTTCTTATTAACCGACAGCTCACCGAAAAAGGCTTAAAAGTAGAAAAGCCGCCGCCGTCATCCAAACCGCCGGCTGCAAACAACACCCGTACCGGCCAAGAAGGCCATATCGGCCAACTACATGTCGGCCCCGCCAACGAACACGAGTGCCGCCACTTCGACGGCATAACCGAATACACCGCCGTATATGCCGGCAAAGGCTGCGGCAGCAAAGCCAATCGGGAATGATTAAACAACAAAAAACTTTCAGACGGCATTATGCGTAAAGCCCGCCGTGGCCATCCCTTAACAGACGAAGACAAACAACGCAACCGATACTTATCAAATACCCGTTATGCGGCGGAACAGGGTTTCGGTACATTGCACCGCAAGTTCCGCTGCCATAGGGCAACATATTCCGGCTTACGGAAAGCGAATGCGCAAAGTCATTTGAAAGCAATGTGTTTGAATTTGCCCGAAGCGGCAAACAAATTCAGCCTCATTGCGCCTGCCGCCGAAAAGGGGAGTACCTAAGAAATCGGGCGCTTGGGAGGTGAGATTTTGGGGAATTTAGGGAAATATTGTGTGTTTGGAGGGAAATAAAGGTTACTTGATAACTCAAGTAACCTTTATTGTTTGGGAAAGGGAGTTTTGTACAGGTCTCAGGCTGGGAGAGAGCTTTGTAAAATCCTAGATTTGAGTACAGTTTGAAGTAAGAACAAGCAAAGAAAAGCGCAGATATACTGCAGATAGGCGGGCTTTCGAGCAGTGCATACCAGAAAAATATGTCAAAGATAATGGGCTTACTAAGGATTTTGGCCTAATCTCTGTCTCCAATACCGCATTATCCATTGGTTTTGATTGATTTGAGCCATTTTGATAATGCATGCTTCGGGTCAATTAAGCCATGGCGGTCAAACGCATCCAAAATCACCAGTTGCGCATCGCTCATCATGACATCATTCAACATCGCCTCTATAACCTGATTAATCGTCATTAATTCAAATCCGGCCACTTCACCGTCTTGATTTTCAGGAACGACATCGCTGGATAATACGGCGTCGAAGATATGGAGAATTTCATTATGCAAACCACGGGAAACGGGGCGCAGGCTGTGTAACTGGTTTTGCAGGCTTAGATGTTGCAGATGATGAGGCGATAATCCTGCTTCTTCTTCGCTTTCGCGCAGTATGGTTACAGTAATATCTTCACCACACGATACGCCGCCGCCGACCAAATTATCCAGTTTATTCGGATCAACAGCTTTATGTGCGCTTCTACGGCCAATCCACAGTTGCCATTCGCCGTCTTTGAAGGTGAAACCATTTAGATGCACTGCTTTGCTCATTAAGCCTAAGGGGCGGAAAGCTGCACGTTCGAGTGGGAATAGGATGTTGTCTTGATGGAAAACATCAAAACGCTCATCACGCCAGCCATGTAATATGCCCAGTTGTTTCCAGTCATGCGCCATGTGTTGGAGCGCATCGCCAAGGCTCAGCCAGCTATCTGCGCGCAAATGCAGGCCGTCTGAACGCATTTCCCATTCGCCTTGCCAATCTTTTTCAATTTGCGCTTGCCATTGCCCGTTCAGACGGCCTAAGGGTAAACCGTTCAGCCATAAAGTCTGCCATGAGCCATGCAAACCGTAATTCGCTTGCGCCCATTGCCACAATTTATCTTGGATTGTCTCGTCCAAAACATGAGAAAACCGAGGAACTGCAGACATATTGTTTTACCTTACTATCATTTGTGTTTTAGATTGTAGCGGGTTTGTCCTGATTTGCAACTACCACATTCCCAAGCGCCATCTATGCCGATACGCGGTGATGGTGCAAAACATGTTAATATTGTTGCAACATCATTTCAGACGGCCTTTTCAATCATCGGCCGTGTGTTTTTAACTTTATTTCATTTGGTATTACATGAAAAACATCGGACTTTTCGGCGGCACGTTTGATCCCATTCACAACGGTCATCTGCATATCGCCAAAGCATTTGCCGACCAAATCGGCTTGGATACCGTCATTTTTTTGCCTGCAGGCGACCCTTACCACAAACCGCAAAACACACAAACACCGGCTAAACACCGTTTCATCATGACAGAATTGGCCATTGCTGACGAGCCGCGCTTTGCCGTCAGTGATTGCGATATGGTGCGTGAAGGCGCCACTTATACCTTTGATACCGTGCAGATTTTCCGTCAGCAATTTCCGGCAGCCAAACTATGGTGGCTGTTGGGCAGTGACAGCCTGATGAAGCTGCACACATGGAAAAAATGGCAAACCTTGGTACAGCAGGTCAACATTGCCGTGGCCATGCGCGAAAGTGATAGCTTGAGCCAAACGCCACGCGACTTGCACGCATGGCTGGGCGAAGCCTTGCAAAACGGCAGCGTGCGCATTTTGCAGGTGCCGCTGTACAACATCAGTTCCACCCAAATTCGTGCCGCCTTGGAAAATAAAACCCTTTCGGACGGCCTGATTCCGTCATCAGTTGCGCATTATATCCGGCAGCAGGGTTTATACCGCTAAGTAAAAATACCATTGTCCAGCCTCAGGCCGTCTGAACAAGCCCTTGATAAAATACTGCAAAAAATAGCTTAAATTCAGCCGGATAAGCTATAATGCCGTCTGAAAAACGCAACTTAGGAATAAAATGAACGAACAAGAATTACTCGACTTACAAAAAATGGTCGAAATCGCAGTAAACGCGTTGGAAGACGTGAAAGCCAAAGACATTTCTGTATTGGAAACCCAAGAAAAAACCTCGCTGTTTGCCCGCATGATTGTGGCTACCGGCGACAGTACCCGCCAAGTCAAAGCCTTGGCCAACAATGTGGCGGTTGATTTGAAAGAAGCCGGCTTCGAAATTTTGAGCCAAGAAGGTGATACCGGCGAGTGGACGCTGGTGGATGCCGGTGATTTGGTAGTACACGTTATGTTGCCGGCCGTGCGTGATTATTACGACATCGATACCCTGTGGGGCGGAGAGAAACCTGCTTTCGAAGCCGGTATGCAAAAACCTTGGCATGCGGCCGATTAAGCCTTAAACCTGATTTCATTTGAATCAGGCCGTCTGAATACGCTTTCAGACGGCCTGAGACTTTGCAAAACCCGGATTTGCGTGCCGTTTGAAGTGAGGGCGGCGCATAATGAAGAAATGTGCCAAAGGTAGGATTGCGCAAAAATTTCAGCCTGTATTTTCTCATGGATAGATAGCAGACATGAACATTACCGTTTTAGCCGTCGGCAACAAAATGCCCAAATGGGTCGATGAAGCCGTTAACGAATACGCCAAACGCTTCGGCCGCGAAGTAAATTACACCTTAAAAGAGATTAAACCTGAAAAACGCGGCGCCGGCGTGAATGCCGCACAGGGCATGGCAGCGGAAGAAAAACGCATACTTGAAGCCATTCCGCAAGGGGCATTTCTGGTGGTGTTGGATGAGCGCGGCAAAGCGCCGACTTCGGTCGAATTAGCTGGATACCTAAAAACATGGCAGCAAAACGGCGAACATGTCTGCTTTGTGATTGGCGGTGCCGACGGCATGACCGGCCACCTCAAACAGCAAGCACGCCTGATGATGCGCCTGTCCAGCCTGACCATGCCGCACGGTATGGTACGCATATTGTTGACCGAGCAGCTTTACCGCGCCGTTTCCATCTTAAATAATCACCCTTATCATCGTGAATAAATACCGATTTTTTGTGAAAAACCAAAGGGCCGTCTGAATTTCAGACGGCCCTTTGGTTTGGAAGATTATGTTAATAAATATAAAACTATATCAATTGCTTGATTTTGAAAATATTTCTGATACATTTTCATTACAAAGCAAATAAACAAAATTCAAAAGGAACACAATCATGAATAAGACCTTGTTGGCAATGGGCACGCTGGCAGCATTGCTGTTGGGCGCGTGCGGCGGCCAAAACGAAACCAAACCCGCTGAATCAGCACCGGTACCTGCGACTACTTCGGAAGCACCTGCCGGCAGCGCTAAAGCAGCGGTCGAAGAGCGCGAACGTTTGATGGACATCTTTAAAGAATCTGCCGGTACCATGGGCAAAATGATTAAGGGAGAAACCGCTTATGATGCTGCGGCATTCCAAGCGGCTGCCGACACCTTGGCGGAAAGTGCCGATAAACCTTGGGTGCATTACACCGAAGAGAGCGCCAAAGAAGAATCCGATGCCAAACCTGAAGTGTGGAGCAAACCGGATCAATTTAAGCAGGAAGCCGACAAATTCATCGCCGCTGCGGCTGCTTTGAAAACTGCCGCTGCCGAGGGTAATTTGGAGGCAGTGAAAAGACCGTTTGGCGACGTAGGCCAAAGCTGTAAATCTTGCCACGATTCTTTCCGAGTAAACGATTAATCGCTTAAAAACCGCACAAAAAGGCCGTCTGAAACGAAGCCTCAAGCTGTTTCAGACGGCCTTTTACATGTGCAGCCCCCATCATGAATGATGAAAATAAGATAAGGCTAATGAAGAATATTTCTAGTGTTTTGATTTTTAAACACCTTAAAGGCCGTCTGAACGTATTAATCGGAATGGATTTGCTTAGTTTGAGATTTAATTTCTATATTGATGAATCATGTGAGCTATTGAGTGTTAAAAATTTCATTATTAATTATGGTTTCTATGCTTAAAATTCATTTATAATCATTTGAGATTTGATAATGTGCTGAATTTTGACATCTTTAAATAGATGTGAAAACCAGTCCAAATAGCCTTTAATAATTTTATCTACATGATTTAATTGATAAGAATTGATTTTATTTTATCAATTAGCTTTAATCTATGATTACCCATAGCTAGGAAGCACAAAATAAAAAATCCCTTAGTTTACACTAAGGGATTTTTAAAATCTGGTTGCGGGAGCAGGATTCGAACCTACGACCTTCGGGTTATGAGCCCGACGAGCTACCATGCTGCTCCATCCCGCGTCTGAATTTGTAACTATACGGGAATAGGGCGGAAGTGTCAAGCGTTTTTGCTAAAAAATATTCTGGATCATGTCGGCAAGTATGATTTTGTGCAAACAGGCCGTCTGAAAGACGGCAAAACGATGGAGACAAATTGCTCGGTTTGTTTGCGCTTGTCCGCCTTTTTCAGACGGCCTTTTGCTATAATCAGGCTTTATTTTCTATGAAATAAGCCGAACGCTACATGTATCAAGCCACGTTTCAATTCGATTTGTCCCAAACCCTTTCCAAAGACCGCCATTTCCTGTGCCAAGCCTTGAACAATCCCAAGCGTTTTGGCGGTAAAGAGGCGGTGCAGCAAAAATACCAACAATCGCATCAACGTTTTCTCAACCGACAAGCCAAGCTGCCGAAGCCGGAATATGCAGGAAATCTGCCGGTGCATGAGCGTTTGGACGACATCAAAACCGCCATTCAAAACCATCAGGTCACCATTATTTGCGGTGAAACCGGTTCCGGCAAAACTACGCAGTTGCCGAAAATCTGCTTGGATCTGGGGCGCGGCACGGCAGGTTTAATCGGTCATACCCAGCCGCGCCGTTTGGCTGCGCGTTCGGTAGCAGAGCGTATTGCCGAAGAATTGGGCGGCCCGGTTGGCGAAACCGTCGGCTACAAAGTGCGTTTCAACGACAACACCTCGCGCGATGCCTATGTGAAGCTGATGACCGACGGCATTTTGCTGGCCGAAACCCAAACCGACCGTTTTCTTACCGCTTACGACACCATCATCATCGACGAAGCGCACGAACGCAGCCTGAATATCGATTTTCTGCTGGGCTACCTGAAACAACTGTTGCCGCGCCGCCCCGATTTGAAAGTCATCATCACCTCGGCCACGATTGATGCCGAACGTTTTTCCAAGCACTTTAACGGTGCGCCGGTGTTAGAAGTAAGCGGCCGCACTTTTCCTGTAGAAATCCTTTACCGTCCGTTGCACCAAGCCGATGAAGACGAAGCCGAAATCGAGCTGACCGATGCCATTGTCGATGCCGCCGATGAATTGGCGCGTTACGGCGAAGGCGATATTTTGGTGTTTTTGCCGGGTGAACGCGAAATCCGCGAAGCCGCCGAAGCCCTGCGTAAATCGCCGTTGCGCTGCAGTGATGAAATCCTGCCGCTGTTCGCTCGTTTGTCGAACGCCGAACAGCACAAAATCTTTCATCCAAACGGCACCAAACGCCGCATCGTATTGGCCACCAACGTCGCCGAAA
Organism: Neisseria yangbaofengii; assembly: GCF_014898075.1. Classification (NCBI taxonomy): domain Bacteria; kingdom Pseudomonadati; phylum Pseudomonadota; class Betaproteobacteria; order Neisseriales; family Neisseriaceae; genus Neisseria; species Neisseria yangbaofengii. The sequence continues at coordinate 2,495,463 of NZ_CP062976.1, forward strand.
CTTCGCTTACCGTGCAGGGCATTAAATATGTCATCGATACCGGTTTGGCGCGTGTGAAACGCTATTCCGCGCGAGCCAAAGTCGAGCAGTTGCACGTGGAAAAAATCTCGCAAGCGGCGGCGCGTCAGCGTTCCGGCCGCTGCGGCCGTGTATCCTCCGGTGTGTGTATCCGATTGTATTCAGAAGAAGATTTCAACCAACGCCCCGCATTTACCGATCCCGAAATCATCCGCAGCAATCTGGCAGCGGTGATTTTGCGCATGGCCGCGCTGAAGCTGGGTGATGTGGCCGCGTTCCCGTTTCTCGAAGCGCCCGACCAGCGGTATATCAATGATGGATTTCAGGTGTTGTTGGAATTGGGGGCCGTCAACGGGCAAAACGAACTGACCAAACTTGGCGAACAAATGGCGCGGCTGCCCATTGACCCGAAAATCAGCCGTATGCTGTTGGCGGCAAAAAAACACGATTGCGTGCAGGAAATGCTGGTTATTGTGTCGGCCTTGTCGATTCAAGACCCGCGCGAGCGGCCGCTTGAGGCGCGCGAAGCCGCTGCCAAGGCGCATGAGCGGTTTACTGACAAGCAATCTGATTTTCTGGCATATCTCAATATTTGGGACAGCTTTCAGCGTGAGCGGGACAAAGGTTTGTCCAACAAACAGTTGGTGCAATGGTGCCGACAATATTTCCTGTCGCACCTGCGCATGCGCGAATGGCGCGAATTGCACAAACAACTGGCCGAAATCGCCATCGAAATGGGCTTAACCGATAAAGAACGTGCGTTCAGACGGCCTCCGGCACAAACGCATTTAAGGCCGTCTGAAAACAAAGCCGACCAAGATTTATCGGCACAATTCAAACAAAAACAATTGGATAAAAAAGACCATCGCGCCAAAATCCGTGCGCAAAAAGAAGCCGGCTACGAGCAAATCCACCGTGCCTTGCTTACCGGCCTGATTGCCAATGTCGGCATGAAGTCGCCCGACGGGCATGATTACACCGGCGCGCGCGGCAGCCATTTTCATCTGTTCCCCGCGTCGGCTTTGTTCAAAAGTAAACCGAAATGGGTGATGGCCGCCGAGCTTACCGAAACTACGCGCCTGTATGCGCGCGATGTGGCGGAAATCAAGCCTGAGTGGATTGAGCAGGAAGCGCCGCACTTGGTACGTTACCATTATTTCGAGCCGCATTGGGAACAAAAGCGCGGCGAAGTGGTGGCCGGCGAGCGTGTGACATTGTATGGCCTGACCGTATTGCCGCGCCGTCCGATAGCCTACGGCAAAGTTGCGCCCGAAGAAGCGCGCGAAATCTTTATTCGCGGCGCGCTGGTGGCACAGGAAACCGATTTGAAGGCGGATTTTTTCGTCCGCAATAAAAAACTGATTCGCGAAGTGGCTGAACTGGAGCACAAATCGCGCAAGCAGGATGTGTTGGTGGATGATGAAGTATTGTTTGAGTTTTACAATCAGCGTTTGCCTGAAATGTATGTGCCGTCTGAAAACCTGCCATTACAAAACACGGCGGAAAAGGCGGGTTCACACCCATCCCGCTCAAGGCCGTCTGAAAAGGCTAAACCGCTTGCCGACATCCGTACGTTCCAAACATGGCTCAAAGCCGCTGAAGCCACCGAGCCCAAGCTGCTTTTTCTCAGTCGCGACGATTTGATGCAACACGCTGCGGCACACATTACCGAAGAGCAGTTTCCCAAATTCTGGAAAACCGCCGACGGTAAATTCAAGCTGGCGTACCGTTTTGAGCCAAATCATCCGCTTGACGGCGTAACCATGACCGTGCCGCTGACCGTGCTCAATCGTCTAAATGCGGCCGAACTGGAATGGCTGGTGCCGGGCATGTTGCGCGAAAAACTGCAGCTGCTGATTAAAGCCTTGCCGAAACAAATCCGCCGCATCTGCGTGCCGGTGCCCGAATTTGTGACCAAGTTTTTAGAAAGCGAACCGAACCGCAGCGAGCCGATTATTCCGCAGCTGGCCCACTTTATCGCCAAAACCGCCGGCGATATGCGCATTCTCGAGCAAATCAATCTGGACGAATGGGCGATGCACGTGCTGCCGGATTTCAATTATTTCAATCTGCGCGTGGTTGATGACGGCGGCCAAGAGTTGGCCGGCGGTCGCAAATTGTACGAATTGCAACAGCAACTCGGCCAAGCGGCGGCGGTAATGTTCCGCGACAACACCCAAGAATTCGAGCGCGGCGATGTGAAAACGTGGGACATCGGCAAACTGCCCGAGTCCGTCAAATTCGCCCGCGGCAAGCAGCAGCTCACCGGCTATCTCGGTTTGCAAAAAGAGAAAAACGGCAACATCGCCCTGCGCCTCTTTGACACAGCCGAAGCCGCCGGGCAAGCACATCGCCAAGGGGTGGTTGAATTGATGAAACTGCAATTAAAAGAGCATGTGAAAGACCTGAATAAAGGCTTGCCAGGCTTCACCCAAGCCGCCATGCTGTTGCGTCACATCAATGCCGATATCCTGCGCGAAGACCTCACCCAAGCCGTGTGCGACCGCGCCTTTATCGGTGACGATGATTTGCCGCGCGATGAAAAAGCGTTTAAAGAGCAAATCAAACGCGCCCGCAGCCGCCTGCCTGCTGTCAAAGAAGCCGTCAGCCGCTATTTGCAGGAAATAGCCGCCGCCTATACCGAACTTAACGGCAAGCTTGGCAAACACCCGTTGGGCCGCCTTTTGCGCGAACGCACCAATGCCTTACTGGCCGAAGGCTTTGCCGGCCGTACCCCGTGGCAGCAATGGCCGCGCCTGCCGGTTTACCTCAAAGCCATGACCCTGCGCATGGACAAATACAGCAGCAATCCGGTTCGCGATCAAGCGCGCGAAGCCGAGATTCAAGACTTGGAACAAATGTGGCAGGCTAAAGTCGATACCTTGATTAAACAAGGCTTGCCCGTGCCGTCTGAAATCGCCGCGTTTAAATGGATGATTGAAGAATTACGAGTGTCGCTGTTTGCGCAGGAGTTGAAAACGCCGTACCCCGTGTCCGTGAAACGTCTGTTGAAAGAATGGGCGCAATGGGCGTAACACCAAAGGCATGATAGAAGCCGCTCCGAGATTGGGAGTGGCTTTTTTGTTGCCGTCCGAAGCTTTTGTTGAAATAAATAATGAGTCAATTATTGTTTGAACAAGGCGGGTTAAGGTAATCAACTTTAAATTTTGGCATAGTAATTGCATGCGTAATGGGTAAAGATAGCTGCATATCAATATATGTGGGAGTAATAATGCAAGATATACGGCTATCTACCTTGATAATAGGGTAATTGGTGTGTCGGATTGATATTTCATTGAGAAATACTAAAGGATGAAATTTGTCGATTACTGACAAATTTTGTCATATCCATCAATTTACCGTTGAATATAACAACTGGGATTAAGCAATGAATAAAATATATAAAGTGGTTTTTAACCAAGTTACGCAAACATGGACTGCTGTTGCAGAAATTGCAAAAGGACGTGGCAAACAAGAATCAAGCGGCGTCGGTGCCCAAGGCATTGAGGCCGCTTCTAAATGGAATGCGGTATTGAAGCCGGTGGCTGCGTTTGTGGTATCGGCCTTTTTGCCGGTAACCGCGGCTCATGCTTATGTAGCTATCGGCGGTACCAATACTCTGTCGGCTACGGACCAAACCAACGAACCGGGTGTGGCAACGGCTAATGCTAGGTCTGGTGGCAATTTATTTAATTATTATAATCCGGAAAATCTCAGTTACGGTAATCCTAAAGATGTCGATCCTAGGATGGCGTGGAACCAGAAAAATGGTATTCAATTGCCGCAATCTAGCGGTATTGCTATCGGTAATAGAGCCAATACCGTATATTATGATAGGGTCAATATATCTTCCGGTATCGCGATTGGTGATTACGCAGCAACTTCAAATGGCTTGGCAGTTTCTGTAGGCCCATTCGCTCAAACAAAAGGTGTATCTTCGGTAGCGCTTGGTGCCGCTGCTTTAGCCGCAGGTAACAATTCATTAGCTATGATGCGCCAATCTGCCGCAACAAAAGATTTTGCAATGGCATTGGGCACAACTGCCATTGCCAGCGGCCAAGCCAGCTTGGCAGTGGGTCACTCTTCAACTGCTACCGGTGAGCAATCTATTGCCATCGGTAGTTCAACGGCAACTGCAGCCACTTTGATGGATGGCGACGTTCCTGTTTCAGGTTCTCAATACGATGGTGAAACCAACGTGCAAGCGAAGGGTACGCGTTCGATTGCGATTGGCCAAGCTGCGCAATCTAAAGAAGCAGCCGAAAACGGTATTGCATTCGGTACCCGTGCCTTGACTTCTAATGCAGATGCTATTGCGGTAGGTACTTTATCCAAATCAAGTGGTAAGCAAGCGATTGCAGTAGGCCGTATGAATGATGTAAGTGGTCAATCTGCGGGTGCTTTTGGTAGTGAGAATACAGTTGCCAATGCCAATACTTATGTTTTGGGTAACAGCGTGACTACTTCTCAAAACAACAGCGTAGTATTAGGTAATGCATCTGCCGACCGTGCTGCTACTTCAGAAACTCAGGCAACTGTAGGCAGCATTACTTACGGTGGTTTTGCCGGTGTTGGTTCTGCAGCAAAAGGTGTGGTATCTGTTGGTAAGAAAGATGCAGAGCGTCAAATCATTAATGTCGCAGCAGGTAATGTTTCTGCTACATCTACAGATGCAATCAATGGTAGCCAGCTATACGCTACCCAAGACGTCATCAACAATGTTGCCAGCTCAGTAGCTAAGGCATTGAATCCAAAGAATTCTAAGGTGGATGCAAAAGGTAATGTAACAGCTAACTTTACCGTTAATGGCAACACATATAACAATGTTCAAGAAGCATTGGAAAATGTTGATACCGTGACTGTTGTTCAGTCTGAAGACAAGTCTGTCACTGTTGCTAAGAAAGACAATGATGCAGACGGTAATACCGTTTACGATGTTGCGGTAGCAAAAGCGACACTGACGCCAAATGAAGATGGTACAGTAAAAAATACCAATCCGGGAGACAATGCGAATAGCTTTGTTACCGGTGATGATGTTGTCAATGCCATCAACAAATCAGGCTTTACTCTGACTACCAGCAAATCTGCCGGCGAGGCCGAAGGCACAACAAAAGAACTGGTGAATCCGGGCGAAACCGTAACCATCGATGCCGGTAAGAACATCAAGCTGACTCAAGCAGCCGGTAAAGTTACCGTTGCTACGACCGATGACGTTGTCTTTAATAAAGTTACCGCAGATACGGTTAATGTAGGTGGTAATACAGTAAATGGTGATGCCATCACTGTTGACGGCAAACCGGTAACCAATATCAATGAAGCCATCAACAAAACAGCTGAACAGGCATTTAAGCCATTAACCTTTGCCGGCGACACCGGTGCAAACTTTGACCGCAAACTGGGTACCCAGGTTAACGTTAAAGGCGGTGCAACTGGTGAGCTTTCAGACGGCAATATTGCTGTAGTATCTAACGGTTCTGACACCTTGACAGTTAAATTGGCTAAAGAACTGAAAGATATCAACAGCATTGCAGTTAATGAAGGCCCAACCATTAATGCCAATGGTATTAATATGAATGGTGATCAGATTACCAATCTGAAAAATAACCTGCCTGCCACTGACAATTCAACGCCTAGCCAGGCTAAGCCTGCTGATGTAACAGGTAATAATGCAGCAACAGTAAATGATGTGTTGAATGCCGGTTGGAACATCCAAGGTAATAGCAAACCAGTTGATTTCGTTAAACCTTACGACACCGTAAATTTTGCTGATGGTAAAGGTACGGCAGCAACAGTAACTTCAGATGGTACGACTTCAACCGTTAAATACGATGTAAAAGTTGATAACCAAACCATCAAAGTGGGCGATGATGGTAATTTGACTGTGATGACAGACAATTTGCCGAAAACTAAAGACACCGTGACTGTTGTTCAGTCTGAAGACAAGTCTGTCACTGTTGCTAAGAAAGACAATGATGCAGACGGCAATACCGTTTACGATGTTGCGGTAGCAAAAGCGACACTGACACCAAATGAAGATGGTACAGTAAACAATACCAATCCTGAAGGCAATGCGAATAGCTTTGTTACCGGTGATGATGTTGTCAATGCCATCAACAAGTCAGGCTTCAAGCTGACTACCAGCAAATCTGCCGGCGAGGCCGAAGGCACAACAGAAGAACTGGTGAATCCGGGCGAAACCGTAACCATCGATGCCGGTAAAAACATCAAAGTTACCCAAGCCGGTAACAAGATTACTGTAGCCACCACAGACCAAATGGTACTGGGCGAAAAAGGCACAGATGGCAAAAATGGTGTTGACGGCTCTATCGGTGTCAACGGTGCGGACGGTTCCGGTGTTGCCATCAACGGCAAAGACGGCTCTGTCGGTCTGAAAGGTACTGACGGTAAAGACGGACTGAATCTGACCCCCGAAGCAATCGTGTTCAACGGTGTTGACGGCAAAGACGGCAAAGACGGCCAAGTAAGCATGAAGTTTGAAAAAGTCGCCCCCGCATTGGACGGTAAAGACGGCCAAAACGGTGAAGGCAACCAAACCCGCATTGTTTACACTAAACCAAACGGAGCTAAGGAAGAAGTTGCGACTTTGAACGATGGTCTGAACTTTACCGGTAACAATGAAGATACCGTAAACAGCCATAAGCTGAATACTTTGGTTAAAGTACAGGGTGAAGGCGTTGACAAAGCGGCTTCGGAAAGCTTCAAGTCGGCAAAAGGCAACATCAATGTGAAAGCGGACGGCAGCAATAAGCTCGAAATCCAATTGAACAAAGATGTTAACTTAGGTAAAGATGGCTCTGTAACCACAGGAGACACCGCCATTAATGACAATGGTTTGACAATCACTGGCGGCCCATCAGTAACCAAAGACGGTATTGATGCCGGTAATAAGAAAATTACCAATGTCGCTGCCGGTGAAGGCGATACCGATGCTGTGAATGTTAAACAGTTGAAAGATTCACGTACTACCGTGAAATCCAGCGACAACAGTATCTCTGTTGATAAGACAGAAACGGCTGACGGCAACCTTGATTACGACATCAAAGTAAACAACCAAGCTGTTGTCGAGAATGCCCAATTGCCGGTGGTTTACACCAACAAAGAAGGCGACAAGGTTTACCTGGTTACCGACAAAGACGGCAACAAAACCTTCAATACCAAGCCTGACGGAAGCGGCGACACTGTTGACAATGGTGATGTCATCGCTTCGATGAACAACGCCGATGGCAGCACAACCGCACCGACCAACTTGGCGAATGTTAAAGGTAACTTGAAGCCGACTTACAACACAGGCGACATGACTGTTGGCGAAGATGGCAAACCGACTGCGGCTGCCGCCACTAAGCCGACTAAGTCACAAGAAGCACCGACACCTGAAGATGCTGCGAAGATGTACAACAATGCAGCAACTGTAGGCGACGTATTGAACGCCGGTTGGAACATCCAAGGTAACGGCGAAGCCAAAGATTTCGTGAAACCTTACGACACCGTAAACTTTGTTGATGGTCAAGGTACAACAGCAGTTGTTACGACTGACGAAAAAGGCGGGAAAACCGATGTGACCTTCAATGTGAATGTAGACGGTAAGACCACCGAGTACACGTACGTGACTAAGAATGGCGATACTGTTTACAAGCACACCGATGGCAACTATTACACCCGGCCAAATGGTGAAGGTGATAAAGTCGATACCGCCGGCAACCCTGTAACCACCCAGGTTTCAGCGAAAACCGGTGCAATTCAGTACAACGACGGCGATGTAAACAACACCGGTAACACGCCAACAGTTGGCAAAGGTAAGGTTGCGCCTAAAGCAGGTGACGAGGATAAAGTCACAACAGTACAAAACGTTGCTGATGCGATCAATGCTTCGGGCTTTACTCTGACTACCAGCAAATCTGCCGGCGAGGCCGAAGGCACAACAGAAGAACTGGTGAATCCGGGCGAAACCGTAACCATCGATGCCGGTAAAAACATCAAAGTTACCCAAGCCGGTAACAAGATTACTGTAGCCACCACAGACCAAATGGTACTGGGCGAAAAAGGCACAGATGGCAAAAATGGTGTTGACGGCTCTATCGGTGTCAACGGTGCGGACGGTTCCGGTGTTGCCATCAACGGCAAAGACGGCTCTGTCGGTCTGAAAGGTACTGACGGTAAAGACGGACTGAATCTGACCCCCGAAGCAATCGTGTTCAACGGTGTTGACGGCAAAGACGGCAAAGACGGCCAAGTAAGCATGAAGTTTGAAAAAGTCGCCCCCGCATTGGACGGTAAAGACGGCCAAAACGGTGAAGGCAACCAAACCCGCATTGTTTACACTAAACCAAACGGAGCTAAGGAAGAAGTTGCGACTTTGAACGATGGTCTGAACTTTACCGGTAACAATGAAGATACCGTAAACAGCCATAAGCTGAATACTTTGGTTAAAGTACAGGGTGAAGGCGTTGACAAAGCGGCTTCGGAAAGCTTCAAGTCGGCAAAAGGCAACATCAATGTGAAAGCGGACGGCAGCAATAAGCTCGAAATCCAATTGAACAAAGATGTTAACTTAGGTAAAGATGGCTCTGTAACCACAGGAGGCACCGCCATTAATGACAATGGTTTGACAATCACTGGCGGCCCATCAGTAACCAAAGACGGTATTGATGCCGGTAATAAGAAAATTACCAATGTCGCTGCCGGTGAAGGCGATACCGATGCTGTGAATGTTAAACAGTTGAAAGATTCACGTACTACCGTGAAATCCAGCGACAACAGTATCTCTGTTGATAAGACAGAAACGGCTGACGGCAACCTTGATTACGACATCAAAGTAAACAACCAAGCTGTTGTCGAGAATGCCCAATTGCCGGTGGTTTACACCAACAAAGAAGGCGACAAGGTTTACCTGGTTACCGACAAAGACGGCAACAAAACCTTCAATACCAAGCCTGACGGAAGCGGCGACACTGTTGACAATGGTGATGTCATCGCTTCGATGAACAACGCCGATGGCAGCACAACCGCACCGACCAACTTGGCGAATGTTAAAGGTAACTTGAAGCCGACTTACAACACAGGCGACATGACTGTTGGCGAAGATGGCAAACCGACTGCGGCTGCCGCCACTAAGCCGACTAAGTCACAAGAAGCACCGACACCTGAAGATGCTGCGAAGATGTACAACAATGCAGCAACTGTAGGCGACGTATTGAACGCCGGTTGGAACATCCAAGGTAACGGCGAAGCCAAAGATTTCGTGAAACCTTACGACACCGTAAACTTTGTTGATGGTCAAGGTACAACAGCAGTTGTTACGACTGACGAAAAAGGCGGGAAAACCGATGTGACCTTCAATGTGAATGTAGACGGTAAGACCACCGAGTACACGTACGTGACTAAGAATGGCGATACTGTTTACAAGCACACCGATGGCAACTATTACACCCGGCCAAATGGTGAAGGTGATAAAGTCGATACCGCCGGCAACCCTGTAACCACCCAGGTTTCAGCGAAAACCGGTGCAATTCAGTACAACGACGGCGATGTAAACAACACCGGTAACACGCCAACAGTTGGCAAAGGTAAGGTTGCGCCTAAAGCAGGTGACGAGGATAAAGTCACAACAGTACAAAACGTTGCTGATGCGATCAATGCTTCGGGCTTTACTCTGACTACCAGCAAATCTGCCGGCGAGGCCGAAGGCACAACAGAAGAACTGGTGAATCCGGGCGAAACCGTAACCATCGATGCCGGTAAAAACATCAAAGTTACCCAAGCCGGTAACAAGATTACTGTAGCCACCACAGACCAAATGGTACTGGGCGAAAAAGGCACAGATGGCAAAAATGGTGTTGACGGCTCTATCGGTGTCAACGGTGCGGACGGTTCCGGTGTTGCCATCAACGGCAAAGACGGCTCTGTCGGTCTGAAAGGTACTGACGGTAAAGACGGACTGAATCTGACCCCCGAAGCAATCGTGTTCAACGGTGTTGACGGCAAAGACGGCAAAGACGGCCAAGTAAGCATGAAGTTTGAAAAAGTCGCCCCCGCATTGGACGGTAAAGACGGCCAAAACGGTGAAGGCAACCAAACCCGCATTGTTTACACTAAACCAAACGGAGCTAAGGAAGAAGTTGCGACTTTGAACGATGGTCTGAACTTTACCGGTAACAATGAAGATACCGTAAACAGCCATAAGCTGAATACTTTGGTTAAAGTACAGGGTGAAGGCGTTGACAAAGCGGCTTCGGAAAGCTTCAAGTCGGCAAAAGGCAACATCAATGTGAAAGCGGACGGCAGCAATAAGCTCGAAATCCAATTGAACAAAGATGTTAAAGGCTTGAACAGCTTGCAGGCGACTGCCGTTAATGCGGGTACTGTGAATGCAGATACCGTAAAAGCAGGTGATACCACTGTGAATAACAAAGGTGTGACCATCAATAACGGTGCCGCAGGCAGCCCGGTGACTTTGACCAAAGACGGTCTGAACAACGGTGGTAACCGCATCACAAACGTTGCCCCGGGTGTAGGTGATACTGACGCAGTCAATGTCAGCCAGTTGAAAGCTTCGAACGCCAATGTTCACAACCGCATTGACGGCGTAGAAAACAACGCCAATGCAGGTGTGGCACAAGCCATGGCAACTGCCGGTCTGCCGCAAGCTTACTTGCCGGGTAAGAGCATGATGGCTATCGGTGGTGGTGTGTACCGTGGCGAAACCGGTTATGCAATCGGCTTCTCAAGCATTTCCGACGGCGGTAACTGGATCGTGAAAGGTACGGCTTCCGGAAACTCTCGCGGTAATTACGGTGCAACTGCTGCTGTAGGTTATCAGTGGTAATCCGATAATCAAACATTTCAGACGGCCTGAAGGCCGTCTGAAAACGGTTTGATGTAAAAAGACGGCTTTTATGCCGTCTTTTTTTGCGTGTAGAAGTTGGATTAACTTGCGTTAAAATGAACATCTTTGTGGGCTGTGCATATTTATATTTATAGTGAATCCACTTTAAAATAGTACGGCGTTGGTTCGCCTGGCCGTATTATCCTACTGTCTTCGGCTCACCGCCTTGTCCTATTTTAAAGTGAATCCACTATACCATGCCGTCTGAAAATTTTTCAGACGGCATTTTTGTATTTATCCGCATTTCTATGTTTAAATGCGCATATCATCTTATAAATTATTCCGCTCAATCTAAACCACACACCAAAGGAATTTTCTATGTCTGCCGTTTTGTCCAACCGCTTTTATTCGCTGTTTGCGTCGGTGTTTTTTCTTTTTGCCGGCTTTGGTTTGTTTTTGAACTCGGCGGGTGTGAAGCTGGCGGAAATGGGGGTCAATAATATCGTCATCGGTGCGTTGAATGCGGCATTTTTTGCAGGTGCATCGTTAAGTGCGGTGGCGGGGCATCGGATTGTGTCGGGGGTGGGGCATATCCGCAGCTTTAGTGTGTTTGGTGCGGTGTTTGCGATGGCATCGCTCACGCACTTGATGACGGAAAACCTGACTGCATGGGGTGTGTTGCGTGTGGTGTTGGGGTTTTGTTATTTCAGCATGCTGATGATTGCGGAAAGCTGGTTTGCCGAGCAGAGTGCGCAGGAAAAGCGGGCGCGGGTGTTGGCGGTTTATAATTTGGTGTATTACTTGGCGTTTACGCTGGGTATTTTGCTGTTGAGCTTTAATTTGTCGAGCGATAATGTGTTTGTGTTGGGCACGCTGTTGGTGATGACGGCGATGTTGCCGGTGTCGCTGACCAAGATGAAAGCGCCGCAGGTACCGCCACGCCAAAAGATTAATGTGCCGCGCGTGTTGGCGATTGCGCCGTTGGCTTTCGTCACTGCGTTTTGGGCGGGTGTGTTGGTGAACGGGCTGTTTACCATGGCTTCGGTGTTTTTGTTGCAGCAGGCGTTTAGTTTGCAACAGATTTCGGCGTTTTTAACATCGGCGATGGTTGGTGGTTTTATGGTGCAGTTACCGCTGGCGCGATTGTCGGATAAATTCGGACGCCGCAATGCGATTTTGGGTTGCTCGGTTTTGGCTTGCGTTGCGGCCTTGAGCGGCTTGGCGGCGATGGCGATGCATTTGGCAACGCCTATGCTGCATAATGCGGTAGCGTTTGTGTTCGGTTGCGGATTGTTTGGCTTGTATGCGTTGAGTATTGCGCGGGCGAACGACCAATTACCGAACAATATGAACACGGTGGAAGTGAGCCGCAGCTTGCTGTTTTGTTATGGTTTGGGTTCGCTGACCGCGCCGTTGCTGCTTGGCGTGGTAATGGATTATGCGCCGCATTTGGGCTTTTACGCGCTGTATGCCTTGGCAGCCGGCGGCTTGGCGGCATTTGCATGGAAGCAGAATGTAGTGCCGGAAGAAGAGCGCAGCGTGTTTGTGAATGTGTCGGGCAACACGGGCGCGATGGCGGCAGATTTGGATCCGCGCAACAATGAAGAAGATGATGATTTCGATGAAATGGTGGCGCAGGCGCATGTGGATAATTTGGACAATATCGATATGCCGTCTGAAAACGAGCCGGCCGATAACGCGGATATGATGGAAGCGGAAACAGCGAATCAGGTGCGGGCGGAAGAATCTACTGCCGAGCCGCCGATTGAGGCAGCCGATTCGGAAATATCTGAAACCGATAAACTTAACCAAGAAAAGCCTAATCAAGATAAACCGCTTTAACTCATAGGCCGTCTGAAAATATTTCAGACGGCCTATGCATTGGTTACAATAACGCTTTTAAGATTGCACAAGGTTTCGGCCGATTACGACCGAAACGGAAAGTATGCCATGACCTTATTATTATCAGCCGGTGTCGATGAAGCCGGACGCGGCCCGCTGGTCGGCAGCGTGTTTGCGGCGGCCGTGATTTTACCTGAGCATTATGATTTGCCCAAATTAACCGACTCGAAAAAACTCAGCGAAAAGCGGCGCGACGAGTTGGCGGCGATGATTAAAGCGCAGGCCGTGGCGTGGTATGTGGCCAGTGCCAATCCGCGCGAGATTCACGCTCTCAACATTCTGTACGCGACCATGTTGGCGATGAAACGGGCAGTGCAGGGCTTGGCCGTACTGCCGGAAAAAGTGTGGATAGACGGCAACCGCGTGCCCAAAGATTTGGGGATTGAAGCGGAAGCCGTGGTAAAAGGCGACAGCAAAATCATGGCCATTTCCGCCGCTTCGGTGTTGGCGAAAACCGCGCGCGATGCCGAAATGTATGCGCTGGCCGAACGCTATCCGCAGTATGGTTTCGACAAACACAAAGGCTACGGTACGGCGCAACATTTGGCCGCCTTGCAGCAATTCGGCGTGTTGCCGGAACACCGCGAAGACTTTGCGCCGGTCAGGGCATTGTTGGCGCAGGGAAGGTTGTTTGAATAAGGGATTTATAAACAAGGCCGTCTGAAAACAAAAGTTTCAGACGGCCTTGTTTATAATAAAATCTAAATATGTTCAATTTGCAGGCAAAACGCTTATGCCTTCACTCGCGCCAGCAGTTCGTCGGCCAGCGCCAAATAAGCTTGTGCGCCTTTGGCGGCGGCATCGTAAGCCAGCGCAGGCATACCGTGGCTCGGGGCTTCTGCCAAACGGATATTGCGCGGAATGGTGGTGTCGAACATCAAATCGCCGAAATGCTGCTGCAATTGTTCGCTCACTTCCACCACTAAGCGGCTGCGGCCATCGTACATGGTGCGCACGATGCCGGTCACGTTCAGATTAGGATTGATGGCTTGGCGGATTTTGCGCACAGTGGCAATCAAATCGGAAATGCCCTCCAGCGCGTAGTATTCGCACAACATCGGCACAATCACGCCGTTGGCCGCCACCAAGCCGTTGAGCGTGAGCAGGGTGAGCGACGGCGGGCAGTCAATCAGCACAAAATCATAGTCGTTTTCCACCACTTGCAAGGCGTTTTTCAGGCGCAGCTCGCGGGCGATTTCCTGTACCAATTCGATTTCGGCGCCGGCCAAGGCGCGGTTGGCCCCCAGCACATCATAGCCGCCGCTTTCGCTTTTCACTACCGCGGCCTGAATGCCGGCATCGCCTAACACCACTTGATACACGCCTTGTTCCAGGCTGGCTTTGTCAATGCCGCTCCCGGTGGTGGCGTTGCCTTGCGGGTCGAGATCGATCACCAGGACGCGTTGGCCGCGCTTGGCCAAGGAAGCGGCCAGATTGACGGTGGTGGTGGTTTTGCCGACGCCGCCTTTTTGATTGGCGATGGCGATGATTTTTGCGCTCATGTGCTTTGCCGATAGAAGAGTATGATGGCTGGAATTGTACCGTTATTTGCGTCAAATGGGTATAACAAGGGCTTCTGAAAATCATAGATTTTCAGAAGCCCTTTATGCAGCATTTATTTCTTGCGCATAATTACCATGTGCCGCTCGGCATTCAGTTGCGGCACATGCATTTCTTCCACTTTTTCCACGGTCACAAAATCCGGCAGGCGGTCGATTTCTTCTTGCGGGAACATGCCTTTCATGGCCGCCCAGTAGCCGCCGTCTTTCAGAAGCTGCGTTGTCCAGTTGACGAAATCGGCCAGTTCGGCAAAGGCGCGGCTGGTAATCACATCGGCCTGAAAATTTTGCACGGCTTCAACGCGGCCGCTGATGACGCGCACGTTGCTTAGGCCCAGTTCAATCACGGCTTGTTGCAGAAACGAGGTTTTTTTTGTGTTGGCATCGAGCAGGGTAATCTGCAAATCGGGGCGGCAAATGGCGGTCGGAATGCCGGGTTGGCCGCCGCCGGAGCCGACATCGAGCATGGTTTGTGCGCCTTCGATATAAGGCAGCAGGGTCAAGCTGTCGAGCAGGTGGTGGCTGATCATCAGCGATTCATCGCGCAGCGCGGTGAGGTTGTAGGTTTTGTTCCATTTTTTGAGCAGCCCGACGTATTCGATGAGCTTGTTTTGTTGGTCGTCAGTCAGGCCCAAGCCCATTTGGGCGAGACCGTTTTGCAGTTGCTGTGTGTGGTTCATGGCGGTTTCCGGGTTAATCATGGCGGGTCATCCGCCTAGACGATATGGTAACGGAAAATGAGGCCGTCTGAACATATTCGGCACAAAAAAACAGGCGGAAAGCAGGCGAGGATACATAATGGTATCGTCGCCTGCTTTCCGCCTGCGAGGAAATAAGCGGTTGAATTACGAGCCGTCTTGTTCCCATGGCGCGCGCAAGCTGTTGGAGTGCGGCGGGCGCACCGGCTGGCGGTTTTGCATGTTGGGTTGGCGATTGAGCAAACGTGATTCGTTGCTGCGGTAAATGCGCTGCTGCCGGATATTTTCGCGCACTTGATGGCTGCGGCGCTGTTGTTCCATGCGCTCACGCATCAAAATGCTGCGGTTGCGCGAATCTTCTACACGCTGCTGCATGTGGCGGTTTTGCTCGCGTTGGTAGTCGAGCTGGTTCTGCAATTGGCGGTTGTGTATGCGTTGCTGTTCCAGGCGGTTTTCCAGTATGCGGTTTTGCTCGCGCTGGCGGTAAATTCGGTCGGACAACACGCGGTTTTGCTGATGCATACGCGCTTCGGTCGGATAACGGCGGCGGTAGTCGCTCATGCTGTCGATGCGGCGAACGTGGGTATTGTAGGCCGGACGATACGAGCGCGGCATACGGTTGTAGCGGTTGTCGTAATAGTAGCCGTCGTCAAGGCTGTAATACAGTAAAGAAGCGACTGTGCCGACGGTGGCGGTGGTGGCAATGGCATTCACGGCGGGGTCGTCTGAAACCACGCAGCCGCTGAGGCCGGCGGCAGTGATGCCGATTACGCCCATGCCGACGAAGCGTTTGACAGTTTGCGTCATCATGTTGGGAGTCCTAAAGGTTAATCGGATGATGTCAGATTGTACTTTAAGCCCGCTGCTTGTTAGATTGAGCATGGGATATGCAAAACTTACGTTTTACTCGATTAAGGTATTCAAAGGCCGTCTGAAATGTTTCAGACGGCCTTTTATGTTTGCCGCTTAAATTTTACACGCGCCGCCGATACAGTTGTCGTCTTCGCTTTCCGCGTCCACGCCGCCTTCGACTGCTACGCCGTCGAAGCCGCCGAGTAAATCGTCTAAGTTGTCCAAGTCAAAATCTTGTTCGTTCATGGTTTGTCTCTTTATGGGTGTTAAAAATACAGTCAGTCATATTATTAGGCCGATGGGTGCGCTTATCAAGCGCTTCAGACGGCCTTTACACTTAACGGCCGATGATGCCGGCCGCTTGCGATTTGTTGTGTGTGCCGAAACGGTCAACCAGCGTGCGGCCGGCTTCGTTTAGGCCGGTTATTTCCACTTCCGTACCGGCTTTGCGGTAACGCAACACTACTTTATCCAAAGCAGACACGGCGTTTACGTCCCAAAGGTGGGCGTAGGTCAGGCCGATGGTGACGTTTTTCACATCGTTGCGGCCGAAATCGAAAGCGGCGTTGAAGTCATCGGACGAGGCGAAAAACACCTGTCCGACCACGTCATAACGCAAAATCCGGCCTTCGCCTGGTTTGTGCACGCTCATGTAGCGGCCGGTTTTATTGGCGAAAAACAACGCCGAGAGCAGCACGCCGGCGAGTAAGCCCAAAGCCAGATTGTGGCTGTATACCATAATGCCGACGGTGGCCAACATCATCACGTTGAAGCCGGCCGGCAATGATTTGAATCATGCCGGTGAGTAAGGTTGCGGCCAGCATATACTGCAAACCGTGTTCCTTCGCTAAACCGGCCAACACCAAGACCATCGTGCCGGTGGCAGCCGAAATCATCACCGGACGGCAGCCGGCAAAGCTGAACGGCCACCGCAATACAAAACGAAGCATACAGGCCGATTTGCGGATCGACACCGGCGATAATCGAAAAAGCAACGGCTTCGGGAATCAAAGTTATCGCCACCGCCAAGCCCGACAGCACATCGCCGCGGACGTTGCCGAACCATTATTGCTGCCAAGCGGGGAAAAGGGGCATGCATGTTTTCTGTTTTTCAATTTAAATCGATGCTTGTGAGGCCGTCTGAAAGGCGGTAGGGTAGGTATCAATCCGCCATGATGGTTTGTTTCATCATTTTGCTGTGCGGAGTGAAAAGGCGGGTGGCACCCACCTTAAATTTAAGTTTATGTTTTCATAAGGATTTTCATGCGCCCTTCAGTCGGCGATTGTGAACCCGAATCCAGCAAAACCTAAGGCCGTCTGAAAGCAAATGCTTGCTTTCAGACGGCCTTTGTACTCGGGAAAACCTTATTTCGCGTCTTTAAAACCGCGTTTCAAATGCACCATTAACAAAGCCACGGCGGCGGGGGTTACGCCGGAAATGCGGCCGGCCTGACCCAGCGTTTCGGGGCGGTGGGCGTTGAGTTTTTGCTGTACTTCTGCCGATAAGCCTTTGACTTTGCTGTAATCGATGTCGCCCGGCAGCTTCAGTGTTTCAATGTCGCGGCGGCTGTCGAGCTCTTCGTTTTGGCGGTCGATGTAGCCTTGGTATTTCACTTGGATTTCGACTTGTTCCACCACATCGTCACCCAGTTTTTCAGACGGCATGGCATCGGGCAGCGTCATCAGGGCGGCGTAGTCGATATTCGGGCGGCGCAGCAAGTCGTGCAGATTGGCTTCCCGGCTGAGTTTTTGCCCCAATACCCGCTCTTGTTCGGCTTCAGACAGTTTTTGCGGCGTGTACCACGTGCTTTTCAGGCGTTGGATTTCACGTTCGATGTTTTCCCGTTTACGGTCAAACGCTTGCCACTGGGCTTCGGAAACCAAGCCGATTTTGTAGCCGTCTTCGGTCAGGCGCATATCGGCGTTATCTTCACGAAGTTGCAGGCGGTATTCGGCGCGGCTGGTGAACATGCGGTAAGGTTCGTTCACGCCTTTGGTAATCAAATCGTCCACCAATACGCCCAAGTAGGCTTGCTCGCGGCGCAATAACAGCGGGTCTTGCCCGCGTACATACTGCACGGCGTTGGCACCGGCCAGCAAACCTTGTGCGGCGGCTTCTTCGTAGCCGGTGGTGCCGTTGATTTGTCCGGCAAAGAAGAGGCCGGAGATGGTTTTGGTTTCCAGGCTGGCTTTGAGGTTGCGTGGGTCGAAATAGTCGTATTCGATGGCGTAACCGGGGCGCAGAATGTGGGCGTTTTCCAAACCTTTCATCGAGCGCACGAGGGCGAGCTGAATATCGAAAGGCAGGCTGGTGGAAATGCCGTTGGGGTAGTATTCGTGTGTGGTCAGGCCTTCAGGCTCCAGAAAAATCTGGTGGCTGTCTTTATCGGCAAAACGGTTGATTTTGTCTTCGATAGACGGGCAATAACGCGGACCCACGCCTTCGATTTTGCCGGTAAACATCGGGCTGCGGTCAAAACCGGAGCGGATGATGTCGTGGGTTTCGAGGTTGGTGTGGGTAATCCAGCACGACACTTGGCGCGGGTGCAAATCGGCCGAACCGCGCACCGACATCACCGGCACAGGCGTATCACCCGGCTGCTCGGTGAGTTGGGAAAAATCAATCGTGCGCCCGTCAATGCGCGGCGGCGTGCCGGTTTTCAGACGGCCTTGCGGCAGATTCAATTCTTTCAGACGGCCTGATAAACCTTGCGAAGCCGGATCGCCTGCACGCCCGCCGGCGTAGTTTTCCAAGCCGATGTGGATTTTGCCGGCCAGAAACGTGCCCGCCGTCAACACCACTGCGCGTGCTTTAAATTCCACGCCCATGGCGGTTACCACGCCGCCGGCGCGCCCGCCGTCAAGCGTGATGTCTTCCACTGCCTGTTGGAACAAATCCAAGTTTTCTTGGTTTTCCAGCATTTCACGGATGGCGGCTTTGTAAAGAATGCGGTCGGCTTGTGCGCGGGTGGCGCGCACGGCTGCACCTTTGGACGCGTTCAAACGGCGGAACTGAATGCCGGACATATCGGTCGCCAAAGCCATCGCACCGCCCAGCGCATCCACTTCGCGCACCAAATGGCCTTTGCCGATGCCGCCGATGGACGGGTTGCACGACATTTGGCCGAGGGTTTCGATGTTGTGGGTAAGCAGGAGCGTTTGCGCGCCCATGCGTGCGGCGGCAAGCGCGGCTTCGGTACCGGCGTGGCCGCCGCCGACGACGACGACGTCGTAAATTTTGGGGTAAATTATGTTGGACATATATATTGGGCTTTCAGGCGGCCTGATCGAATGAAGGAGGTGTGTATTGGGGTTTGGTTGCGTGTGTGAGGCCGTCTGAAAAAATAACGGATTCAAAAACAAACGTGTGATTGTACGCTGTTTTCCCGTCGGATTAAAGGCCGTCTGAAACTGAATTTCAGATGGCCTTTAAATGGTTTTTAGCTTTCTCGGCGCAATAAGGCAAAACCTTCTACTTTATTGCGTGGGCGCGCACCCTGCCAGAGTTTCGTCCAACCTTGCGGTACGGCGGTATTTTGCGGCTGCTGCACCAAGCGGTAGCGGCAGTTTGGATTGTCGGGTTGCAAATCCCAATCGCTGTATTGAGCCCAAGCGGTACGGCTGCGGTGGTCTTGTTGATCTACGCTGATGCACTCGTGGCCTTCGCTGAATTGATGGCGTAATTCGGGGTAAAGCGATAATTCCATCTGCTTCACTACCGGCGCGTAACTTTTGGCGGCATCCAGCCACGGCAGCCACAATGTCATCAATAATGCCCAGGTCAGCGTCACGCCGGCCGCCCAATTGGTCACAGCCTGGCGGCCGCGAATGTGTTTGCGGGTAATCGCCCACAGCCATAAGGGTGTGAACAATAAGGCCACTGCCATTGGAAACGGGTTGATTTCCGGCAGATAATACGGGCTGAAATACGCCGCGCGTTCGGCCAATTTTTCCGGCCGGCCATAATTCATGGCGGCAAAACCGACCCACATAAAGGCGGCTAACAGGCCAAAGGCCATGATGCCAAACCAGTTGATAAACGCTGCTGCGCCGCGTCGCAAGCCGTCGAGTTGTGCCGCGCCGAGCAGAGCCAGCGGCGGCATCAGCCAAATCAAATGGTCTTGGAAACGTTGCGGATTGAAGGCTAAGAGCGCAGTTGCCAAAATAAACCACGCCAGACACAAACCGCTCCAGCCTTGCGCGTTCATCTTGGTGCGGCTGAACGTCCACACCGCCAGCGGCCATGCAGGCAGGGCAAACCAGAGCAGGTTTTTCAGGTAATAAGGCAGGTTAAAGGCCGTCTGAAAATCAACCAGTCCTCCGTAAGTGCCGAACATATGGGCATCGCGCCATATTGCAAACCATTGCGGCTGCAAATACAGCAGCAACAGCGGATACACCACCATCAGCGGCAGCGCGAATGCAAAGGCACCGATTAGGGTCAGGTAATAGCGTTTGGACTGCCATTGCGGATGCAGCACCAAGGCAAACGCCATCACGATTAAGGCCAGCGGCAATAAGAAACCGGCCGTCAGCGACAGCAGCGCCCAACCGCCGCCCAACAGCAGCGCACCGGTAATCACACGCTTGTGTGCCAGTGAAAAACCGCACAACACCATACCCAGCGCGGCAAATACCGCCGACATGTCGCTGATAAAATGCGCCATCGGCAGCAAACCGATGCTGCCGATTAAGATCAGCACCACACTGCGCCCATGGTGGCGGCCTAAGAAATTAAAACCGGCAAAGCCGCACAACAACAAACCGATGGCGGTGAAAAACACGCTGGCAAAGCGTGTGGCCGCATAAGCATCGGCCGCCCAAGGCGAAAGCAGCGCTTGAAAGGCGCCGGCCACCCACAAATACACCGGCGAAATATGGAAATTATGCTGCTCGAACACATGTGCCACCAGCGGTGAGGCAGTGCCGTTGAGCAGGGCTTCGGTGGCGGTGAACAAGCCTGATTCGTCCGGGTTCCACAAATCATGCGAAAACACGCCGGGCCATAACCAAGCGAACACCATCAGCAGTAACAGCCAAGGTTTTTCGTGGGTTTTAGCAGGTTTGCGGGAATCCGGCGGCGTGTAGGTCAGCATGATGCGGCGGTTTCAAAAATCCATTAAAGATGCGCTAGTGTAACAAATTACGGCCAAATCAGGGAATGCTTGGCCCAAAAAGGCGGCAATGGCATATTTTGGCCATGTTTTCTTTCAGACGGTCTTTTTTGGCATGAGGCCGTCTGAACACAAAAAAAAGACCGCCAAAGCAGTCTTTTTTCCGTCGGCAATTAGCGTTTGAACAGGTTGCCGAATTTGTTGTTGAATTTGTCCACGCGACCGGTGGTGTCAACGATTTTTTGTTGGCCGGTGTAGAATGGGTGGCACAAAGAGCAAACTTCGATGTTGAAGCTTTCTTTTTCCATCGCGGATTTGGTCACGAATTTGCTGCCGCAAGAGCAGGTCACGGTGATTTCGCGGTAGTTGGGGTGAATACCTTGTTGCATGTTGTTTCCTTTCGATTAAGCGGGCATAGGGGTTTTACCTATGCTTCAAGACAAGGGGGCGATTATTGCTATTTTTTGCTGTTTCGTCAAGCAGATATTGCGGCATTGGCGGTGTTTTGCAACAGGGCGGTGCAAATATTACCGAATCACGGGCGAAACTTGTGCGGTATTTGTGTGCCTAACCGAAATTGAATTTGGATTGATGATTTTGTATGAGGAAATGCAATGAAAGCAAAGCTGTTTTTCGTATTGTTGAGAACGATCGGCAAATGGCTGCCTGCTTCTTACAGCAAGCCGTTTGGCCAATTGTCCAAAAAAATCCGTGCGGCGCTTGCCCGCCAAATCTCACCGCATTTGGGTAACAATGTCAACATCGAAAAAGGCGCGTATGTGTTGGAAGACACGGTAATCGGCGATCATTCGGGTATCGGTGTGGACTGCGAAATCTGCTACGGCTTGGGCATTGGCAACAATGTGATGATGGGGCCGGAGTGCCTGTTTTATTCCCACAGCCACAAATTCGATAAAGCAACTAAAAAGTTTTCCGGCTACACCGACACCAATCCGATTGTGATTGAAGACGATGTATGGATTGGCCGCCGTGTCATCATTATGGGCGGCGTGACCATCGGCAAAGGTTCGGTTATCGGTGCCGGTGCGGTGGTTACCAAGAGCGTGCCGCCGTATTCTTTGGCTGCCGGTAATCCGGCGGTTGTGAAGAAAAATTTGTTGGACTAGATTGAAAAAAATAAAAGGCCGTCTGAAACCCAATATTTCAGACGGCCTTTATTCATCTATCAAACTTACTCGGCAATTACGCCGCAGTATTTGCGTGCGCCACCGCCGCCCAGTGCAGCAGGATGGTCGTTGTAGTTGTCGCCGCCGGCGTGAATCATCAGCGAGCGGCCTTTGAGCGAATTGATTTTCTTGATACGTGGTGCCGCCACCGGCTGAATATGGCCGTTGGCATCTACTGCCAAAGCAGGTAAATCGCCCAAGTGGCCGCTGTCGTCCCAAGGGCCTTTGTGTGCGCCGGTTTTCTTAGGATCCCAGTGGCCGCCGGCTGCCAAACCTTCTACCGGTTTGCCGTCTTTCTCTTTGGCTGCGCAGCTTGGGTTTTCATGCACGTGGAAACCATAAATGCCTTGTGCCAAACCTTCAATTTTCGGGGTGAACACTGCACCGTATTTGCTTTGGCTGATGCGCACTTCGCCCGCGATTTTATCGCCATTTTGTGCGTCCAGCAGCGACATCGGCACCACAATATCCGCAGGCGCGGCACAGGCCGCAGCGGTCATACCCAATAAAACGGCAGCCAGTAATGTCTTCATCAGTTTCTCCTTAATCTTTGTCAAAGCGTATATTGGATTCAATATACTGGTTTGATTATAACTGATTCTGCAAACAAGCCGACAGGCCGTCTGAAATTTTTCAGACGGCCTGTTAATGTTAAGTTGATACGTTTACCGCGTCCCCACGCCAAACCGACGATCCAATACACCATACAGCCAGCCGGCCAAACCCACAACCACCAGCATACGCAATACATGAAACGCGGTCACCAGCGGTACGCCCAGTTGTAACACTTTGGCGGTAATAGTCATTTCTGCCACGCCACCGGGAGCAAGCCCCAGCCCTAAAGTGGGCAGCGGAATATCCGAGCACGCGGCCAGAAGTTGGGCAACGCCCGCGGTCAGCAGCAGACTAATGCACACCAAAACAGCGGTGACCGACAACAATCTTGGCGCGGCGCGGAAAAAATCAGGGCGGAATTTGGTGCCGAGCGACCAGCCGATGAGCAATTGGCCTGTCCATGACAATTCTCTCGGTATCGCCGACAAATGCACGCCGCAGACAGTCAGCAATACCGCTGCCGCCAATGGGCCGAATGTCCACGGGTTCGCCCAGCCACGTTTTTGAAACACCCAACCCGTGCCGACGCAGCAGGCAATCAGCAGCACTAAGCCGCCATAATGCACGCCGCCTTTGTCGATGATTGAAGTATCCAAGCCGTGATAATCCATAAAGCGGTAGAAAAACGGCACAATGGTCACCACCATCAATACGCGCAGCGAATGGGCGGCCACCACTTTATCCGTGCGCGCACCGTGTTGTTCGGCCAAAGTGGCCATTTCACTCGCGCCGCCGACTGCCGCCGCAAACCAGGCAGTTTTGAAATCGACACCGGCGAAACGGTGCAGCAGCAGCGTGCCGCACAAACTTAAGATTAAAGCAAACAACATGCCTGCACCCAACCACGGCGCATTGGTACCAATCATGCCGGCCATTTTCGGCGTGAAATACAAGCCCAGCGACATGCCGATGATACACAAGCCGATTTTACGGCCGGAGGGCAGGGTGCGGATATTGATGCCGCCGGTGGACAAGGCAGCGCAAGCGAGCAATGAGCCGAGCAGCCACGGAATCGGCAGGTTGAGCAGGTTAGCCAGCAGCGCGCCCGTGAGAGCGGCGGCAAAACCGGAAAGATAGGGAAGAAAGCGGTTCATGGTTTGCGCGGGAAATCGTTATGGTGTATGAGGCCGTCTGAAAGGTTTCAGACGGCCTGAATATTTTCATGATACCAAGAAAACAGCCGCGCTGGATTCGGGCGGCTGTCGTCATGCGTTATGCAGTTTGTTTGCGGCGGCGCAGCCAGCGGAAAACCGGCAGCAACACCATCAACAAGGCCAATGCCCACAATACTTTGTTAATCGGGCCGTGGAACAACACACCCAAATCGCCTTGCGAAATCGACAACGCGCGGCGCAGGCTGGATTCCATCAATTCGCCCAATACATAGCCCAAAATCAAGGCGGACAGTGGGAAATTGAGTTTGCGCAGGAAGTAGCCCAATACGCCCAAGCCTACCATCAATACTAAGTCAAACGTGGTACTGTGAATCGCGTACACGCCGACGAAGCTCACGGCGGCGATGGCCGGAATCAGGATATAGTTAGGAATGTTCAACAGTTTGGCGAAGAAGCCGACCAAAGGAATGTTGAGCAACAGCAAAATCACGTTACCGATAAACAGCGATGCAATCAAGCCCCATACGATGTCAGGTTGCTCGCTGAAAAGCTGTGGGCCCGGGGTGATATTGTACAAGGTCAACGCGCCCATCATCACGGCGGTGGTACCGGAGCCGGGTACGCCCAAGGTTAACATCGGAATAAAAGAGCCGCAAGCAGAAGCATTGTTGGCCGCTTCAGGCGCTGCGATACCGCGCAAGTCTCCTTCACCGAATCTGCCCGATGCACCGGCGAGTTTCTTCTCGTTGGTGTAGGTCATCGCGCTGGCAATGGTTGCGCCCGCGCCGGGCAAGATTCCGACCACGAAACCCACTACGCTGCTGCGCACCATGGCACCGAAGGCAAATAGGAATTCTTTCACGTTAAACAAGGTGCGTTTGCCTTGCTCCAACGCTTTTTGGCCGCGTTCGGTGTGTTCCAGCATAATCAGGATTTCGCTGATGCTGAAGAAACCGATCACGATGGTGGTGAACTGAATGCCGTCTGAAAGGTTTACCGAATCAAACGTGAATCGGTACACGCCGGTCACGGCATCTACGCCCACAGTTGCCAAGGCCAAACCGATTAAGGCGGCTACAGCGGTTTTAACCGGCTGATCGCCTACCAAGCCGCTCAAACAGGTAATGGCAAACGCCATCAGCACAAAATATTCGGCAGGGCCGAATGCAACCGCCCAGTTGGCCAACAGCGGTGCAAACAGCACCACGCCCAAAGTGGCGATAGTGCTGCCGGTAAACGAACTGACGGCAGAGAGAGACAAGGCAATGCCCGCTTTGCCCTGTTTGGCCAAAGGATAGCCGTCGAGCGTGGACATAATCGCCGCCGCATCACCCGGCACGTTAATCAAAATCGCCGAAATGCGACCGCCGTATTCACAGCCCAAATACACGGCTGCCAACAAAATCAAAGCCGATTCAGGCGGCAAACCAAGCGCGTAGGCAAACGGCAGCAAAATCGCCACGCCGTTAATCGGCCCCAAACCCGGCAACATGCCGACGATGGTGCCCAAAAATGCGCCGATTAAGGCCAACAGCAGATTTTGCGGCTCTAAAGCCACGGCAAAACCGCCCATCAAAAAGTTTAAAGTATCCATGTTCCGTCCTTAACCGAAAAAGCCGACCGGCAGCGGAACGTCCAGCAAGCGGTCAAACAGCAGATAGAAGCCGGTGCCCAGCGCAATGCCTGAAATCGCACAAACCTTGAAGCTGCCGCCGAATAAGATGCCGACGGTAAACGCCATCAGTGCGGTGGCCAGCGGAAAGCCGAGCAATTCAAACAAAACGGCGTACAGCAACAGAGTCACTAAGCAGATGCCGAGTTTTTTCAACATATTGGGGGTGTAGCCCAAATCGATGGTTTCGCTGTTGCGGCGAATGACTAAAAACAGACAGGATACGGCCAAGAGTGACAGAATCAGCACCGGATAAGGGCGCGGACCCAACGGATCATAGCTGATCGGAGCGGTATAGCCCCATGCCAGATACAGCAGGAACACGGCAGCAGCGAGCAGCAAGCCGGAAAAACAGCGTTCGAGATTCATAATATCTCCGTGAAGCATTCATTTTTATGGTTCAGCCAGATTTTCAGACGGCCTTTTGTGACGGACAGTCTGATTTTTATGCCGAACATTTATCCAAGAATTGGGATTTTGTGCACAAAACAAGCAGATGCTTTTCAGATGGCCTGATGAAAACCAACAGGCCGTCCGAACACGCAGCAGATTATTTAGTATTCAAGTCGAATTCTTTAGACAACACACGCATTTCTTCGGTGGTTTTCACCACGTATTGCTGCAATTCTTCGCCGGTCAATTCAAACGGCAACAAATCACGGCCGGCTCGGATATCGGCAAATTTCGGATCTTTCAGCATCGCATTGAAGCGGTTTTTCCACCAGTTGAACGATTCGTCAGATACTTTCGGACCCATGTAGTAGCCGCGAATCACCGGCCATTCTACGTCGAAGCCTTGTTCTTTTGCAGTTGGAATGTCTTTCAGCTTGCCTTCCAAACGGTTTGGCGAGAACACTGCCAAAACACGGATTTTGCCCGATTCAATGTGCGGACCCATTTCGGCAATACCGGCACTCACGACATTAATGTGGTTGCCCAATACTGCAGTCACCGCCTCCCCGCCGCCTTCCAAAGCCACGTAAGTCATGTCTTTCGGATTTACCCCGGCAGCTTTGGCCATCATTGCGGTCTGTAACCAGTCTTGGCCACCTACGCTGCCACCTGCGCCGAAGCTGATGGATTTAGGATCTTTTTTCAGCGCTTCGGCCAAATCGTTTAAATTTTTCAAAGGCGATTCGGCATTCACGGCTACCATGCCGTAGTCGGTGCCGACGGCCGCCAACCAGCGCACATCATTTTCGGTGTATTGGCCGAATTTACCTTGCGCCAAGTTCAACAGTGAACCGGTTGAGAAGGCTACAATCGCATCACCGTTGGCCGAATCGTTAGCCACGATTTTATTGTAAGCCACTGCACCTACGCCGCCCGGCATGTAGGTTACGCGCATCGGTTTTTTCAGTTGGCCGGTGTCTTTCAATCCGGTTTGTGCCAGCTTACAGGTCAAGTCAAAACCGCCTCCCGGTTTGGCCGGTGCGATACATTCGGGTTTTTTTGGTTCGCCCGCTTCGGCAGTGTCTTTGTTACAGCCGCTCAAGGCCAATGCAGCCAAAGCGGCCAAGCTGATTGCGGCGGTAGTGGATTTGCGGAACATGTAGTTTCTCCTTACATTAAGGTAAAAGCTCGGCAGTATTGTTGTTGCGGCTTTTTTTGTTGACAATATTTGTGAAATTAAAAGAATCATCAAGTTTTGTCAAGAAGAGATTAAAAAATTTAAGGCGATTAAAACCATATAATTCAAAGGGAAATAGAAAATAAACGCGAAGAAATAAGTAGAAGATCTGAATTCTTTAAATTTTGTTAAGATAAAAATTAATGATTTTTTAATGATGACCGCACCGGTGTGATTTGGCATGCTGCTGAAATCTTAAATAGGAACAGATGGAATTTTTTATGTTATTGTTTGTAATTAATTTATATGGATGGGACAAAGATATTGATGCCGGTGGTGATTCGATAGTCATAAAATATTAATATTTTGATGATTTCGGTAAAGGATTCAGCAACTGCCATTAAAAAGCTTCGTTTGGCCTGAAAAATATCAGACCAAACGAAGCCTTTAATCAACCGATTGAATCGTGGTTTTTCAAGTTTTAGCCACGGCGCCAAGTGGTGATGCCGGATTTGTCTTCCAGAATAATGTTTTCTGCTGCCAATACATCGCGAATGCGGTCGGATTCCGCCCAGTTTTTATCGGCACGGGCCTGTTTGCGGGCTTCAATCAGCGCTTCGATTTCTTCGTTAGACAGGCCGTCTGAAACCGAACCGCCCTGCAGAAATTCGGTCGGGTTGCGTTGCAGCAGGCCGATGATGCCCGCCAGATGTTTCAGACAGGCCGCCAGTTCGGCGTTTTGGGTTTTATTGACTTCGTTTGCCAGTTCAAACAATACCGCTACTGCCTGCACCGTGTCGAAATCGTCGTTCATTGCCGCCACGAAACGGCGGGCGTAATCATTCTCCAAATTTGCCGGATTTTCAGACGGCATGGTGTTTTTCAGCGCCGTATAGAGACGTGTCAATGCACCTTTGGCATCGTCCAGATGCGCATCGGAATAGTTCAGCGGGCTGCGGTAGTGTGCACGCAGGATAAAGAAGCGCACCACTTCGGGGTCGTATTGTTTCAACACGTCGCGAATGGTGAAGAAATTGCCCAGCGATTTGGACATTTTTTCGCCGTCCACACGGATAAAGCCGTTGTGCAGCCAATATTTCACATGGCTTTCAATGGTTTTGCCGACGTGGTGATGACCGCAGGAATGACCGTTCGCCCCCACGCTTTGGGCGATTTCGTTTTCATGGTGCGGAAACTGCAAATCTGCGCCGCCGCCGTGAATATCGAAGGTGTCGCCGAACAGGTTTTCGCTCATCGCCGAACATTCGATATGCCAGCCCGGCCGACCCGAACCCCACGGGCTTTCCCACGCCGGTTCGCCCGCTTTCGTCGCTTTCCACAGCACAAAATCCAGCGGGTCGCGTTTGAAGCCGTCCACTTCCACCCGTTCGCCCGCCCGCAAATCGTCTAAAGATTTGCCCGAAAGCTGGCCGTATGCCGCAAATTCACGCACCGCATAATACACGTCGCCGTTATCCGCCGCATACGCCTTGCCTTTGGCAATCAGCCGCTCAATCATCGCAATCATCTGCGCAATGTTTTCCGTCGCCTTCGGTTCGATGTCGGGACGCAGTACGCCCAAAGCGTCCGCATCTTCGTGCATGGCTTGGATAAAGCGTCCGGTCAAATCGCCGATGCTTTCCCCGTTTTCCGCTGCACGGGCAATGATTTTGTCGTCGATGTCGGTGATGTTGCGCACATAAGTGAGCGGATAACCGCTCTGGCGCAGCCAGCGGGCAATCATATCGAACACCACTATCACACGGGCATGTCCGAGATGGCAATAGTCGTAAACCGTCATGCCGCAAACGTACATACGCACGTTTGCGGGGTCGATGGGCGCAAAAGGTTCTTTTTGGCGGGTCAGGGTGTTGTAGATGGTTGGCATAATCGGTTTCATAATGAGGATAATCGGTTTTTGTTTTGACAGAAGATAGGGAGGGGGGTAGAATGCAAATTAACACGGCTCCCCTCGGTTGTACTGTTACAGTATGGCTGCTGGGGAGTTTTTTCATGTCCACCAGTTCTGCCAATCAGCAGGTGCTCCCATACCTTGCAAGTTTAGTCCCAAATCACTCAATTCTGGGAAAGTCAGCAAGTGTTGTTTCATTCGGCAGCACCAGCTTGACGAAGGGTTAATGATGCTCAGTAAATGCTTGCAGATGAGCAGTAGTAAGAAACACCGTGTCTTTGCTTGTTCTTGATTTTCTTTTGTAGGAAAAGCACTTAACCAAGCTAGACTGTCTGTTGGTGGTAACTTTGGTTGGTCTTTTATATCTCTGTTCCATAAACGGCAATGGTGTGCGCATACATTACGCAAATGGTTTAAACTTCTTAACCAACTGGCGAAAATTCTGCCGTTTGCCACACCGTATTTCGTTGAAATTTCATCTTGTTCTTGTGTGCGCATTCTGGCAAACAATGTTGACATAGTACCAAAATCCCATATTTCACAGGCAACCCATATAGGAATAGGTAAACCGTATTTGGTTTTATTATGATGGATAAAACCCTCTTTTGATCGAGAGATTAATGCAGCATGTTTAGCTAACCAAACTTGATGGTTGGTAATACCTTTATGGCTATCTAAATTTTCTGGATTGGCAAAGTCTTCGTGAAGACATTCAGGTTTAAGATAGGCAAACTTATCCAGCCGGCCGCCTAACGTATGAGCAATATCGGTTCGGAGAGCGACTTCAATCCGTTCTAAAGCATCAGACACCAATAAGCGCAATTGCTTGTCGAATACGTATAAATCAACTGCATCTTTAAAACAAGCATTGGGTTTAAACGTATCTAATGTTAATTTATCGGTTTTGACTTTTTTGGGTTTTTTAAATTGATCCAGTATGACCAATTCGCCGGATACTTCGCGTAAAGAATAAAAATAGCCGCTTAAGCGGTAGTATCCGATTCGAGCTAAATATTCTTTAGCTTTTTGCTCATTTTCAACTTGCAGACCTCGAGTTTTTAATAGTTCAAGCTGCTCATCAAAATCAAGCCAAATCTTGGGATTATTCGCCATTGTACGTTATCCAACACTGACCGTTTGCTCTTTCAAACAATATTTCAGACGACCTGTATCCCACCTGCGAGCCGTCTGAAAACCTGATTCCTTATTCCGCCTTAAACACGCTCGTATCGGTTTTCGGTTGCTGTTCGGCGGTTTCGGCGTTGGCTGCTTGTTCCGCCGCTGCTTTTTCGGCTTCAATCCGTTTTTTCTCATTCAGATACATACCGATTTGGCGCACGAGTTCTTGTGTGCCTTGGTGTGCTAAGGCACTGATTTTGAAAAGGCGTGGGGTGGTTAAGTCGAATTGGAAGCGGTCGTCGGGTTCGGGGTAGTCCCAGCCGATTTGGGCGAGGAAGTCGGCGGTGCGCTCTTCGGCTTCTTCTTCGCTGAGCATATCGAGTTTGTTTAAAACCAGCCAGCGGGGTTTGTCGTAGAGGGTTTCGTCGTATTTGCGCAGTTCTTCGACAATCGCCAAGGCTTCGGCAGCGGGGTTGACGCTTTCGTCAAACGGAGCCAAATCGACGACGTGCAGCAATAAGCCGGTGCGGGAGAGGTGTTTGAGGAAACGGTGTCCCAAGCCTGCGCCTTCGGCTGCGCCTTCGATCAGGCCGGGAATGTCTGCCATGACGAAGCTGTTGTTTTCGTCCAAACGTACCACGCCTAAATTTGGGTGCAGGGTGGTAAACGGGTAGTTGGCGATTTTCGGGCGGGCGGCGGATACGGCGGAAATCAGGGTGGATTTGCCGGCGTTGGGCATTCCTAAAAGACCGACGTCGGCGAGGACTTTCAGTTCCAAATGCAGCGAGCGGGCTTCGCCTTCTTCGCCGGGCGTGGACTGTTTGGGCGCACGGTTTACCGAGGATTTGAAGTGGATATTGCCCAAGCCGCCTTTGCCGCCTTTGGCGAGGCAGATGCGTTGGCCGTGGTGGGTAAGGTCGGCGACGATTTCGTCGGTGTCGGTGTCCCGAATCAGGGTGCCGACGGGCATTTTGAGTTCGATGTCGTCTGCGCCTGCGCCGTAGCGGTCGGAGCCGTGTCCTTTTTCGCCGTTTTTCGCCTGATAGCGTTTGACGAAACGGTATTCTACGAGGGTGTTGGTGTTTTCGTCGGCAACTGCCCACACGCTGCCGCCTTTGCCGCCGTCGCCGCCGTCCGGCCCGCCGCGCGGTACGAATTTTTCGCGGCGGAAACTGGCTGCGCCGTTACCGCCTTTGCCTGCGGCAACTTCGATTTTTGCTTCGTCGATGAATTTCATTTGATTCTCAATATTTTTAAAAAGTTGTTTGGTGTTTCAGACGGCCTATGGGTATTGTTTGGATTAGAAAGTGGTGTAGAAAATCCTAGCGTTGTTTACACTTTTGCGTTATTTGCTTGAAGGCCCATGTTGGGATTTCCGAGTGTTGCCAAGAATGCCGAAAGGCACGGCAAAGCCGCATGGTTCTCGATAATGCTCAAAAATCCTAAAACAATCATTCGGGTAAAAAAACAAAAGCTGTTTTGCATAAAAAGTGTAAACAACCCGACAATTTCCTACAGCAGGCCGTCTGAAAAATAATGGGTTGAGAGTTATTATAAAGGATAAGTCAAGGGATTGTGTGCTTATCTTCGGCGTGCGGTTAGGCTTGCTTATTTTGCAAATAGGAATTAATATCAATATTATTTAATTCGCCACGCACAACTGCAAAGAGAAAGGAACGCATATGGCTTACACTTTACCTGAACTGGGCTACGCCTATGATGCTTTGGAGCCGCATTTCGATGAAATGACGATGAACATTCACCACACCAAGCACCATCAGGCTTATGTCAATAATGCCAATGCAGCGTTGGAATCGCTGCCCGAGTTTGCAGCTTTGCCGGCGGAAGAGCTGATTGCACGCTTGAAAGAATTGCCGGCCGATAAGCAAACTGTGTTGCGCAACAATGCCGGCGGTCATGCCAACCACGCTTTCTTTTGGAAAAACCTGAAAACCGGCACCACTTTGCAAGGCCGTCTGAAAGAAACCATTGAGCGCGATTTCGGTTCGGTAGACGAATTCAAAGCCGAATTTGAAAAAGCCGCCGCCGGCCGTTTCGGTTCGGGCTGGGCATGGCTGGTGTTGGATGGCGACCGCCTGAAAGTGGTGTC
This sequence comes from Neisseria yangbaofengii, assembly GCF_014898075.1. Lineage (NCBI taxonomy): Bacteria > Pseudomonadati > Pseudomonadota > Betaproteobacteria > Neisseriales > Neisseriaceae > Neisseria > Neisseria yangbaofengii. The sequence goes on from NZ_CP062976.1 coordinate 2,527,749, forward strand.
GACCGCCAACCAAGACTCACCGCTGATGGGCGAAGACGTGGCCGGCTGCAAAGGCTACCCGATTATCGGTTTGGACGTGTGGGAACACGCTTATTATCTGCAATACCAAAACCGCCGGCCGGACTACGTCAAAGCGTTCTGGAATGTGGTGAACTGGGATGAAGCGGCGAAGCGTTTTGAAGAAAAGGCGTAATCGTTGATTGAATCAAAGGCCGTCTGAAACTTTTCCGTTTCAGACGGCCTTTTTAAAATCATCGCTTACTTTGCCAATTCTTGGTCGATTTCTTGGTAAAGCTTGTTGAAATCCGGTTCGCCGACAAAGGTTTTCAGGACTTCGCCTTTTTTGTTGATGAGCACGGAAGTCGGGTAAACCTGTGTGCCGAAGGCTTTGCCGACGGTGCCGCCCTCATCGTACATCACGGTAAACGGCAGGCCGTATTCTTTGACGTATTGATGCACGCTTTCAACCGGGTCAATCGGTTCGGCAATCCCCAACACTTGGAAATCTTTGCCCTGATAACCGTTGGCCATTTTGATGACTTTCGGCATTTCGCTCACGCAGCCGGGACAGGATGGGAACCAGAAATTGATAAAGGTCACTTTGCCTTGCAGGCCGGCATTATTGACCGTTTGGCCGTGCAAATCAGTCAGGCTGAATGTTGGCGCGGATTTGTTGTCGGGAATCAGGATAAAGGCCAACAATGCGCCGACAATGGCCGCGGCGGCGAGGGTAATCGGTTTTTTCATGCGATAAATGATTCAAGCGAGGTTAACAGGTTGTCGGGAAAACGGATGCTGCGGCCGCCGGCGGCATCGACCGGCATTAGCGTGATGTCGGCTTCAACGGCGTTTTTGCCGCTGTGCACCAGTTCGATGGTTTGCGTCAGCAGCAGGTGGCGCGCGGTTAATTCTTTGATGTGGCTGTGTACGCGCAATTCGTTGCCGTCGACAGCGGGGCGGCGGTAGCGGATGTCGATGCGGGCGACGACCAAATGTACGTTATCCAGCAGCGATAATAAACCGCGTTGGTCGAAAAGTATCCAGCGCGCTTCTTCGAGAAACTCAAGATAGCGCGCGTGGTTGACGTGGCCGTAGCTGTCGATGTGGTAATTGCGGACGCGGATATTCATGGGTTCATGAGGCCGTCTGAAAGCATAGGGCGCACAGTAATCTGTTTTCAGACGGCCTATCAAATAGATTAATTCAAATTCAATGGCTGAAACGCTTCGCGCGCCAATGGCTCGGCTTCCAAGTCGGTGATGACGGTGGAGAGCTGGATATCGAACCATTCGTTGAAAATATCGGCGTGCAAATCCGGCCACTTGCTTTCGTCTTCGCACCAGTCGGCCAGTTCGGCAGCGAAAATATCTTCAAAGCGCGATTCGATTTCGTCCCATACTTCATCAGAGGTTTCGCACGGGCGTACGAGATAGGCATTGGCATCGGCCTGCAAATCTTCCAAAGTCAGATCGGCCAGATGGTTGCCGGGCAGGGATTGCAGCCAGTTCCAAAATGGATCGAGCGGCACGAGTAAAAAGACGCTGCGGTTGACTTCGTACATGGTGGTTTCCTTTTGTTGGGTGGAGCGGTTGGCCCGGTCTTTTGCGCTGAACGTACTGGAATAATAGCCCAAAGGGGGTGTCATGAAAAGGCCGTGACCTTGGCAAAATTGCCATCTTTGGCACATTTCTTCGTTATGCGCTGCGTTAACGACGAACGGCACTCAAATCCGGAGGGGGCAAAGTTTTCAGGCCGTCTGAACGCAATGTATGTTTTCAGACGGCCTGGGCATCATGCGGTTAATTAATCCAAGCGAATCATGCCGCTGCCGGCAGGCTGGAGATTTTCCCAATCATCAGCAGGTGCGGCGGTGTCGGGTTCGGCCGCTTCGATCGGAGCGTTTTGCGCGGGGTTGCCACTGTCGACCAAATCATCGATGTCGATGTCTTCGTCGGTACTTTGCACGGCTTGGCCGCCGGTTTGCCGGTTGCGCACACGCATGTACAAATCGCGGGTGTAGCTGTATTTGTCGATGGCGGCACCTTCCAGGCTGTCGGTTAAGTCGAGCAGGTTTTCGCGGGTCTCGACGGCGTTGAGTGCGGTGGTGCTCCAGCGGCCGGCACTGGTTTCAAACACCGCGTTTTTCACCGGATAAGCCACGGTTACGGCTGTACCCAAGGTGTCGCGCACGGTAGAAGGTCCTATCAGCGGCACGACAAAGTAATTGCTGTTTTTCCAGCCCCATGAAGCCATGGTGTCACCCAAGGAATTTTTGTTGTTCGGCACGCCGCCTGCGCCTGCTACGTCAATCAAACCGCCCAAGCCGAAGGTGGTATTCAGGCCGACGCGCACCAAATCTTCGCTGGCGCGTTTGATGTCGAGACGCAACACGTTGCTGCCGAAGCTGACTACGTCGCGCAGGTTGTTGAAAAAGTTGCTCACGCCGGTGCGCACAGGCTGTGGCGTGACTTTACGGTAGCCGCGGGCAATGGGTGCCATGACGTATTGGTCGGCTTTGTCGTTGAACTTGGAGACGGCGCGGTTGTAAGGCTCGTAAGGGTCGGCCGGATTGCGTTCGGCAAAGGCCGGTTGGGCGGCGGATAAGCCGATAAGCAGCAGGGAAGCAGCGGTTTTTTTCATGGGGTCACCCAGTCTTTAATTTCATACAGATCAGCCAGCGCCCGCACCGATTCGGGAATGTGGCGCAGTTCGACGGCTTTGTTTTTTAAACGAAATGCGGTCAGCAGCAGCGATACGCAGGCGGAATCGGCGCGGCTGACATTGCTTAAATCAAGCGCACAGGTTTCTTTCAGACGGCATTGCTGCTCGAATTGGCGGTAGGCTGAATCGGTCACGGTTTTGACGGTAATGTCGCCGCCCAGATACAGCACGTTGTCGCGAAGTTCTGAATTCATGAGGTTTTGAGTCTATGCAGTTTGGCGTAAAAAGGCACGGCCAAAGCCGTGCGCTTAAGGATTATTTGCCGCTGTTTTTGGCTTTCAGGTCGGCAATCAGACCGTCGATGCCTTTGGCTTTCACGGTTTCGCCGAATTGGTTGCGGTACACAGTTACCAAGCTTGCGCCTTCAACGGCCACGTTGTACACGCGGTAGCGGTTGCCGCTTTGATAGGTGGTGAAATCCATGTTGACCGGTTTTTCACCTGCCACGCTCACTTCGGCACGTACGGTAATTTCTTTACCGTTGCGGGCAACGACGGGATTGTCTTTCACGTTTACTTTGGCATTTTTGAATTTCATCATGGTGCCGGAGTAGGTGCGGATCAACAGAGTTTGGAATTCTTTGGTCAATGCCTGTTTTTGTGCATCAGTGGCGGTGCGCCAAGGGTTGCCCACGGCCAACGCGGTCATGCGTTGGAAATCGAAATAAGGCATGGCGTAGTCTTCTGCTTTGCGGCGGGCAGTGTTGGCATCGCCGCTTTTCAAGATGGTCAGAACCTGAGTCGCGTTTTGGCGGATTTGGTTTACCGCATCTGCAGGAGCGGCAGCCGCTAAGCTGATGCTCAATAAACCGATGCCCAAGGCACTGAAGAATGCTGATTTTTTCATGTTTGCGTATTCCTAAAATTAAAAAAATATTGTTGTGTTTATGGGGCAGAATCTGCGTCGGCCGAAGTGGCTGAATCAGAATTGCCGGATTGTTTTTCGGCAAAGCCGGTCATGAATTTGCCGATTAAGTTTTCCAAAACCATGGCCGAGCTGGTGACGCTGATGGTGTCGCCTTCGGCCAAATTGTCCGTGTCGCCGCCTTGCATCAAGCCGATGTATTGTTCGCCCAAGAGACCGGAAGTGAGGATTTGGGCGGAAACGTCGCTGCTGAATTCATATTGTTTGCTGATGTTCAGGGTCACGCGTGCCTGATAGCTTTTCGGGTCGAGCGTGATGGCGGAAACGCGGCCGACCAATACGCCTGCGGATTTAACCGGCGCGTTTGATTTCAAACCGCCGATGTCGCTGAAATCGGCATATACGGTATAGGTTTGCTGCGTGCTGCCCATGCCGGAGCCGCCTGCTACGCGGAAGGCCAAAAAGCCTACGGCCGCCACGCCCAATAAGATAAACAAACCGACCCAAAATTCCAAAATACTTTTTTTCATTGTCGTTACTCAGTAAACATCCATGCGGTTAAAACAAAATCAATTGCCAAAATGGTCAGGGCGGAAGACACCACCGTGCGTGTGCTGGCGCGTAAAATCCCTTCGGAAGTCGGCACGCAGTGAAAACCTTGATGCACGGCGATCAGTGTCACGGCTATGCCGAACGCCACCGATTTAATCAGGCCGTTGACGACATCGTAGCCGATGGTCATGTTGCTTTGCATTTGCGACCAGAAAATGCCGCTGTCCAAGCCCAGCCACTGCACGCCGACCAGATAGCCGCCGAAAATACCGGCCACGTTGAAAATCGAGGCCAAAAGCGGCATGGAAAACACGCCTGCCCAAAAGCGCGGCGCCACCACGCGGGCAACAGGATCGACCGCCATTACGTTCATCGCTTCAAGCTGCTCGGTGGTTTTCATCAGGCCGATTTCGCTGGTCATCGCGCCGCCTGCGCTGCTGGCAAACAAAATCGCCGCCAATACCGGTCCCAGTTCGCGCAAAAGGGAAGCGGCCACCATATAGCCCAACACATCGGCGGCTTTGAATTTCGCCAACTGCGTGTAGCCTTGCAAACCGAGTACCATGCCGACAAATAAGCCCGAAACGGCAATAATCAAGACCGACATCACACCGGCAAAATAAATCTGACGAATGCTCAGGTGCGGGCGGGTAAACGCCGTGGCCGATTTCGCCAGAATTTGCAGCAGAAACAAGGTCACGCTGCCGAGAGATTGGATAAAGCCCAAGGTTTTTGAGCCGACGGATTGGATAAAATTCATATTTTTAAAACAGTTATCTTTCAGATGGCCTGCTCATCGGGCCGTCTGAAACCGGAAAAGGTTTGTTTAATGGTCGGGTGCGTCCACTACGATGGTTTGCGCCAGCATGTCTTCCAGCGAACGGCGGTTGTAACCGCGCGCCAGCACCAAAAAAGCATTAATCAAAATCGGCAGGCCGACCAAGCTATTAACGGCATAAACCAACAGCTCGCGCCTGAACACATATTGCGCCGCCGTCAGCCGTTCGCCTGTCGCTTCCAGTACCGGCCGAATCTTCATCAACCGCTTGCCGACGGTTTGGCCGCGGCGACGGATAAAATGAAGCTGCACACCGAGATAAAACAGCAGCAACAGTAACGACGTGCCCAAGTTGATGAACAAAAACGCATCATTACTCAGCGTGTATTGGTCGGTTAGGCTGAATACGGCTGCCATCACGATAAAACACACCATTGCAAAAAATTGGTTAATCACTACCGCGCCCAAGCGTTTCCACGGGGAAGCCAAGGTCAGGCCGAGTTTGGCGGCGGCATCGTTAACAGCAACGGCCGTCGTGCCGGGGCGGATTTTATATGGGGTCGAAGGCATGGCTTCTCCTTGTGATGTTTCAGACGGCCTTCACAGCAGGTATAGGGAGTCGCCGGGTTGTTTACACTTTATTTATGCACAACAGCTTTTGTTTTTTGCCCGAACGATTGTTTCAGGATTTTCGGGCGTTATCAAGAACCGTGCGGCTTTGCCGTGCCTTTCGGCATTCTTGGCAACACTCGGAAATCCCCCAAAACGGATCTTCAGGCAAAAAACAAAAAGCGTAAACAACGCTAGGGTTTTCTACACATAAGGCCGTCTGAACGTGATGCTTAACCGCCTAATAAATCCTGCTGCAAAGTTGTTTGCGCCGGATAACGGTAGGCCACCGGTCCATCGGCTAAGCCGCCGACAAACTGCTGCACCCACGGCGAATCGAGTTCGCTCATTTCGGCAGGTGAGCCGCTGAACATGATTTCGCCGTGCGCCAAAAAAATCACTTGATCGACGATTTGCAGCGATTTTTCAATATCGTGCGTCACCATCACGCTGGTCGAACGCAGAGCAGTGTTGGCGCGGCTGATTAAGTGGGCAATCACGCCCAGCGAAATCGGGTCGAGACCGGTAAACGGTTCGTCATACAGCATAATTTCAGGGTCGAGCGCGATGGTGCGCGCCAAGGCCACACGTCGCGCCATACCGCCGGACAGTTCGGACGGCATCAATTTTTCCACGCCGCGCAAGCCGACGGCATTGAGTTTCAGCAATACCAAATCGCGGATCACCGCTTCGGGCAGTTTGGTCAATTCACGCATGGGAAACGCCACGTTGTCGAACACGGTCAAATCGGTAAACAACGCGCCGTGTTGGAACAAAACGCCCATGCGGCGGCGGTGTTCGTGCAGTTCGGCGGCGGAAAACTTGGCCAAATCGCGGCCTTCAACCAATACCTGCCCCCGCTGCGGGTGAATCTGGCCGGTAATCAGGCGCATCAGCGTGGTTTTGCCGCTGCCCGAGCCGCCCATTACGGCCGCAAACGCACCTTGCTCAATCGTGAAACTGATGTTGCTCAGAATCGGGCGGTCGCCATAGGCAAAAGCCACGTCTTTCATTTCGATAAAGGGCGTCGGGTTCATAAACAGAATGCGGTTAGGATGTATTTTAATTACCTGTATTTTAATGCGTATGCCGGTTTAGAGCAATTTCAGACGGCCTCAAAGCCTTTAATAATTTGTTAAAACGCGTGAAAAGATAAGGCATTGGCGGGTTTGGGCGGGTGGTAATTGCACAACAGCATGCATAAGTGTATGTAATTGTGTGTCGGCTTTGCGGGTAAATAGAGTTTTTACGGTGATATGAATACGAAAGCGCAATATATAAGGCCGTCTGAAACATTGGCTTTCAGACGGCCTTTTATTGTTCGCAATCCGATAGTTTACAAGGCCGCCAAAAAATCCGGTAAAGCAGATAAATTCGGCAAAACCGCCAAATGCGGACTGGTACGCAGTTTTTCTTCCGTATGCGCGCCGGTGGCGACTGCAATCGCCTGTGCGCCTGCGTTGGCGGCCATGTCCAAATCATACGTTGTGTCGCCGATGACGACGGTTTCAGACGGCATTACGCCCAGCTCGTCACACAATTTCAACACCATGTCCGGCGCGGGTTTCGACGGTTGTTCGCTGGCGCAGGCGGTAGCCAGCCAAAAGCTGGCGGTGCCGGTTTGGGCAATGGAATTGTCCAAACCCGTGCGGCCTTTGCCGGTAGCTACTGCAAGCCAGTAGCCTTGTGCTTTCAGCGTTTCCAAGCAGGCCATGGCATCAGGGAACAGGGTCATGTTGCGGTTGTTCGGGTTTAAGTGATGCGCGGCGTAGGTTTCGATGATTTCTTCATGTTGGCGTAAGTTCAAATCCGGCGCAAGATGGCGCACGATGGCCGGCAGGTTGTAGCCGATAAGCGGGCGGATATGGCCGGCTTCGGGTGCGGCGTGGCCGTTTTCGGTAAAACTTTCCTGCACGGTGGCGATAATCGGCAGGGTGGTGTCGGCCAGTGTGCCGTCCCAGTCGAAAATAACGAGTTTCGGTTTCATAATCGGTTCCTTTGTGTTCGGACGGCCTGAGGTCATGGGTATCAAGCTTTTAAGGGGTTTCAATAATCTAGGCCGTCCGAAATGCCAATCCCGTCTGCTTATATTTTTGAACCGGTCGGCCGCAGAAACGGCCCGACGAACGGCATAACCGGCAGCATGATAAGGTTACCGGCAATGGCAAACGGTGTCAGTATAATCGCTGAGACGGCGCTTACATTTCTTAACTCCGCCGCCGTCTCTTTGGCTTTCGATATGGGCGACCGCCGGCGTTTTGAAACGGTATGTTTTGAAACAGTATTCGGAAGGCAGAGGGGGCATGGGGTATGCTTCCCTTGGATACCGTTATAGCGGCGGAAGTAAGGCAGCTTTTGCGCTGTTTGCCACTTCAAATTGTTTGCCCAATTCCGTTGCCCGCAAAACTTTGCCCAACTCGTTTTCGGGCGTAATGTCGGTAACACAGGCCGTTTTCAGCGAACAGCGCCAAACGGCTAGGCGGCAGGTTTTTGCTGTCGGGTTTGGTGAAGCCGAAAAGAATAGGTGTTTTCATCTTTGAAATAGTGGTTTTAGGCAAGCCGTCCAAGTTGTCCAAAGCACTGCCGGTTAAATGGCATCCGGAAAAGGCCGGCGTAGTAAGCGCCGCTACCGACAGTTTGGAGAAAGCGGGTTTCTTCATGATGCACCTTTTTTGTATTTTGTTTGTCTTGTTCAGACGGCCTGATGCTGATTGTCCAACATCACAATAAACTGCGTCAATTCCTGCGGCAGTTCGGCTTTTAAAATCAGCTTCCCGCCCGTGAGCGGATGGTCTAAATGCAGTTCGGAAGCATGGAGGAACATGCGCTTTAGGCCGAGTTTTTGCAGGCGTTTGTTGGCTTGGTAGTCACCGTAGCGCTCGTCGCCGGCAATAGGGCTGTGTTGCGACTGCATATGCACGCGGATTTGGTGGGTGCGGCCGGTTTTGAGCGTGGCTTCGACTAAAGTAAGCGCAGACAGGCCGACTTGGTGCAGTAGGCCGTCTGAATAACGTTTGAGTACGCGGAAAATGGTGTGCGCCGATTGGCCGTCGTCACTCACGCGCACCATTTTTTCGCCTTGTGCGCCGGTATATTTGAACAATGGCAGTTTGACGTGGAAACGGGCGTTGTTCAGACTGCCCACGCCCAGCGCCAGATAGATTTTTTTCGGATGGTCGTTGCGGATCATTTCGTGCAGTTTCACCAAGGCGCTGCGTTTTTTGGCAATCATGAGCAGGCCGCTGGTGTCTTTATCAAGGCGGTGCACCAATTCCAGATATTTGGCTTCGGGACGGGCTTGGCGGATTTGTTCGATCACGCCGAAACTCACGCCGCTGCCGCCATGTACCGCTACGCCCCAAGGTTTGTTAATGACCAACAAAGCATCGTCTTCATACACAATCTCAAATTCGCGCGCAGGGGCGGGAGTTTGTTCAGACGGCCTCTGTTTTTCAGCAATGCGGATGGGTGGAATGCGCAAAATTTGGCCGGCTGCGATGCGGGTGCCGGGTTTGCAGCGCTTTTTATCCAGCCGTACTTCACCGGCGCGGATAATGCGGTGAATATGGCTTTTAGGCACGCCCTTGAGAATTTTTATCAGATAGTTATCAAGGCGTTGGCCTGCTTCATGTTCGGTAAGGGTGATTTGGCTGACTGAATCTTTGCGTATCGGGTACATTTTCTCTATAATCCAAACATTCGTTTACACCGTTTTGTAAACGGGCGCGCGGCATGAAGTTGCGGCCGCCGCTGCCGCAGGGGAAGCCCTTTCGGAAAACGGATTTATTGTTAAAAATAGATTTTATATTAAAAACGCACTCTACAAAGCATTTCCTTCTGTTTATGCACAGCCAGTAAACGGAAGAGCGTAATTAAGTTTGAATTGATTTGCCCATCTCACAGAGCATAAGACGAACGGATTTTCGGGGTTCGCCCGCCGCGCAGCAATCTGAAGAATAACAACAGGCAAACGATGAAGAAGATGACGGCTACCTGATTTATGCGGCTTGATGAGGTTCAATCCGCGCTTAATTTTAGGCCTGGCATACTGAAAAGACGGTATACAGGCGGCGGTATCTTAATTTCATGATACCGAATTGTTCTTTATGACCTTCTTTATCCGAACCCGACCGCACATGACCGTATTTTCCAGGCGGCATGAAACCTTGCGGAAATTCAACTCAAAAACTGATTACATCAGGACAAGCAACCTGCCGGCGCAAGTATTCAAGCCGGCAGCGCGTCCCGCTCGTGAGTGCCGGCCGGCTGCGTGAGGCCGTCTGAAAAGACGGTGCAGCCCAACGAGGTTACTATCATGAAACGTATGTTATTTAATGCAACGCAAGCCGAAGAGCTGCGCGTTGCGATTGTCGATGGCCAAAATCTGCTCGATTTAGACATCGAAACGCTGGGTAAAGAACAGCGTAAAGGCAATATTTACAAAGGGGTGATTACCCGTATCGAGCCGTCGCTGGAAGCGTGTTTCGTGGATTACGGAACCGACCGCCACGGCTTTTTGCCGTTTAAAGAAGTGTCGCGTTCGTATTTCCAAGATTACGAAGGCGGCAGAGCCCGCATTCAAGATGTCTTGAAAGAGGGCATGCAGGTCATCGTTCAGGTTGAAAAAGACGAACGGGGCAACAAAGGCGCAGCGCTCACCACCTTTATCAGTCTGGCCGGACGCTATCTGGTTTTGATGCCGAACAATCCGCGCGGCGGCGGCGTATCGCGCCGTATCGAAGGCGAAGAGCGTCAGGAACTGAAAGCCGCTATGGCGGAATTGGACGTACCGCGCGGCATGAGCCTGATTGCCCGCACCGCCGGTATCGGCCGCAGCGTGGAAGAATTGCAGTGGGATTTCGATTACCTGCTGAAACTGTGGCGTGCCATCGAAGAAGCGGGTGAAGCGCACAAAGATCCGTATTTGCTGTTTATGGAAAGCTCGCTGCTGATTCGTGCCATCCGCGATTATTATCGTCCGGATATCGGCGAGATTTTGGTCGACAATCAAGAAGTGCACGACCAAGTGTCTGAATTCATGAGCTATGTGATGCCGAACAACGTAGGCCGTCTGAAACTTTACGAAGACCATACGCCGTTGTTCTCACGCTTCCAAATCGAACACCAAATCGAAAGTGCATTCTCACGCAGCGTGAGTTTGCCTTCAGGCGGCGCCATCGTGATTGATCACACCGAAGCGCTGGTGTCGATTGACGTCAACTCCGCCCGTGCCACACGCGGCGCCGATATCGAAGACACCGCCTTCAAAACCAATATGGAAGCGGCCGAAGAAGTAGCGCGCCAAATGCGTTTGCGCGACTTGGGCGGCTTGGTGGTCATCGATTTCATCGACATGGAAAACCCGAAACACCAACGCGATGTGGAAAACGTGTTGCGTGATGCGCTGAAAAAAGACCGCGCCCGCGTGCAGATGGGCAAGCTTTCCCGCTTCGGTCTGCTTGAATTGAGCCGCCAACGTCTGAAACCGGCTTTGGGCGAAAGCAGCCATGTGGCCTGTCCGCGCTGCGCCGGTACCGGCGTAATCCGCGGCATTGAATCGACCGCGCTGCACGTGTTGCGCATCATTCAAGAAGAAGCCATGAAAGACAATACCGGCGAAGTGCATGCACAAGTGCCGGTGGATGTGGCGACCTTCCTGTTGAACGAAAAACGCGCCGAGCTGTTTGGCTTGGAAGAGCGTTTGGACGTGTCGGTATTGCTGATTCCGAACATTCATCTGGAAAATCCTCATTACGAAATCAGCCGAATCCGCACCGATGACGTAGAAGAAGATGGTGAACCGAGCTACAAACGCGTGGCGGAGCCTGCGGAAGACGAAAACGCCAAACCGTTCGGCAGCGAGCGTGCCAAAGCTGCCCGCCCTGAACCTGCGGTAAAAGGCGTGCAGCACACACAGCCTGCGCCGACCGCGGCGGGGCAAAAACCGGCCACTTGGTGGGACAACTTCAAAGCCTGGTTGGGCAAAATCTTCGGTGGTTCGGCAATCTCTGCCGAGGCTGAAAGACCGGCGGAAGAGAAGGCAGAAAAACGCCAGGCCAACCGCAACGGCAATAACAACCGCCGTCAGCAAAACCGCCGCCAAAACCCGCGCCGCAACAAGCGTGACGGCAGCAAGGTAGAAGTGCAGGAAGTCAGCGCCAAAGCCAAGGAAACTAAAGCCGTTGACAGCAGAGCCGAAAACAAGGCCGAAACCAAAACAGAAGACAAGGAAAACAACCGCAACCGCCGCGAGCGCAACCGTTCGAATAAAGAAGAACGCAACCAAGCCGCGGCCGCACCGGTTGCCGACCTGACCGATATGCCGTCTGAAGCCGCCGGGCAAGCCGCACCGGCCGCCGGCAAACGCAGCCGCAACAACCGCAATACCAACAAAAACATTGCCGTTGAAACTACTTCAGAAAACGCAATGGCTGAAAATGTTGCAGCGGAAAACGTGGGGGAGGTAGCCGTTGAAACCGCACCGGCTGCTGAGAAGCAGCCACACGAGCGCAACAACCGCAACCAACGCGATCGCAGCAACAACCGCAATCAGCGTGATCGCCGCAGCAACAAAAAACGCAATATTCCGTCTGCCGAGAAAATCGAACATTATCTGAATATCGCCGATTCGGCAGATAAAGTCCGCTTTGCTGTGGCGCATGTGTTTGGCGAAGCCGTGGCACGAGATCCGGTGGCTGTTGCCGTACCGGGTAAGCCTGCGGTAGAGGAGAAAGGCCATGCACCATTAGTGGTAGTGATTCCGGATCCGATTGAAGCGGAAGCCGTGACTTCCGCTATCAAAACCGAAACACCTGAAGCGGAAGCCATCCGTGTGGAAGAAAGCACCGATGACGAACGCGCCATGATCGACAGGGCCGTCGGCAATGTAACCGCTGCCGTGACTTCAGTATTTGCCATTGAAGCGTCTGATGAATTTCTGCCGATGACTGCCGTGCCGGCCGACCAAGAAGCCCAAGCCGTGGCGGTAATGGAAGACGAGCTGATTGCGGCCAAAGCATCCAAAGAAGTCGAAGCGGCGGTGCAAGAAATGGTGGCAAAAGAGCAGGCAGTTGCGGTGAAACCTGCTGATGCCATGCCGCCATTGGGCGACTTGGTGTTTGTCGAAACCAACCCTGATGCTGTTGCCGCCTTGGCTGCCCAAGCGCAACCGGAAAAAGTGTACGGTTTGCGCCGTGCCGATGTGCCGAAAGCGGAAACTGAAAGTGTTGAAGTTGAGATGATTTTGGTGGAAACCCGCAAAGATTGATCAATAAATCTTGGTAAAAGCCCGATGATAGACATCGGGCTTTTTTGTTTTTTCGTCATGGTTAGCAGGTAGAGACTTTTGCAAAGCTTTATAAGCTATCAATAAATATCCGAACGGCCGTCATTCCCGCGCAGGCAGGAATCCATCTTCAACATTTAAGCAACCTATTTTATTCAATAGTTTGCCATAACTAAAAGCGAATACCTTCCTGCGCCGGCTTTTTGAAGGAGTTTTGCAGGTGTAGAAAATCGCCGGGTTGTTTACACTTTTTATGCACAACAGTTTTTGTTTTTTGCCCGAACGATTGTTTTAGGATTTTCGGGTGTTATCAAGAACCATGCCTTTGCCGTGCCTTTCGGCATTCTTGGCAACACTCGAAAATCCACAAACGGGTCTTCAGGCAAAAAAGAAAAAGTGTAAACAACGCTGGGATTTTCCACGCATAAGGCCGTCTGAAAGCCGTTGGGACGGCCTGTTGGCTTTTATATATGATTCAAGCCGATGGATATAGTGGATTCACTTTAAAATAGTACGGCGTTGGTTCGCCTAGCCGTATTATCCAACTGTCTTCGGCTCACCGCCTTGTCCTACTTTTAAAGTGAACCCGCTATAAAAAGCGCATGTGGTATTTTTACCATTTTTATGTAAACAAACAGGCAGCAGTTGCCAGGATAAATTAGCTAAATATAGAATATAACTATTATCATTCATGATAAATCAGTCGATATTCAGGAGAAAAAAATGTTCCGTCACAATCTGACCACCGCAGCCGTGTTGGCTGCTTTATCATCTGTTGCCTTTGCCGCCGAAACTGAGCAGGCGGTAGATTTGGAAACTGTTCATGTTTCCGGCCAGCGTTCTTACAATGCCATCTCAACCGAGAAAGACGGCGAATACAGTTCGTCTGCCGTGACCGTCGGCACCAAAATTCCGGCATCTTTGCGCGATATTCCGCAATCCATCAGCATCTTGACCGACCGGCAAATCAAAGACCGCGATGTCGATACCTTCGACCAATTGGCGCGCCAAACACCGGGTATGCGCGTGTTGGCCAACGACGACGGCCGTTCTTCCGTGTATGCGCGCGGCTATGAATACAGCGAATACAATGTTGACGGTTTATCATCGCCGATGGCCAGTATTTACGGTACCATGCCCAATCTGTTTGCCTTCGACCGCGTGGAGTTGATGCGTGGTCCGAGCGGTTTGTTTGACAGCAGCGGTGAAATGGGCGGGATTGTGAACTTGGTGCGCAAACGTCCGACCAAAGATTTCCAAGCCCACGCCGGTGCGGGCGGCGGTACCAAAAAACAATACAAACTGGAAGGCGATGTATCAGGCCGTCTGAATGCCGATGGCAGCGTGCGCGGTCGTGCCATGGCGCAAACATTCGGTTCATCGCCGAAACCGGCAGAAGACAATAACCATCACGAAACTGTTTATGCCGCGCTGGATTGGGACATCAATCCGAACACCGCCTTCGGTTTGGGCTATCTTTATCAGCAACGCCAAATCACCCCCGACAACGGCTTGCCGACCTACACCGACAAAACCACTTTGCCGGTGACACATGACGTGTTTGTCGGTGCGGATTGGAACGATTTCAACATGAAAAGCCATGATGTGTTTTCCGATTTGAAACACTATTTCGATAACGGCGGCTACGGCAAAATCGGTATGCGCTATGCCGACCGTAAATCGGATTCGAATTATGCTTTCGGCGGCAGCGGCGTGAGTCCGACCAATACCGTCAATGCCACCGGTTTGGGTATTGAAGCCGAGCAAAAAGCTTTCACCATGGATGCCAGCTACAGTCAGCCTTTCGCCATCGGCGGCACGGCCAATGAATTTGTCGTCGGGGCGGATTATAAAACCGTCGATGCCAAGCTGGAACGCGGTCAATATGCGTTGGCGCGCGGCGTGGATTACCGCAATCTGTCATCGGTTGCTTATGTCGATGTGTTGGACAGCGCCCGCAATTTAAACAACGCCACTTATATTACTTCCGACAGCAAAACCCGAGAATTAGGTATATACGGTAAGGTTGTGTTCCGTCCGGTGACCGATTGGTCGGTGATTGCCGGTGGCCGTATCGGCTATTACAAGCAGGACAACAGCGGCACTACCCGCCGCGGCGGCACCACCGCAATTTCCGATTCCAACGGCAACAACACCAAATTCACCGGTTACTTGGGCTCGGTATGGGATGTTTCGGATACCGGCAGCCTGTATGCCAGCTACTCAACTTTGTTCCGCCCGCAATCGGAAACCGGTGAAGACGGCTCGCCGCTGAAGCCGCGCGAAGGCAATCAATTGGAAGTGGGCTACAAAGGCAGCTACCTGAACGACCGCCTGAACACACGCGTCTCGCTGTACCGCTTGCAGGATAAAAACGCGGCGGCCGGCGTTGCCGGCTACGGCTATTCTTTGCCGCTGGCCAAGCGCGTGATGCAGGGGGTTGAAACCGAAATCAGCGGTGCGATTACGCCGAAATGGAATATCCACGCCGGTTACAGCTATTTGAACAGCAAAATCAAAACGCCGTCTTACGCATCAACCAGCGATGATTTGTTCTTCCTGTTTATGCCGAAACACACGGTGAATTTGTGGACGACTTACAAACTCACGCCGGAATTCACCATCGGCGGCGGTGTCAATGCGATGAGCAAGTTTGAGTCGAACCAAAACGTGAAAACCGGCGGCTATGCCACCTTTGACATGATGGCGGCGTATCAAGTGACGCCTAAATTGAAAGTGCAGGTCAATGCCGACAATATTTTCAACCGAAAATACTATGCCCGCGTGGGTACGGCCGCGACGTTTAATATTCCGGGTGCCGAGCGCAGCGTGATGGCGAATGTGCGCTATGATTTCTAATGCGTTAAAATAAAAAAAGGCCGTCTGAAATTTCAGACGGCCTTTTCATTGAACTACTTTATTAAACGATGAATTCAGACGGTTTAAATATCGGTTTCCGGATAAACCGCTTGGATTTGTAAATATTCTTCCAAACCGTATTTGCCGTCGGCCTCACATCAATGCTGATTTTATGATTTTAAACAAATCATTTGCCGGAACCGTCTGAAAACAAATCGCAGGTAAATCGTTTATAATAGAGACGGATTCGCCGTCTCAATACTTTTCAGACGGCCTGAATGAAACAAATAATAGAGGAGATAGCCAAAACATGGCAAAAGAACAGTTAAATCCCATGATCCTGCCGGATTCAGACGGCAATTTCGGTAAACACGGCGGCAAAATCGCCCATCCCGAATTGGCCAAAGCCTTAGAAGAATTAAACACCGCGTTTCACAACATCATCGGCGAAGAAGATTTCATCAACGAAATGAAACGCCTGCAGGCCACTTATGTCGGCCGCCCGAGCCCGATTTACCATGCCAAAAGCCTGTCGCGGCGCGGCGCACAGATTTTCCTGAAGCGTGAAGATTTAAACCACACCGGCGCACATAAAATCAACCACTGTATCGGTGAAGCACTGTTGGCGAAAAAAATGGGCAAAACCAAAGTCATCGCCGAAACCGGCGCGGGGCAACACGGCGTGGCGCTGGCGACCGCTTCGGCTTTGGTCGGCTTGGAATGCGAAATCCACATGGGCGTGGCCGATATTGCCAAAGAGCACCCCAATGTCTCGCGCATGAAGATTTTGGGTGCGAAAATTGTGCCGGTTTCTGCCGGTGCGGGTACGTTGAAAGAGGCGGTGGATTCGGCGTTCGAATCGTATTTATCGCAAATGGATGCTGCTTTGTTCGCCATCGGCTCGGTGGTGGGGCCGGCACCCTATCCGGAAATGGTGGCTTATTTTCAATCGATAGTCGGCCACGAAGCGCGCGAACAGTTTGCCCGACAATACGGCGGCTTGCCCGATGAAGTGGTGGCCTGCGTGGGCGGCGGCTCGAATGCCATCGGCTTGTTCAACGCCTTTATCGACGATGAATCGGTAAATTTAGTCGGCGTCGAACCGGCCGGCGAAGGTTTGGACAAACCCGGCCGCCACGCCGCGACCATGGCCAAAGGCACGTTTGGCAATATTCAAGGCTTTAACTGCTACTATCTGCAAGAAGAAGACGGCACGCCTGCCGCCGTGCATTCCATCGCGTCCGGCTTGGATTATCCGGGCGTGGGGCCGCAACACTGCCTGCTGAAAGACAATGGCCGCGGACGCTACGAATGCGCTACCGACCAAGAATGTTTGGATGCGTTTTTAACCCTGTCGCGCGAAGAGGGCATTATTCCGGCGCTGGAGTCTTCCCATGCTGTTGCCTATGCCTTGCGCCGTGCTGCCGAACTTGGCAGCAGCAAACGTCTGTTGGTGAATTTGTCCGGCCGTGGCGACAAAGACATTGATTATGTGTTGAGTAAAATCGAAGTTTAATGATACTAATAGGCCGTCTGAAATTATTTTTCAGACGGCCTAATCTAACCCAAATCTCACCCAAGTCTAACCATCAGAGAAAGGAAATCCCCATGAGCATTCTCACGCGCATCGTCAGCTATACCGACAGCAGCGGTACCACCCTGCAAAGCCATTTCGCCTATCCGGCACAAGGTGAAAAAGCCGCCGCCGTGTTGGTTGCACCCGAATGGTGGGGCTTGAGCGAACACGCCAAAAACAGCGCCGAACGTTTGGCTGAGTAAGGTTATGCTGCGTTGGCCGCTGATTTATACGGCAATGCCATGCTCACCGAAGATGCTACTGTGGCCGGTGAAAACATGATGAAGCTGGTGAATAATCCGGAATTGCTGGCCGAACGCACACAGCTGGCTTTAGACGCGCTGGCGGCACAAGCCGAAAGCGACGGCGGGCGCTTGGCCGCCATCGGTTTCTGTTTCGGCGGCCGTGTGGTGCTGGAAGCCGCCCGCCGCGGTACGCCGTTGAAAGCGGTGGCCAGTTTCCACGGCGACCTGACCCCTTCCGAACCGGCCGGAAAAGGCACCATCAAAGGCGAATTGTTGATTGAACACGGTGAGTTGGATACCTTGGTGACCATGGAAGGCGTTGAAGCCTTCCGGGCCGAAATGCAAGCTGCCGAAGCCCGTTTCCATATTGACGTGTTCTCCAATGCCAAACACGGCTTCACCAACCCGAAAGCCACTCACAACGGTGAGCGCAACGGCGTGGATTTAGGCTACCAGCAAGAAGCGGCCGAGCAATCATGGCAAAATATGCTGGATTTGTTCAAACGCGTTTTGTAATGATGTTTTAAAATATAGGCCGTCTGAACAAGGCTTTTCAGACGGCCTCAACAATAACGACTTCAAGGAAAAGGAAAACATGAAACGAGAAACCATCGCCCTGCACGCAGGCTATCATTCCGACCCGACCACCAAAGCCGCCGCCGTGCCGATTTACCAAACCACGTCGTACACCTTTGACGACACCCAACACGGCGCAGATTTGTTCAACTTGGCTGTGCCGGGCAACATCTACACCCGCATAATGAATCCGACTACCGCTGTGTTGGAGGAGCGTGTAGCCAAGCTAGAAGGCGGCATCGCCGCATTGGCGGTAGCCAGCGGCATGGCGGCGATTACTTATGCCGTGCAAACTTTGGCGGAAGCGGGCGACAACATCATCACTACTAAAACGCTCTACGGCGGCACCTACAATTTCTTTGCACACAGCCTGCCGCGCCAAGGCATTGAAGTTCGCTTTGTCGATGCCGGCAAACCCGAGCAAATCGCCGTGCTGGCCGATGAGCGCACCAAGCTGGTGTATTGCGAATCCATCGGTAATCCGGCGATTAACGTGGTCGATATCCGAGCCTTCGCCGAAGCCGCCCACGCACAAGGTTTGCCGTTGATGGTGGACAATACCGTGCCGTCTCCGGCTTTGTTCCGCCCGATTGAACACGGTGCCGATATTGTGGTGCAGTCGCTGACCAAATACATCGGCGGCCACGGCACCACCATCGGCGGCGCGATTATCGACGGCGGCCGATTCCAATGGGCAGGCAATCCGCGTTTCGACAAAATTTTCAACCAACCCGACCCGTCTTACCACGGCGTGAACTATACCGAACATTTCGGCGCGGCGGCCTACATTGCCCGTGCCCGCGTGGTGCCGCTTCGCAATACCGGCGCTACCTTGTCGCCGCAAAGCGCTTTTTTACTGCTGCAAGGCTTGGAAACACTCGCCCTGCGCATGGAACGCCATTGCGAAAACGCCGTGAAAGTGGCCGAGTTTCTGCAAAACCACCCGCAAGTGGCGTGGGTCAACTATCCCGCGCTGGCCGACAGCCCGTATAAAGCCTTAATCGACCGCGACTACGGCGGCAAAGCATCGGGCTTGCTCAGCTTCGGCATCAAAGGCGGCCGCGAAGCCGGTGCCAAATTCATCGACGCGCTGCAACTCTTCCTGCGCTTGGTCAACATCGGCGATGCCAAATCACTCGCCACCCATCCGGCCAGCACCACCCACCGCCAGTTAAACGACGAAGAACTCACCGCCGCCGGTGTCGGCGCCGACATGGTGCGTTTGAGCGTGGGCATTGAACACATCGACGATTTGCTGGCCGATTTGTCGCAAGCTTTGGAAGCGGCGAAGTAATGCTTTGAATGGGTTTGAATAAACCGTCAGGCCGTCTGAAACCATATGGTTTCAGACGGCCTTTCTATCGTGGATTCACTATATATCCAAACCTTATTGCGCTTTGCGCTTGTCCCGCCACGCAAACAGGTTGCCCAATACCGTGCCGGATACCGAGTGCCACACGCAGGCGACGGCGGTGACAACGGCGGATTCGGCGTTGGTCGGGAAGAATTTCGCGCTCAAGCCCGTGGCCAAACCGGCGTTTTGTACGCCCACTTCGATCGCCAGCGTGCGTTTTTTCGCCGTGTTCATACCGAACAATGCGCCCGAGTAAAAGCCCAATATATAGCCGATAATGTTGTGCGCCGCAATCGCCAATACCATCACAAACGCCGATTCCATAAAGCGGTGGCCGTGTACCGCCGCCACGCCGCCGACAATACAGGCAAATGCCAAAACCGCTACGCCGGGCATAATGGCGCGTACTTCGGCAAACCAGGCTTGCCGTTCAAACAACATATTGCATACCGAACCGATCACCACCGGCAGCAGCGTTACCAGCAGCATGAATTTAAACATTGCCCAGCCGTCCATTTCTACGGTTTGTCCGACCAAATACATCATCCACAAAGGGGTCATCACCGGTGCCAAAACAGTAGAAACGGTGGTCATGCCGACTGAAAACGCCACGTCGCCTTTAGCCAAAAACGCCATAATGTTGGAAGACACGCCGCCGGGACAAGCACCGACCAACACCAAGCCCAAAGTCAGGCCGGGCGACAGATTGAAGGCTTTGGCAATGCCAATGGCGGCCAGCGGCATAATGGTATATTGCGCGATTGAGCCGACAAAAATATCAAACGGGCGTTGCGCCAAAATACGGTAATCGTCCTTACCCAAAGTCATGCCCATGCCCAGCATGATGATGCCCAACACTAAAATCTGTGTGTCGCCTTTTACCCAAGCAAAGGTGGCCGGTTCGATAAAAGCGGCGATAGAAGCTAAAATAATCACGGGCGCAGTAAATCGCGTCAGTTGGTGGCTGATGGCAGCAAAAATCGACATCTTGTTATCCTTATATAGAAATATAGAAAAATCGGTAAGGTGTTTTTAACAGATTTTTACTGCAGTTAGCAAATCCGTTACCGCAAAATATGCGGCAATTTATCAGATAAGTGCACATAATCTACTGTTTATTAAAATAATATTTCATCAATATACCAACAAAATAAGGCCGTCTGAAACATAATGGTTCAGACGGCCTTACAATTGGCGTTTACAGGCTAATTTTTCAGACGGCCTGATAAATTTTACAGAAAGCTATAGTAGAATGTAGTCCATTAATTATTGGTAATGCATAAGCATACCGCAACTGAAAAGGAGTGTTTTATGAAAACCATCACCGCCGCCGCATTGGCCGCTTCGATTACTCTGCTGGCTGCCTGCGCCCAAAGCGGCAACAGCCACGACAGCCACAACCACCATCATCACGGTGATGGCCGCCACCATCACCATGCCGATATGAGCCAACCGATGACCTTTGAATGCGACAACGGCATGACGGTAAACGTTAAAAACATCGGCCAAGACAAGGTGAAACTCACCGTAGAAAACCGCAGCGCCGTGTTGACCCGAGCTTCCGCCGCTTCCGGCGTACTCTACGCCGGTAACACCGGTCTGTGGGGAATGGGCGCGGAATGGCACCAAAAAGGCAGCGAAGCCCACTTTGAATATACCGGTCCGGACGGTGCCAAAGGCGCAACAGCCTGCTATTACGGCAAATGATTTCAGCGTTTGAATAACGTGTCATCATCATAAAAACACGTTTTCCTAAAAGCCAAAGGCCGTCTGAATCACGTTCGGACGGCCTTTGCCATGGTCTAACCATCAATCTTTATCATTACCGGCCACATCATTGACCACATCTTCCACGAACTGCTCCACCGGATTAATGCCCGACTGCTCGCGAACGATTTGACGTTGCTCATCGGTCAGCGGCTCATATACTTCCGTCGCCGATTCTTCACGTTTGCGGTCTTGTTCGTCAAAACTCTCGTAAGGCTGCGGCTTGACTTTGCTCAAATCCACTTCATCATCTTTAAAAATGCCCATATCTCGCTCCTTTGCGTTA
Source organism: Neisseria yangbaofengii (assembly GCF_014898075.1). Taxonomy (NCBI): domain Bacteria; kingdom Pseudomonadati; phylum Pseudomonadota; class Betaproteobacteria; order Neisseriales; family Neisseriaceae; genus Neisseria; species Neisseria yangbaofengii. The sequence continues at coordinate 2,549,221 of NZ_CP062976.1, forward strand.
TTGTGGGGTATGGATTGAGTGTAAACAAATAGAGGTAGGGTGGCAAGTAAGGACGGGTAAAAGGCCGAGACTTTTGCACAACTCAATTTGCGCCGGCTAATGTCGCGAGATTTTTGAAAAATCTTGAGTTTTTACAAAAATGACGGCCTTTGTTTACCCAATCGTCAATGCGCCTCATCCCAATTTTTCCCCACGCCCACTTCAGCCACCAGCGGCACGTTCAATTCGCCTTTGGCGGCATCGGCCATAATCTCGGGCAGCTTCTGTTTTACCAAATCCAATTCAGACTCCACCACTTCCAGCACCAATTCGTCATGCACCTGCATAATTAGTTTGCTTTGCAGGCCGTCTGAAAGCAGCCATTGGCGCACGTCTTTCATGGCGCGTTTGATGAGATCGGACGCAGTGCCCTGCATTGGGGCATTGATGGCGGCGCGTTCGGCACCGGCGCGGGCGTTGCCGTTTTTACTGTGGATATCGGGCAGGTAGAGTCGGCGGCCGAATTGGGTTTCGACATAGCCCTGCTGCGCGGCTTGTTCTTTGGTGCGCTGCATATAGTCGGCCACGCCCGGATAGCGGGCGAAATAGCGGTCGATAAAGTTTTTCGCCGATACGGCATCGATGCCGAGTGATTTGGCAAGGCCGTATTGACCCATGCCGTAAATCAGGCCAAAGTTGATGGTTTTGGCGTAGCGGCGTTGGTCGTCGGTGACGTTTTCGGGGGCAACGCCGAACACTTCGGCGGCGGTGCGGCGGTGCACGTCTTCGCCGTTTTGGAAGGCTTCGAGCAGGGTTTTGTCTCCGCTCAAATGCGCCATAATCCGCAGCTCGATTTGCGAGTAGTCGGCAGAAACGATTACGCTGCCGGCCGGTGCGTTAAAGGCGCGGCGAATTTTGCGGCCTTCTTCGGTGCGGATGGGGATGTTTTGCAGGTTGGGGTTGTTGCTCGCCAAGCGGCCGGTGATGGCGACGGCTTGGGCGTAGGTGGTGTGCACGCGGCCGGTGCGCAGGTTGACCATTTCCGGCAGCTTGTCGGTGTAGGTGGATTTGAGCTTGGCTAGGCCACGGTTTTCCAAGATGATTTTCGGCAGCGGAAAATCGGCGGCCAGCTGTTCCAGCACGGCTTCGTTGGTCGATACGCCGCCGGATGCGGTTTTTTTCAGGCCTTTGGTCGGAATGCCCATTTTTCCGAACAGGATTTCTTGCAGCTGCTTCGGCGAATTGAGGTTAAACGGCTGGCCGGCGGCTTCGTAGGCTTGCTGTTCCAATTCGAGCAGACGGCGGCCGAGTTCGTGGCTTTGGGCGGCCAATTCGGCTTTGTCGATTTGCACGCCGGTGCGTTCCATCTCGAACAACACCTGCGCCACGGGCAATTCCATGTTTTGATAAATGTCGCGCTGCTTATCGTCCATTTGTCCGGCCAAATGGTTTTCGATGCGCAGGGCAAAATCGGCATCTTGGCAGGCGTATTCGGTGGCTTGTTCCAAGGCGACATCGGCAAATGAAATCGCTTTCGCCCCCTTACCGCATAAGGATTCGTAGGTCACGGTTTCCAAGCCCAGCCAGCGTTCGGCCAGCTCGTCAAGGCCGTGTCCCAAATGGCTTTCGACAATGTAGGAAGCGAGCATGGCATCGCCGCTGATGCCTTGGAGCGCGATGTCGTAATTGGCGAACACGTGTTGGTCGTATTTGAGGTTTTGGCCGATCTTGTGCAGCGTTTCGCTTTCTAGAAAAGGTTTCAGACGGCCTAATACGCCTTCCAAAGCCAATTGGTCGGGCGCGGCGGCCGGCGTGTGGCCGACCGGAATATACGCCGCTTCGCCGGCTGCAAAAGCGATGCTGATGCCGACCAATTGCGCATTCATGGCATCGAGTGAGGTGGTTTCGGTGTCGATGCCGATGGTGTGCGCGGCGGCGAGTTTGCTTAATAATGCGGCAAACAGTGCTTCCGTGGTCACTGCTTGGTAATCCAGCTTGGCCGGTTTTTCGGCTTGGGCAATGATGTGTTCAGACGGCATTTCGGCGGCCAATGCGGCTTGTTCGCCGATGTCGGGATTGCCGAACAAATCATCGCCTTGCGCCGTTTCACGCAAACGCTCTTCCGCTTCTTTCAGCCAGGTGCGGAAGTTGAGGCGTTTGAATTCGACCGCCAATTGCGACCATTTCGGGGGTTGGCGGCGCAGGCTGTCGAGGCCGTCCGAAAGTTCGCCGTGCAAATCCAAATCGGTTTTAATCGTCACCAGTTCGTAAGACAAGGGCAGGCGCGGCAGGGCGGCTTGCAGGTTTTCGCCGGCTTTGCCTTTGATTTCGGCCGCATTGGCCATCACGCCCTCAAGCGAACCGTATTGCTCCAGCCATTTGGCGGCGGTTTTCGGACCGCATTTTTCCACGCCCGGCACGTTATCCACTTTATCGCCCATCAGCGCCAGATAGTCGCGGATTTGGCCGGGGCGCACGCCGAACTTGGCCGCCACGCCTTCGCTGTCAAGCGTTTCGCCGCTCATGGTGTTGACCAGGGTTACTTGCTCGTTGACTAACTGCGCCATGTCTTTGTCGCCGGTGGACACAATCACTTTCATGCCCGCTTCGCCGCCTTGTTGTGCCAATGTGCCAATCACGTCATCCGCTTCCACACCCGGAACCACCAACACCGGCCAGCCCATCAACCGCACCAGTTCCGGCAGCATTTCCGCTTGCGGACGCAAATCATCGGGCATAGGCGGGCGGGTGGCTTTGTAGTCGGCAAACATATCATGGCGGAAGTTTTTGCCTTTGGCATCAAACACCACCGCGCAATAATCGTGAACATGGTCGGCGCGCAGGCGGCGCAGCATGTTCAATACGCCGTACACCGCGCCGGTGGGCGTGCCGTCCGGGGCGGTGAGCGGCGCCATCGCATGGTAGGCGCGGTAGAGATAAGATGAGCCGTCGACTAAAAGCAGGGTTTGGTTTGATGACATGATAAAGCCTTTGCGAAGACGGCACGTGATGAAACAGGCCGTCTGAAATCTAAGAAAATAAAGTGCATTATAAAGGAAAAGGCGGCTTTTTTTGTATATTGCGGCCATGGCCTTGCAAACAGATAAAATAGCCGCATTAACCAATGGAATGTCTGAAAATAGTTTCAGACGGCCTTGTAATAAATAAGCTAATGCAATGACGGGGATTTATAGTGAATCCGCTATAATTTTTAATAAAATCATATATCTGCTGCCGATGCAATTTTGGGTTTAAGCAAACGGCTTTTGGGGCTTTTGCTCTGGGTCCGAATCGGTTGGCATGGTTTGTTTATTTTGATTCGGTTGGGAAAGGAAATCAGCACGGCACGTTTGACCGTACACAATTTGGATACTGCCCCGAAGCTTTGGCATTTTATCAAGAAGCCGGCAAAATGAATGCCGCCAACAGCCTGACCGCAGGCGAAGCGGAAGTGGTGCAAATCATCGCGCCAAAACCAACGAATGCGGCTTCTGCGTGGCCGGCCACGCCAAATTGGCAACCTTGGAAAAACTGATGTCTGAGCAGTTTGTCCAAGCCGCGCGTGTGTTGGATGCGGGCGCATTTGACGATGAGAAATCGTCTGCTCCGGCGGTGTTTACCCGAGTGGCGATGGCGAAAAAAAGTACGGTAGCCGATGCCGGACTGCAAGCCTTCTTTGCTGCCGTTACAACCGGCAGCAAGCCGTTGAAGCGTCGTGCGTGGCTTTGGCGGCTTTGCGTAACTATGCCGGCAATCCGCCGCAAGCCGGCATCAACCCGCAATTGCAAGTATTTGCTTAATGGATTGTTGATTTGAAATAAACAAAGGCCGTCTGAAATATTTCAGACGGCCTTTGTCCTAGGTAGAGATGGAAAAATTTTTTGTCATCCGTGTAAGGTTCTGAATCTCAAGGAGCGGATTATCGGGGCAAGCCCGATAATGGCGGCAGATAGATTTGTGGTTCGAATTGAGTTTTGCCGACAGGCCGTCTGAAATATTTCAGACGGCCTGTCGGTTTATCGGGCATGATGTTTAGCGAATCGCTGCCACGCAATCTTTTACCAGCGAGGGGCCTTGGTAGATTAAGCCGCTGTACACTTGCACGGCGGTGGCGCCCAAACGGATTTTTTCGGCTGCGTCACGGCCTTCCATAATGCCGCCGACACCGATAATGGGCAGTGCACCGTCGATGTATCCGGCCAATAATTTCAGCACTTGGTTGCTTTTCTCGCGCACCGGCAAGCCGCTCAAGCCGCCTTGTTCTTGCGCTAAGGCATGGTTGCCCAACGATGATTTGTCGATGGTGGTGTTGGTGGCGATGAGGCCGTCCATTTGCACGCTTTTGACCACGTGGGCGATGTTTTCGATTTGCGCTTCGTCCAAATCAGGGGCGATTTTCACTGCCAGCGGCACGTATTTGCCGTGTGCGGCGTGTAAGTGTGCCTGCTTGTTTTTCAAGGTTTCCAGCAAGGCGCTCAATTCGTCGCCATCTTGCAGCGCGCGCAGGTTTTTGGTGTTGGGCGAAGAAATGTTTACGGTGATGTAGTCGGCGTGGGCATAGGCTTTTTCCAAACAAATCAGGTAATCATCAGCCGCATGCTCAATCGGGGTGACGGCGTTTTTGCCGATGTTGATGCCTAAAATGCCTTTATAGCTGCCGGCTTCGATGTTGCGGATCATGGCATCGATGCCGTGGTTGTTAAAGCCCATGCGGTTGATGATACCTTGGTACTCGGGCACGCGGAACAGGCGCGGTTGCGGGTTGCCGGGCTGCGGTCGGGGTGTGACGGTGCCGACTTCGAGAAAGCCGAAACCGAGTGCACCGAACGCATCGATGCATTCGCCGTTTTTATCCAAACCTGCCGCCAAGCCGACCGGATTGGGCAGATGCAGCCCCATCAGTTTGGTGGCTTTGCCTTGGTTGTCGGCAAAGGGAATCAGGCCGAGTTTGTCGCAGATTTGCAGACCTTTGATGGTCATATTGTGGGTGGTTTCGGGATTGATTTTGAATAGAATGGAGCGGGCAAGGGCGTACATGGACGGGCTTTCTCGATAGTGGAAACAATGGCGGTATTTTACCTGAAAAAGATGGCTTAGGCCGTCTGAAACCGTGCGCAAGCTGACGATGGCCAAGCTTCGGACGGCCTGAGCCTTTGCAAAATCCTTATCTTTGGCACATTTCTTCGTTATGCGCTGCTTGAAAGTTTGCCCGGCTTTGTGATACGTCTGCGCTTTCTGTGCTGCGCCCACTTCGAACTGCACTCAAATCTGAGGTTTTGCAAAGGTTTCGGCCTGATGAATCAACGCTTAAGCGAAAACGCACATCAGCCCGGGCGAATCTGCTAAACTGTCGGCCAAATTGTCTTGATGAAAAACAGAGGAGAAATCATGTCATACGTTTTCGAGCCGGTTCAGACGGCCGCTTTGCCGGTGGCAGGCAGCAGCGACAAATATTCCGTGCGCCGTGTGTATTGTGTCGGCCGTAATTATGCCGGTCATGCGCGCGAGATGGGTTCCGATCCCGACCGCGAACCACCGTTTTTCTTTTGTAAACCGAACGACTGCCAATCGATTGTGCCGGTGGCGGCCAATGAAACCGTCGATTTGCCGTATCCGGGCTTAACATCAAACTATCATTATGAAGTGGAATTGGTAGTGGCCGTCGGTAAGGGCGGTCAGAATATCCGTGCGGAAGATGCCCAAGGACATATTTTCGGCTACGCGGTCGGCTTGGACATGACCCGCCGCGACTTGCAGGCGCAAATGCGCGAAACCGGCCGCCCGTGGGAAATCGGCAAAGCGTTTGATTTTTCGGCGCCGATTGGTGAATTGCACCGCATCAGCGAAACCGGTGCGCTGTCTGACGCGGCGATTGAATTGAGTGTCAACGGTGAAACCAAGCAAAGCAGCAACATCAATCACTTGACGTGGAGTGTGGCGGAAACGATTGCTAAATTATCGGAATTGTTTACCTTGCGGCCGGGCGATTTGATTTTTACCGGTACGCCTGAAGGTGTAGGGGCGGTGGCGAAAGGCGATATCATCCGAGCGAAAGTCGAAGGCTTAACCGGTATTACCGTTTGCGTGAAGTAAATATGAAATTTTAATCAACAGGCCGTCTGAAAGATTACCTTTCAGACGGCCTGTTTTATTTTGAAGGTACCAAACCTGCTTCGTGCTGCCATTTATCTAGTAAATACTCAAAAGCCTTCGGATTTTCATAGCCGTTTTCGATGGCGGCTTGCAGCCAGGCGCAGGCAATGGGCACATTGGCGACCACGCCTTGGCCGTAGTAATACAGGCGGGCAAGATGGTATTGTGCTTCGGCATGACCTTGCTCTGCCGCTTGTTCAAACCAATAGGCGGCTTGGCGGTTGTCGGCTTTGACACCTTGGCCGTGGAAATAGATGAAGCCTAGGCCAAACGCTGCAGCGGCATGGCCTTGCGCGGCAGCTTGCATATACAGTTTGCGTGCTTCCACATAATTCACGGCCTGATTGCGACGGCCTTGGTGGTGGGCGAGTGCGGTTTGATGGGTTTGCTCGGTTTGCTGGTGTTGCAGAGCGGCGGTTTTGATGCGCTCGTATTGCTCGGGGCGGTACAGCGCGGCATCGCTCAACAGCTTTTGGTAGGCACTCAAGCTGCCGTGTTCGGCAGCTTCGCGGTAATAATGCCCGGCGGTTTGCGCATCGGCTTTAATGCCCAAGCCGTAGCGGTAGATATCGCCCATCAGTTGCAGGGCTTCGGGGTGGCGGTGCCCGGCTGCGATTTTGGCGTGTTTGGCCGCTTGCAAGGGATCGCGCTCGGTCAGGCGGCCGGTCAGGTAATGGCGTGCCAAGGCGGTACGCGCTTGTTGGTCGCCGTTATCGGCGGCGGTTTGATACCAATTCAAGGCCTCGGCATGGTTTTGTTCGGCCAGAACATCGGCCAACAGGGTTTGTGCAGCGATAAAGCCGTTGTCGGCGGCAAAGCGCAGATGATGGGAGGCAAGGGTATTGTCGATGTTTGTGCCTATGCCGTAGCGGTAGATTTTGCCCAGTTGCCAATGGGCAACGGGCAAGCCTTGTTCGGCAGCCCGGTGATACAGCTCGCGGGCTTTGGTTAAATCAGGTTCGGCAGAAAAATGATGGTGCAACGCCAAAAAATATTGGCCGAACGGATGACCTTGTGCTGCCGTTTGCTGCGCCCAATACACGGCCTGCGTATCATGGCGGTCGGCATAATATTCGAGCAGGCTCAGTTGCGCGGCGAGCAAGCCGCTTTCGGCCAACCAAGCATATTGCTGAATGTGGCGGTCAAATGATGCGCCCATGCTTTCGCGGATGCGCAGCAGATTGTAGGTGGCGTAGGGGTGTTTTTGTTGGGCGGCAATGTCGAGCCACGAAAGAATCGCCGGATAATCGGGCTGAGGCGCTTCCATCATGATCAGGCTGACTTCAAACGCTGCATCCGGATGCCCTTGTTCCGCCGCTTGGCGCAGCAAGGCCAAACCTTGCATGCTGTTCGGGCTTTTGGCCAACAGCGTACGGGCTTGCTGGTAAAGGGTTTCTGGGACAGCGGCGGACATGATGGACGGGATTATGCGTTAAGAGTAGGACATTATACTGTTTTTGGTAAAGTTTTGTTCATTATCATGGCATGAATGTCAGGTTTTGGCGATAAAAGGCCGTCTGAAAAATCCGGCGCATGGTTGTATTTGGACAAACGGTGCGTCAAAATCAAATCCATTGCCTGCCGCGCTTGGCTAAGCATTTCAGACGGCATATCCGCCGTCAGAATCAACTGTTCCAAACGCGATGGGCGGGTTGTGTCGTAATAAATGCCGATATCGTCATAAACCAGTGCAAACGGGGGATAACCGGCCACGCCTAAGCCTAATGAGCGCAAGAAGCCGTCTTCCAATGCCACAAAAGGCAAGCTGTGTGATTGTGCAAACGCACGCGCTTTATGGGTGGTTGGACGCAGGCCCCAGCCGATAACTGTTTCCGCATGTTGGCTGCTTTTTCGGATGGTGTACTCGGGCAGAAAATCTGCAAGATTAGGAATTTTGCGGATGCCGCGAGATGGAATGTAAGCGTTTTTTACCATATGGATTTTTATCGGGAAAAGCGGAAAGGTTTCAGACGGCCTTGTCAGCCACAAAACAGTTGGATACTATTCTACCGAAAAAAACAAAGGCGGGTGTATCCCCGCCTTGATTCATGGAGTTACTGCTTAGAAAGTTGCTGCTTCGGCAAGTAACTTACCCGCCAAATCCTTGGCCGATAAGTTCGGTTCGCCCAATAAAGGCCAGTCAATCCCAACCGCAGCATCATTCCAAATCAGGGAATGTTCCGCATTCGGGTTGTAATAATCGGTGCATTTATAGACAAATTCCGCTTCATCGCTCAACACATAAAATCCATGGGCAAAGCCTTCCGGTACCCATAATTGGCGTTTGTTGTCCGCCGATAAAATATCGCCGACCCAGTGTCCGAAAGTAGGGCTATCGCGGCGCATATCCACGGCTACATCAAATACTTCGCCCGATACGACACGAACCAGCTTGCCTTGGGTGTTTTCGGTTTGATAATGCAAACCGCGTAACACGCCTTGGGTGGATTTACTGTGGTTTTCCTGCACAAAAGTGCGGTCGGCCACATTTTGGCGGAACCATTCATCGCGGAAGGTTTCCATAAAGAAACCGCGCTCGTCACCGAAGACTTTGGGTTCGATAAATTTGACATCGGGAATACGGGTGTCGATGACATTCATCATGTTTTTCCTGAAAAAAAGTGTTTCAGACGGCCTGGAAACCGGTAAAAACGGCTTCTTAATCTTTGCCAACCAATCGCAATAAATACTGTCCGTATTCGTTTTTACACATCTGCTGTGCCAAGGTTCTGACTTCATCACTGCTCAGCCAGCCATTGCGCCAAGCGATTTCTTCCAAACAGGCCACTTGCAGGTTTTGAATGTTTTCAATGGTTTCTACAAATGCAGCCGCTTCCAAAAGGCTGGCGTGTGTGCCGGTATCAAGCCAAGCGAAACCGCGGCCGAGCAGTTGGACATTGAGAGAGCCGTCGTCCAAATACATTTGATTCAAGGTGGTGATTTCCAATTCGCCGCGTTCAGACGGCCTTACTTGCTTGGCAAATTCCACCACGCGATTGTCGTAGAAATAGAGGCCGGTGACCGCCCAATCGGATTTGGGCTGTTTGGGCTTTTCTTCAATTGACAGGGCTTTGAAATTATCGTCAAACTCAATCACGCCGAAACGTTCGGGATCTTTCACTTGGTAGCCGAATACGGTGGCGCCTTTGGTTTTCACAGAAGCGGCGGCCTCCCTCAACGATTGGCTGAAATGCTGGCCGTAGAAAATATTGTCACCCAACACCAAGCATACCGAATCATCGCCGATAAATTCTTCACCAATTAAAAATGCCTGTGCCAAACCGTCGGGGCTGGGTTGGATGGCGTAGGAAATTTGAATACCGAAATCGCTGCCGTCGCCTAGCAAGCGGCGGAAAGCATCGTTGTCTTCCGGCGTGGTGATGACCAACACATCACGGATTCCGGCCAACATCAACACCGACAAGGGGTAATAAATCATCGGTTTGTTATACACCGGCAGCAATTGTTTCGATACGCCGCGGGTAATCGGGTAAAGGCGGGTGCCGCTGCCGCCTGCGAGAATGATACCTTTCATCGGCTTGTTTTCCTTGTGTAGTTTGTGTTCGGACGGCCTTAATGCCGCCTGAACGTGTTTTTTTATTTGAGACCTTTGCAAAACCCCGGATTTGAGTACGGTTCGAAGTTAGAGCAGCACAGAAAGCGCAGACATATCATAAAAATAGGCAAGCTTTCGAGCAGTGCCTAACGAAGAAATGTGCCAAAGACGGGGCGTTTGCAAAGGTCTCTATTTAATTGCCCAAACGCTCACGGTTATAACTGCCGTCTAACACGTGCGACCACCAGGTTTTATTGTCCAGATACCATTCTACTGTTTTGCGGATGCCGCTTTCAAAAGTTTCCTGCGGCTGCCAGCCCAAGTCACGGCTGATTTTCCCTGCATCGATCGCATAGCGCACATCGTGACCCGGGCGGTCTTTCACATAGGTAATCAAATCCTCATAACGCGCTACGCCTTGCGGTTTGTTTGGCACCAATTCTTCCAACAAGGTGCAAATGGTGCGCACCACTTCGATATTGGCTTTTTCATTGTGGCCGCCAATATTGTAGGTCTCGCCGATTTCACCTTCCGTCACTACTTGATACAGCGCACGCGCATGATCTTCGACATAGAGCCAATCGCGAATCTGCATACCGTCGCCATACACCGGCAGCGGTTTGCCATCAAGCGCATTCAGAATCATCAGCGGAATCAGTTTTTCAGGGAAATGGTAAGGGCCGTAGTTGTTGGAACAATTGGTAACAATGGTCGGCAAGCCGTAGGTACGCAACCATGCACGCACCAAATGGTCGCTGGAAGCTTTGGAAGCCGAATAAGGGCTGGAAGGAGCGTAAGGCGTGGTTTCGGTGAACAAATCATCCGTGCCGTGCAAATCGCCATACACTTCATCAGTAGAAATATGATGGAAACGGAAGGCTGATTTTATTTCGGACGGCATATTCTGCCAATACGCGCGTGCTGCTTCCAAAAGCGTGTAAGTGCCGACAATATTGGTTTCGATAAATGCCGCAGGGCCATCAATGCTGCGGTCGACATGGCTTTCCGCCGCCAAGTGCATCACCGCATCCGGCTGATGCTCGGCAAACACACGATCCAGCGCTGCTCGGTTGCAAATATCGACTTGTCCAAACGCATAGCGCGGATGATTAGCCACAGATTCCAGAGATTCCAAATTACCCGCATAAGTGAGTTTGTCCACATTCACCACTGCATCTTGCGTATTATTGATGATATGGCGGACAACCGCCGAACCGATAAAACCGGCGCCGCCGGTAACAAGAATTTTTTTCATGATGGAGACAATTGAAATATTGTGATAGATATAGTAAATCCACTTTAAAATAGTACGGCGTTGGTTCGCCTGGCCGTATTATTCATACTGTCTTCGGCTCACCGCCTTGTCCTATTTTAAAGTGAATCCACTATAATATTTATCCTATTTGTCTGATTTTATCACAAATTAATAAAGGCCGTCTGAAGCTTCAGGCGGCCTTTCTTTATCGCTTAATCATCATAGCCATTCGGATTATTACTCACCCAGCGCCATGAATCTTCCATCATTTGGGTTAAACCAAATTGCGCTTTCCAGTCGATTTGTGATTCGGTAAACGCAGGATCGGCAAAACAAACGGCAATATCGCCATCTCGACGCGGTTTGATTTGATAAGGAATATCCAAGCCGGAAGCTGCTTCAAAAGCCTTAACCATATCCAAAACAGAATAACCGTTGCCCGTACCCAAATTATAAATATGCACGCCTGATTCTTTTGCTTTAGCTTGCATGGCTTTCAAATGACCATCGGCCAAATCAACTACATGGATATAATCGCGTACACCGGTGCCGTCCGGTGTAGGGTAGTCGTTGCCGAATACCGATAAATAAGGCAACTTGCCCGAAGCCACTTGGCAGATATAAGGCAGCAAATTATTTGGAATACCATTAGGATATTCACCAATCAAACCGCTTTTGTGCGCACCAACCGGATTGAAATAACGCAGTAAAATCACACTCCAGCGCGGATCGGATTTTTGAATATCCGATAAAATGCGTTCCACCATGTATTTCGATGTACCGTAAGGGTTGGTCGTACAGCCCACCGGCATATCTTCCGTAATCGGCGTACGTGCCGGGTCGCCGTAAACGGTAGCTGACGAACTGAACACAATGCTGAACACGCCTGCTTTGGCCATTTCTTCCGCCAAAATCAGGCTGCCCGAAACATTATTATCATAATACTTCATCGGCTCGGCCACGCTTTCGCCCACCGCTTTCAAACCTGCAAAGTGCATGACCGTTTCAATTTTGTGTTCGGCAAAAATCTTTTGCAGCAAAGCACGATCACGAATATCGCCTTGATAAAAGGTAATGTCTTTACCGGTAATTTCTTTTAAGCGTGGCAGAATCTTGGCACTGGAGTTGCACAGATTGTCGAGAATCACGATATCGTAGCCTGCTTCAATTAGGGAAACGGCGGTGTGTGAGCCGATAAAGCCGGTACCGCCCGTAACGAGAATGCTCATAGCGTTTTCCTTGTTCCTTTTCAATAAGGCCGTCTGAAAAGTTTCAGACGGCATGGGATCTTTACAATCTTCAAAAAGTATTGTGTTGCGAAATCTTCAGTAATGGTTAATGGATCAGAGAATATGATACCACTCTAAAATCAGCCGGCCAAAATAACGGGCTGCATCTTCAAAGTTCTTGAAGTCTTTTTTAGACTTGCGGCCGATACTGAAGCCTTTGTTGTTGCTCAAAATTTTAAGGCGGTAGTCTTTTGCCAACATTTTTTCGGCGAAAATCTTAAATTGGTTGATGTCTCGAACGGAAATGTTGAGGTGGATGTAATCTTGGGCGTTGACTACATCAAAGGCTACCTGACCAAAAGGGGTGGCCGTTTCAAAAACCAATACATTGTTATTCCATACCCAATTTTTAACCCAAGGAATGTGGCGCTCGGTAATCAGGGTTAAGCCGGAGCGTAGACCTTGCTGGAAATCGATACCGTTTTCTTTTTTTGTAATTCTGGCGTTAAGTCAATCCAACTTAATTGACTCCGCTCAAGTGATTTGGTCTGCAATGTAAGTTTGATGGTTTTGCCTTGTTGGTCAATGGCTTGGCAATTGTCAATTACCGGAGCCAGGTTGAGCAGTGGAGGGCCGATTAAGTAGACTTTGTTCTCTGTTTGAAAGACATCGTAAAAAATAGAGGTATTATCGTATTTTTGTGTATAGGTAGGGTCAATAAATTTTTCTTCGCGGGAATTGATTCTCCTAAGTGGCCAATTTTCAGGAATAATGAGGGCATTGGGCGTAATAATTTTGCGTTGGGTTTTCATGGGTTTTCTTTATTAATTGATTAAGTGGTAGAAACGATTAATGGCTTTTTGCTGGTAATCTTCAATATCATAAGTGGTCAGGGTCAGTTTGCCTGCCAAAAAGTCACCCAAGCCTTGAGCCAGTCCTGTAACTGAATTTTCAACCAGGTAGCCTGAACGGTTTTCCAAGACTCCGCGTGAACAGACAATATCGGTGGCAATAATCATCTTTTCCAGAATCATGGCTTCAAAGAGCGTCATGGGTTGCCCCTCATGGTTGGAGGAAAGCACAAAGCAGTCAGCCTTTTTGAGCAAAGGGAAAGGGTTGGAGCGTAATCCCAGCAGATGAACCTGATTTTCCAATTTGAGTTCGGCAATCTGCTGGCTTAAAGCATGACGCAGAGCCCCGTCGCCAACAATCAGTAACCGGCTATCGGGATAATCGGCGGCAATTTGTGCAAAGCTGTTGATGAGCTTGGCATGGTCCTTTTCCATCGACAGGCGCCCAATGGTAATAAACACTTTACCTGTCCCCTGAAAGTATTGCTCGTCTTCAGGCAGGAGGGGTTCGGCTGCCAGACTTCGGGTTTGTTCAGGTTGCTGGAGATTATCGGTATAGTCGAATTTTTCCAGCGGAATATTGAAGGGTCGGGCCAGATTGGACTGATTACGTTGCATGGTTGGTTTGGAGACGGAAATATAGTATATTAAAATAAGAATTCCCAAGTCAACACTGAATATTTAGAGTCCAAAATGTCATACTCAATAGAACTACGAGAAAAAGCATACCAATACTATCAGGCATGCAAAAATGCCAGCGAAGTTTGCAAAGCATACCAAATTGACCCAAAAACATTTCGAAGTTGGAGAAAACGCTATGAGCAAACTGGTTCATTTGAACATCAAGTCAAAGGTGGCAATGCAACCAAAGTCAATAAAAACCTGCTCATAAAATATGTTAAAGAACACCCTGATGCATACCAGCATGAAATTGCAGCTCATTTTGGGTGTACGCCGGCTAATATTTGTTATTTGTTCAAAGTATTGGGTATTACGCGTAAAAAAAGACCACGAGCTACAAAGAACAAAAACCAGAACAGGTAGCCACTTATCAACAAGCATTAAATCAATATGCTGATTATCAAGTTGTTTTCCTTGATGAAACAGGATTTGATACTTTTTACTACCGTCCTTATGCCTATTCACCAAAAGGGCTTCCAGTTAAAGCGCAAATCAGTGGTAAACGATACCAGCGCACATCACTGGTTGCAGCTCAAATCAAAGACCAAAGTAATCTAATTGCACCCATGATTTATTCAGGCACGATGGATAGTCGTTTATTTGAAGCATGGTTTGAAGGCGTATTGCTGCCTGAATTAACTGAACAATCTGTTATTGTGATGGATAATGCTCGCTTTCATCGGATGTCTGTTTTAGCAGAGATTTCAGAAAAAGAGGGGCATAAAATCTTAGCTCTTGCACCTTATTCGCCAGAGCTTAATCCGATTGAAAAAGCATGGGCGAACATTAAAAAGCATCTACGAAAAGTGCTGCCTGAAATGGGCAATTTTATGGCCGCATTAATGAGTAGTTTTTATTTTAATTAACTATATATAGTCAATCTCATGAATTTAAATAACACTCCTAAACAACTCATCCACAGACACCACCCCAAGTTTTCTCCGTCTCGCCTTTAACCAAGCCCATTTCTTTTCGATTGGATTCAAGTCGGGACTGTAAGGCGGCATCCATAGGACGGTATGCCCCTTTTCCTTCAGCAAGGCTTCTGCCTTACCCTTATGAAACGCAGCATTGTCCATCACCACCACATTCTCGGGCGGCAGTTGCGGGATCAGTAACCGTTCTACCCAAGTGTCGAATATCCTGCTGTTGATGGAACAGTCAAACAAACCGACCGCAAACAGTTGATTATCATACAGCGCACCGATGGCATTAGTCTGATTACGTCCCTGCTGGTCATGGGTATCAATACACCGTCTGCCTTTTGGGGCATAACCGTAAGGACGGTGGACGGAAGCTCTGAATCCGCTTTCGTCCAGCCAAACAATCGGACGTTCTTTCAGTTGGAAACGGTGTCTGAGTCTGATAAAGCGTTTTCTGAGCTGAACATCTGCTTTGGGGTGTTTATTGGTCTTTTTTTCGGCTGATTCCGTATCTTTTCAATGCCTGGTGGATGCCGTTGGTCGAACAGTTGAGCCGTTGTGCCCGTTCGTAGCAATAGGCATCGGGGTATTGTTCGACGTCTCTAAGCAGTGCTTCTTTGGTAATTTTGAGGGGTTTTCTGTCTTTGGGATAGCCTTTGGGAGTGGGATTCTTTTTCCATTTGAACACGGTATCGCTGCCGATGCCGAGCTCTTTGGCTACTTGACGGATGGAGAGGCCTTGGGCGAGTTTGGCTAAGGCGAGTTGGCGAAAGTCTGTTGAATAGGTCATGGGGGAGATTGTAATTTATATTTTGGGGATTGACTATAGCAATTTGATAACATGGATAAAGCTTATCAATATTATAATGCTTCGGTATGATGTTATTTGGTTTGGAGGCCGTCTGAATATTTCAGACGGCCTCCAAACTTGTTGAGTAAATTAAAAAAACAGGGTTTCCGAAAGGGAAGTCCTGCTTTGATTTTAGGGCTTAGTTAATGGTAAAACCACGCAGGTATTGGGTGCGCTCGCGGGTCATGCGGGTGTCGCATTGCAGTTGCAGATATTCGGCTTGCGCCGGATTATCGGCAGGTGCAGCGGCTTGCAGGCAATTTTGTGATTTGCTTTGAATCCAGCTGCGTTGCTCACCCAAAATACCTTGTTGTACGCCACGCTCCATGCTGTTCCATACACCGTTGATTTCGGCTTCGGCTTGGCGGTTTTGCGCACGTGCGGTTTCTAAGTCATTGATGGAGAACGATGGATTTTGAGAAGATGAATCCGCATTCGGGCTGATGATTTCGGTGTGCGAATCCATGCCGATTAAGTCTTGCGGGACGCCGTCTGATTGGCTGGCGGCATTATTTTCCAAAATATCGTCCGGGTCGGCTTCTGGCGGTTCGTCGAAAACTTGAGTTGTGCTTAGGCGGATGGCTTCTTCTTTGCTTACCGCTTGGCCGTCAATCATGACAATGCTTTTTACGCCATATGGCAGTAGGGCGGCGGATAAGGTCTGTGCAGCGAAGTTCACGACATTGTCTTCCAGACTCACGCCGTCGGCTTCGCTTGGTGTGTAGCGGATGGTGGTGGTGAAGCTGTTGCCGGAGTAGCTCAGGTTGCTGCCCATGATTTTTTGTTCGATGATTTCGCCTACGCTGCTGCTGCCGTAAATCAACGGGCTGTTGGTTGCGGCGCTGTTGGCAATATCGGTCGGGATGATGATACGTAAACCTGCATTACACAAGGTTTTATTGCCTTCGCGCACGGTTTGGGCATCTTCTAAGGTGATATCGAGTAGGGAACCGGCGGCAATGATTTTATCGGCATCAACAAATTGCCGGCTGTCGTTGCGGGCAAATGCACGCGCTTCTTGCTTGATGATGTCTTGGATATTGTTGCGGATGTTTTGCACCACGGCAGGGGCGGCACAGGCCAATTCGGCGGTGTTATTCTGCTTGTTCGATTCATCGCCGCAAGCAGTCAATAAACCGGTGGCGAGCGTTAGAGCCAGCAGTTTGCGATACATAAATATTCTCCTTAACGGGTATTGCCGTGTTAAATGAAAGCGGCAATACGCATTTTTGATGTTTCAGACGGCATAATAACAAAAGCACTTGTAACAAGTAAGATGTTACAAGTGCTTTTTCGTTCATTAACTGATTATTTGAGGAAGTTTAAGAAGCCCGACAAAATAATCGCATTGACGATATCGACAAAGAATGCGCCGACCATCGGTACAATCAGGAATGCTTTGTGTGATGAGCCGAAGGTTTGGGTAATCGATTGCATATTGGCAACCGCAGTCGGCGTGGCACCCAAGCCGAAGCCGCAGTGGCCGGCAGACAATACAGCCGCGTCGTAGTCGTGCCCCATCACCATATAAGTCACGAAGGTCGCATACAGAATCATCACCACCACTTGAACCGCCAAAATAATCGCCACCGGGCCTGCCATACCGGTCAATTCCCACAGTTTCAGGTTCAACAGTGCCATAGCCAAGAAGAGCGACAGCGAAGCATTGCCGAATACGTCAATCGCGCGGTCGAACATGTTGACTTTGAATGCTCCGGTCAAGACGTTACGCAGAATTACACCAAAGAACAAGCACCATACGAATTTCGGCAAATCAATCAAATATTGTTTGTCGTAGTTGTCCATGATTTCGGCAAAAGCCAAACATGCAGCGAACATCGCCAAAGTTTCCACGGCATTGTCTGCGGTAATCAGGCGTTGGCGGTGCGCTTTTTCAAAGATGTCATCGTTGTTGTCGTTGGTGTTTTCGGTTGAGGTTTCTTCGGCAGAAACCGGTTTGCGGCCTTGGCGGTTAATCAGACGGCGTGCTACCGGGCCGCCAATCAGACCACCGAATACCAAACCGAACGTAGCGGCTGCCATCCCTAAGGTAGTTGCCCCCATAACGCCGTATTCTTTCTCGAAGGTTGGCCCCCAAGCACCTGCGGTACCGTGACCACCGGTCAGTGTTACCGAACCGGTCATCAAACCAATCAGCGGATCCAAGCCCAATACGGTCGCTAAGCCTACACCCACGGCGTTTTGTACCACGATGAACAAGCCCACCACCGCAGTAAAAATCACCAATGGCAAACCACCGGCTTTTAAGCGTGAGAAGTCTGCACTTAAGCCGATGGAAGTAAAGAAAATCAGCATGAAGGCATCTTGCAAAGGTTTTTCAAATTTGAAGCTGACGCCGTACATTTGGTGCAAAACAAACAATACCAAAGCAGCAATCAAGCCGCCGGCAACCGGCTCAGGGATGTTGAAATCGCGCAGAATGCGGACTTTTTTCACCAAAAATTTACCCAAAAGCAGCACCAACGTTGCCGCAATCAGGGTGTAGTAACTGTTAAATTCCCATTCCATAATAGTTTCTCTCTATGTAAAAAAGGGTTTGTCAAAGATAATTGACGATATTAGGGGAGTCGTTAAATTTTGTCAAAGAACAAAGCTCATTTTAATTGCATATTTACATTTTGGTATAGAAAATCCTAAGGCCTGTCGACATTCAAATTTTCAGTGTATCCCATCCTCATGACCAGATATATTCTTACCGAAGCACGGTGGGCAATAATTGGGCCTTTATGCCAAGGAAAAGTTGGCGATGCCGGCCCAACCGCTGTCGATAACCGATTATTTATAGAAGCCATACTATGGATTATCCGTACCGGCAGTCCTTGGCGCGATCTGCCCGAAGAGTTCGGCAATTGGAAAAGTATCCACAAACGCTACCGCAGATGGGTTTTGGCCGACCGTTTTCGTCATATTTTTGAAGAACCGAACCGTGATCTCGATATGGAGTATGTCATGATTGACGGCACAATCGTCAAAGTTCACCGCCACGGTCAGGGTGCAAAAGGGGGACTCGAAACCAGGCCATCGGCCAATCCAAAGGCGGAATGACGACCAAGATTTTGGCTATGGCGGATGCTTTGGGGAACCTGATTGACTTCAAACTGATGCCTGGTCAGCGCAATGGCATTTGCGGCGTAGAACCGCTGATTAAAGATAAGGAATTTGATGCTTTGTTGGCGGATAAAGCCTTTGATGCCGACTGGCTGGTCGAAGAGCTGACCGAAAGGGGGAGTAAGGTGGTTATTCCGCCGCGTAACAACCGCAAATCGCAGCGGGAACACGACAAGATGATGTATTGCTGGCGACATTTGATTGAGAACTTTTTTTGCAAACTCAAAGAATTCAAGAAGATTGCGATGCGTGCAGAAAAAACTGGCCAGTCTTTTACTGCCAATATTTACCTTGCGGCTGCCGTATTGCGATTAAGGTAAACTTGAATGTCGACAGCCCCTGGTGTTGTTTGCACTTTTTCTTTTTTGCCTGAAGGCCTATTTGGGATTTTCGAGCGTTGCCAAGAATGCCGAAAGGCACGGCAAAGCCGCATGATTCTTGATAACGCCCGAAAATCCTAAACCAATCGTTCGGGCAAAAAACAAAAGCCGTTTTGCATAAAGAGTGTAAACAACCCGACGATTTCCTACAGCGGCAGATTCCTTTGAATTCGGCTAGATAGCGCTGTGCCAATGCCGGAGCTTTTTTTAAGACGGCCATGGTTTCAAAGCCGGTTTGAGGCGGGAGTGAGGAATGGAATACATGATTAAGCCGTTGATAAGGTGAATAGAGTAAAAAATCCCGTTTTTTTCTATATTTTAGCAATGCTAAAAAACGGGATTTTTTACACGTCATGTCCAGCCCTATGTTTATATTATTTCTTCAACTTCGCAAACGCATCCGCCATCGCGGTATTGCCCACTGCTTTTTCACGCGGATTGCGTTGATTGCTGTTTGAACGTGTTTTACCGCTACTGGATTGATTTTCAGACGGCCTGCCGCTGCGTGTGTCGGCTGCACCGCCTTCATCATCCAAGCGCATGGTGAGCGCAATGCGTTTGCGCTTTTCGTCCACTTCCAACACTTTCACTTTTACCACATCACCGGCTTTTACCACTTCGCGCGGGTCGCTGACGTATTTGTCGGCGAGTGCAGAGATGTGGACGAGGCCGTCTTGGTGTACGCCGATATCGACGAATGCGCCGAAATTGGCAACGTTGCTGACCACGCCTTCCAAAATCATGCCGATTTGCAGGTCCTTGATTTCGTTCACGCCTTCGGCAAATGAGGCCGTCCGGAACTCGCCGCGCGGGTCGCGGCCGGGTTTTTCGAGTTCGGCGAGGATATCCAACACGGTCGGCAGGCCGAATTGTTCGGTGGTGTATGCGGCGGGTTTGATGTGTTTGATTTGTTCGCGGTTGCCGATTAAATCACCAGCGTTGATGTGCAAATCATCGAGCATTTTGGCGACAATCGGATAGGCTTCGGGGTGTACGGAGCTGGCATCGAGTGGCTCTTTGCCGCCGTTAATGCGCAAAAATCCGGCGGCTTGTTCGAAGGTTTTTTCACCCAAGCGCGGCACTTTTAAGAGTTTTTTTCTGGTGTCGAACGCGCCGTGTTCGTCGCGGTAGGCAACGATATTTTGCGCAAGCGTTTGGTTCAGGCCGGAAATGCGGGCGAGCAGCGGGGCGGAGGCGGTGTTCACGTCCACGCCCACGGCATTTACGCAGTCTTCCACTACGGCATCGAGCGATTTGGCCAGTTGGCTTTGATTCACGTCATGTTGATATTGGCCGACGCCGATGGATTTCGGATCGATTTTCACCAATTCGGCGAGCGGGTCTTGCAGGCGGCGGGCGATGGAGACGGCGCCGCGCAGACTCACGTCCAATTCGGGGAACTCGCGCGCGGCCAGTTCGCTGGCGGAATAGACGGACGCACCGGCTTCGGACACAACGATTTTATGCAAACCCATTTCCGGCATGGCTTTTACCAATTCGCCCGCCAGCTTGTCGGTTTCGCGGCTGGCGGTGCCGTTGCCGATGGCAATCAGCTTCACACCGTGTTTTTTAATCAAAGCGGCAAGCGCTGCCGACATATTGTTTTCTTGGTGTAAATACACAATCACGGTGTCCAGCAGTTTGCCCGTGTCGCTCACCACCGCGCATTTCACGCCGTTGCGGTAGCCGGGATCAAGACCGAGTGTGGTCAGACGGCCGGCGGGGGCGGCGAGCAGCAAGTCTTTGAGGTTGCGGGCGAATACGGTAATCGCATCGGTATCGGCGTTTTCTTTCAGACGGCCTAAGGCTTCCAATTCGAGCGACAGGAAGATTTTTGCGCGCCACGCTAGGCGCACGGTGTCGCGCAGCCATTTGTGGCCGTCTGAAACGTGGAAATGTTTGGCGATGAAGTCTTCGTATTCAGAAGCTTGGGTAATCGGCGTGTCATCGGGCCGGTATTTCAGCGCGACGGACAACATGCCTTCGTTGCGGCCGCGCAAAACGGCCAGTGCGCGGTGGCTCGGCATGGTGCGCACGGCTTCGCGGTGGTCGAAATAATCTTTGAATTTTTCGCCTTCGTTTTCTTTGCCTTCCATCACTTGCGCGTGGATTTCGGCTTCGTTCCACAATTTTTCACGCAGGCGGCCGATGAGTTCGGCATCTTCGGCGAACTGTTCCATCAAAATTGCGCGTGCGCCGTCGAGCGCGGCTTTGGTGTCGGCGATGTCGTCTTTGACAAACGGCGCGGCGGCAGCTTCCATGTCTTGCGGCTGCTCGTTCAGCAATAAATCGGCCAGCGGCTGTAAACCTTGCTCGCGGGCGATTTGCGCTTTGGTGCGGCGTTTGGGTTTGTAGGGCAGGTATAAATCCTCCAGCGCGGTTTTGTTGTCGCAGGCTTCGATTTGCTCGCGCAGGCCGTCTGAAAGTTTGCCTTGTTCTTCAATGCTTTTTAACACGCTTTCTTTACGCGCTTCGAGTTCGCGCAGGTATTGCAGACGCTCGGCCAGCGTGCGCAATTGCGTGTCGTCCAAGCCGCCGGTGGCTTCTTTGCGGTAACGCGCGATAAACGGCACGGTCGCGCCTTCGTCAAGCATGGCGACGGTGGCGGCAATTTGGGCGGCGGTGGCGGAGAGTTCTTGAGCGAGAATGTGGGTGATGTTCATGGTTGGTAGTCGGGGCAAAAAGGCCGTCTGAAAAAAAGATTGATTATAGCGGATATAAAGCAAAAAGGCCGTCTGAAATCTTTCAGACGGCCTTGCCGGATTCGGTTTTTTCCAACAATGTTTACACCACGATGTTCACCAAACGGCCCGGAACAACGATGATTTTTTTCGGTGCTTTGCCTTCCATGAATTTCACTGCGCCTTCGTGGGCGAGTGCGGCGGCTTCGACGGTTTCTTTGGAAGCATCGGCGGCAAGGGTGAGTTTGCCGCGCAGTTTGCCGTTTACCTGCACCATGATTTCGATTTCGGATTTCACCAGTGCGGCTTCATCTGCCTGCGGCCAGCCGGCTTCCCACAGTTTCGTGCCGTTCAATTCGCTCCACAGGGTTTCGCTGATGTGCGGGGCAATCGGCCACAGCAGTCGGGTTACGGCTTCCAGCACTTCTTGGGCAACGGCTCTGCCGGTTTCGCCCGAAGTATCGGTTTTGTCGTATTGGTTCAGCAGTTCCATCACGGCGGCGATGGCGGTGTTGAACTGTTGGCGGCGGCCGTAGTCGTCGCTGACTTTGACGATGGTGCTGTGCAGTTTGTGGCGCAATTCTTTGAGTTCTTTGCTCAAACCGTCTTGGCTGCCGGCAAACGCTTTGCCTGCTCCGCCCTGTTTCAGGTATTCGTAAACCGTGCGCCACAGGCGGCGCAGGAAGCGGTGCGCGCCTTCTACGCCGCTGTCGCTCCATTCGAGGGACTGCTCGGGCGGGGCGGCAAACATCATGAACAGGCGGGCGGTGTCTGCGCCGTAAGCGTTAATCAGCTCTTGCGGATCGACGCCGTTGTTTTTGGATTTGGACATTTTTTCCGTACCGCTGATGACGACGGGCAGTCCGTCGGCTTTCAGCGTGGCGGAAACGGGTCTGCCTTTTTCGTCGGTCTGCACTTCGACATCGGCGGGGTTAATCCAGTCTTTGCCGCCTTTTTCGTTTTCACGGTAATAGGTTTCGCAGACGACCATGCCCTGCGTGAGCAAGCGTTCAAACGGTTCGTCCACTTTGACCAAGCCTTCGTCGCGCATCAGTTTGGTGAAGAAGCGGGCGTAGAGCAAATGCAGAATGGCGTGTTCGATACCGCCGATGTATTGATCGACCGAACCCCAGTAATCGGCGGCGGCAGGCTCGATCATGCCGTCTGAAAACTCGGGCGACATATAGCGGAAGAAATACCAGCTCGATTCCATAAAGGTATCCATGGTATCGGTTTCCCGCTTGGCGGGTTTGCCGCAGCACGGGCATTGGGTTTCGTAAAATTCGGGCATTTTTGCCAACGGCGAACCCATGCCGTCCGGCACGACGTTTTCCGGCAGTACCACCGGCAAATCTTTTTCGGGAACCGGCACGTCGCCGCAATCGTCGCAATGGATAATCGGAATCGGGCAACCCCAGTAGCGTTGGCGGGAAATGCCCCAGTCGCGCAGGCGGTATTGGGTTTTCGGTTCGCCCGCACCGCTGCTTTGCAGTTCGGCGGCAATCGCTTCAAATGCCGTCTGAAAATCCATGCCGTCAAATTTGCCGCTGTTGACCAACACGCCGTTTTCTTTGTCGGCATACCATTCTTGCCATTGGTTTGCATCGAATGCGTTGTCGCCGACGGCAATCACTTGTTTTTTCGGCAGATTGTATTTTCCGGCAAACTCGAAATCACGTTCGTCATGCGCCGGAACCGCCATCACTGCGCCGTCGCCGTAACCCCACAAAACATAGTTGGCAATCCACACTTCCAGCTTGTCGCCGTTGAGCGGATTAACCACGAAGCGGCCGGTCGGCACGCCTTTTTTCTCCATCGTCGCCATATCCGCTTCGGCAACCGAACCGGCTTTGCACTCGGCGATAAACGCCTGCAATTCGGGTTTGTCGGCGGATGCGGCGGTTGCCAGCGGATGTTCGGCGGCAACGGCAACATAAGTCGCACCCATCAGCGTATCGGGGCGGGTGGTATAGACTTGCAGGAATTGTGCGTCATCACCTTCCAAACCCTGTTTGCTGTCGTCTGAAACCGCAAAACGCACGGTCATGCCGCGTGATTTGCCGATCCAGTTGCGCTGCATGGTTTTGACTTGTTCCGGCCAGTGTTCCAGCTTGTCCAAATCGTTAAGCAATTCTTCGGCATAATCGGTGATTTTGAAGTAATACATCGGGATTTCGCGTTTTTCGATTAACGCCCCCGAACGCCAGCCCCGACCGTCAATCACCTGCTCGTTCGCCAACACGGTTTGATCGACAGGGTCCCAGTTTACCGTGCCGTTTTTGCGGTACACCACGCCTTTTTCAAACAGTTTGGTAAACAGCCACTGTTCCCAACGGTAATATTCCGGCTTGCAGGTCGCCACTTCACGATTCCAGTCGATGGCGAAACCCAAACTTTTAAGCTGGGTTTTCATATATTCGATGTTGTCATACGTCCACGCCGCCGGCGCAACGTTGTTTTTCATCGCCGCATTTTCCGCCGGCATACCGAAAGCGTCCCAACCCATAGGCTGCAACACATTGAAACCGTTTAACAATTTAAAACGGCTCAACACATCGCCGATGGTGTAGTTGCGCACATGCCCCATATGCAGCTTGCCGCTGGGATAGGGGAACATGGACAAACAGTAATATTTCGGTTTGGAAGCGTCTTCGGAGACGTTGAAAATACGGGCGTCGTCCCATTTTTGCTGCGCCGCCGGTTCGATGGCGGACGGTTGGTATTGTTCTTGCATGATTCGTCTGCTTTACGCTGAAAAAAAGTGAAAAATTAGCATGGGATTATAGCAGTTTACTGGCGAATTGTCGGCAATTTGCGGAATCTGTTTGCATAGGAAATATGTAATAAAAAGGCCGTCTGAAAAAATATATTCCTGTTTTTCAGACGGCCTTTTATTTTTCCCCTTGAGATTCCCGTCACTGCCCATATCTGCACACCAGTTTTAACACCTAAACTATTCCACTACGAATATGAGCAACCAAGACTATTACGAAACCCTCGGCGTTGCCCGCAGCGCCGGCGAGGACGAAATCAAAAAAGCCTACCGCAAACTGGCGATGAAATACCATCCCGACCGCAACCCCGGCGACAAAGCGGCGGAAGAAAAATTCAAAGAAATCCAAAAAGCCTACGACACCCTTTCCGACAAAGAAAAACGCACCATGTACGACCAATACGGCCACGCCGCCTTCGAGCAAGGCATGGGTGGCGGCGCGGGCGGTTTTGGCGGCGGATTCGGCGGTGCACAAGGCTTTGACTTCAGCGATATTTTCAGCCAAATGTTCGGCGGAGCGGCAGGGGGCGGCCGTCAGCCGAATTATCAAGGCGCAGATTTGCAGGTCGGCGTAGAAATCACCCTTGAAGAAGCTGCCAAAGGCATTAAAAAACGCATCAATATTCCGACCTACGAAGAATGCGATGTCTGCCACGGCAGCGGTGCCAAACCCGGCACATCCGCCACCACCTGCTCCACCTGCCGCGGCAGCGGCACAGTTCACGTCCGCCAAGCCATTTTCCAAATGCAGCAGACCTGTCCGACCTGTCACGGCACCGGCAAAGAAATCAAAGACCCGTGCATCAAATGCCGGGGCGAAGGCCGCATCAAAACCAGTAAAACCGTCGAAGTCAATATTCCCGCCGGCATCGACGACGGCCAGCGCATCCGCTTGAGCGGCGAAGGCGAACCGGGCCAGCACGGCGCACCGGCAGGTGATTTGTACGTCAACGTCAGGGTTAAAGAACACAAAATCTTCGAGCGCAACGGCTTGGATTTACACTGCGAACTGCCGATCAGCTTTGCCGTAGCCGCCCTCGGCGGCGAAGTCGAAGTACCGACTTTAGACGGCAAAGTCAAACTCAACATTCCGCATGAAACCCAAAACGGCCGCCGCATGCGCGTCAAAGGCAAAGGCATCAAATCTTTGCGCTCCAGCGCCACCGGCGATTTATACTGCCATGTGGTGGTGGAAACACCGGTCAACCTGACCGACCGCCAGAAAGAATTGCTGGAAGAATTTGAAAGCATTTCTACCGGACTCGACCGCAGCCAAACCCCGCGCAAGAAATCGTTTTTAGATAAGTTGGGTGATTTGTTTGATTGATTTTGAGTAGTATAGTGGGTTCACTTTAAAAGTAGGACAATGCGGTGAGCCAAAGACAGTATAGATGATACGGCTAGGCGAACCAACGCCGTACTGTTTTAAAGTGAAGCCACTATAAATAATAAAAGGCCGTCTGAAACATAAATGTTCAGACGGCCTTTTATTATTTATAGATAAACAAAATAAGTGCCTAACCACCGGTCAACGCCATCACCCGAATAATCTTCTTCGGATTTTCCACAAATTCGTGTTTTTCCGGCTTCATTGCAATCGCATCGCGGATGGCTTGGTCAAGATCGGCATCGCTGCAGTTATCGCGCAGCAGGTCGCGCAATGGGGCTTTGTCTTCTTGGCCGAGGCAGAGGTGGATGTTGCCGGTGGCGGACAGGCGCACGCGGTTGCAGGTGGCGCAGAAGTGTTGGCTCATCGGGGTAATCAGGCCAAGAGTGAAGCCGTTGTTCTCGCTTTGCCAGTAGCGCGCCGGGCCGCCGCCGATTTTGCCTTCAAACGGGCTTAAACCAAACTTTTGGCGCAATTCTTCCAATACCGGTTGCAGGCTGACTTTGGCGTGGGCTTGGCCGGTGGTGCCCATCGGCATCGCTTCGATGAGATTCAGGATAAAGCCGTGTTCCATGCAGAAGGCGACCATTTCGTCCAAATCCATGTCGTTGATGCCTTTGAGTGGCACCATATTGATTTTGATGCGCTCGAACCCGGCTTCTTTAGCGGCTTTGATGCCGTCGAGCACTTGCGGCAGACAGTCGCTGCCGGTGATGTTGGTCACGCAGTCGCGGCGGAGGCTGTCGAGGCTGATGTTTAAGCGGCGCACACCGGCTTGGCGCAAGGCGTAGGCGTGTTTGTCGAGCCGGGTGCCGTTGGTGGTGAGCGAAATGTCTTCGACACCGGGTTGGCGGTTGATTTCGGCGGCCAAATCGGCCAAACCTTTGCGCAACAGGGGTTCGCCGCCGGTCAGGCGGAAGCGTTTGGTGCCGAGGCGGGCGAACGCAGAAGCCACGCGGCCGAGTTCTTCAATGGTCAGCCATTCTTTGGGAATGGAAAAACCTTTGAAGCCTTTGGGCAGGCAATAAGTGCAGCGCAGGTCGCAGCGGTCGGTCACGGATATCCGTAAGTAGTCGACGGTACGGCCGAATGGATCGGTCAGCATGATGAAGCTCTAGTTATTCCGGTTTAGTTATTTTGTGGTATTTTGGTAAAATTTTATCTTTAAAATTATGAGTTTAATCTTATCGTGTGTTTCGCGAAATGGCAAAACAAAATAACCTTTTGCGCTTTAGGTTTTTAATAACGAGCGATATTCGCATCTACTTGTAATGCCCATTCGTCTATGCCGCCTTGCAGGTTATACAATGGCTCAAAGCCCATGTCGGCCAAGTAAAGCGCGGTGTGAAGGCTGCGGATGCCGTGGTGGCAATACACCACAATCGGCAGACCGTCATCGGGCAACTCGTTGTGGCGCAATGGGATCAGGTTCATCGGGATATGAATGGCGTTGGGCAGGGCGCAAATTTCGACTTCGTCATCGGTACGCACATCAAGCAAATGAAATTCGCGGCCTTCATCTTGCCATTTTTTGAATTCAATCACGGAAAGTTGCGGAATCGTCATTATTCGGTCTTTGTCTTTATATAAATATAAAAAGTAAAACAGGCCGTCTGAAAGGAAATGTTTCAGACGGCCTTTCTTTTGAGTGCGGCCGAAACAAATCATCCGGCAGTCTCTTGCGTTTAATATGGCGGCAATCTTTAAAAATCAAAGTTGCCGAAAGGTCGGTTGGTTTTGTCGTTGAGGTGGGAGATGAGGGTGTCGAACAACACGCTTTGGCTGAATCGGTTGCCGTTGCGGGTGACGAGCAGGGCGCGTTGCACCGGTTTGTCGCCGACCACGACAACCATACGGCCGCCGTCTTTCAATTGTGCTTTTAAGGTTTCGGGCACATCATGCACGCCGCCGCCAACGTAAATCGCGTCGAAGGGTGCGCCTTCGGTGTGTTCGGCCAAGCCGTCGTTTTGCGCGTAATAAATATTTTGATAGCCCAAGTCGTCCAACACAGCTTTAGCACGGTTTTGCTGCTCAAGATCAAGATCGTCTGAAACCACTTCGCCGGCCAATTCCGCTAACAATGCGGTGGCATAGCCCGAACCGGTGCCGATTTCCAATACTTTGTCTTGTTTGCTTAATTTCAAACCCTGCGCCAACCGCGCCACAACTTTCGGCTCCAGCATTTTATGGCCGTTGGGCAGCGGCAATTCGGTATCGGAATACGCCAAACCTTGCTGGTTATCGGCAACGAAATGTTCTCGCGGAATGTCCATCAGGGCATCGAGCACATTAAAATCCAACACGTCCCAAGGGCGGATTTGTTGTTCGACCATATTGAAACGCGCTTTGTCAAAGTCCATGATTGTGCTCCGTGTCTGGGGTTATCGGGAAAGAACCGTTATTATAGAATCGAATCGGCCGCCTTGCCATATTTCAGACGGCCTATTTTATTGCGTGGCGGCTGAGTATATCAGCCAATTCATTTAAATAGCGTGCATCGGTTTCATCAAACTGCGCCAGTTTGTCGTCATCCGCATCCAACACACCATAGCAGCAGCCGTCTGAATCAAACAGCGGCACCACAATTTCCGATTGCGATAAGGACGAGCAAGCGATGTGGCCGGGGTGTCGGCTGACGTCTTCAACCACAATAGTTTCGCCGCGTGCCCATGCCTGACCACATACACCGCGTCCATAAGGAATCCGCGTGCAGGCCAGCGGGCCTTGGAATGGAGCCAACACCAATTCTTGGTGTTCTTGTTCAACCAAATAAAAGCCGACCCAAAACCAGCCGAACGCTTCTTTTAAGATGGCGGCGGTGTTGGCCAAGTTTGCAATCAGATTGGTTTCACCGCTGATGACGCTCTCGATTTGCGGCAGTAATTCTTGATAACGCGCGGTTTTGCCGGTGTGGGAAAGGTGAAGAGAATGCATACGGGAAGGCCGTCTGAAAAATATAAAACCGAATTATAGACCAATTGGCAGGTCGGCAGGAAACAAGGCCGTCCGCACAGGAAATATTGCTAATCATGTCGATATGAACTACACTTCGTCACAGTGATTTAATCTGACGGAGCAAGAGCAACATGCAACACGAAATCGGTATGTGGGATCAAAAATGGGTCATCGGCAACTGGAAAATGAACGGCCGCCTGCAAAACAACAATGCACTCATGCACCGCTTCCGCATCATGCCGACCGCCGAGCGCGTATTAATCGGCTTGGCCGCGCCGACCGTGTATCTGTTGCAGCTGCACAACGCCATGCAGATTGTGTTGAACAACCGCATTTTAACCTGCGCCCAAGACGTCAGCCGTTTCCCGAACAACGGAGCCTACACCGGCGAAGTGTCCGCCGAAATGTTGGCCGACATCGGTACCGACATCGTCTTAATCGGCCACTCCGAGCGCAGCCTGTATTTCGGCGAGAAAAACGAAATCCAACGCCGCAAAATGGAAAACGTATTAAACGTCGGCCTGATTCCATTATTGTGTGTCGGCGAAAGCTTGGAAGAGCGCGAAGCCGGCCAAGAGCAGGAAGTGATTGCACACCAATTATCTGTATTGCAAGGCTTAGACACCAAAAACATCGCCGTGGCATACGAACCGGTTTGGGCGATCGGCACCGGCAAAGTCGCCACCGTCGAGCAAATCGCCGAAATGCACGCGTTTATCCACAAACAAATCTTGTCTTTGTGTGGCAACGATGTTAAAATCCGAATTCTTTACGGCGGAAGCGTGAAAGCTGAAAACGCAGCAGACATTTTCGCCGTGCCACATGTAGACGGCGCATTAGTCGGCGGCGCATCCTTGTCTTATGACTCGTTTACCGCCATCATCGACGCCGCGCAAGCATCATAGGGAATTATGGAAGCCTTTAAAACCGTTATTTGGATTGTGAACATCATTTCCGCATTGGCCGTGATTGTGTTGGTATTGCTCCAACACGGCAAAGGTGCGGATGCCGGTGCGACTTTCGGTTCCGGCAGTGGTAGCGCGCAAGGTGTGTTCGGTTCAGGCGGTAATGCCAACTTTCTAACCCGTTCAACCGCCATTGCAGCCACCGTATTTTTCGCCACCTGCATGGCGATGGTGTATATCCATTCCAACACCACGCGCCACGGTTTAGACTTTAGCACCGTGCAGCAAAGCCGGCCGGCACAAACTGCACCTGTACCAAATAATGCAAACACCATACCTGCTGCACCCGTTCCCGCCTCATCTGCGCAGCAGTAAATGAAAAAGTAAAAGTTACCGGCCGACATGGTGGAATTGGTAGACACGCTATCTTGAGGGGGTAGTGATCCTAGATCGTTCGAGTTCAAGTCTCGATGTCGGCACCATCAAAAGAAAACCGTCTGAAATTCAGGCGGTTTTTTTACGTCCAATGCCACCTAATTCCATCGTCGAAACCCTGATATAGTTAATTAAAATAAAAACTACTCATTAATGCAGCCATAAAATTGCCTATTTCAGGCAGCACTTTTCGTAGATGCTTTTTAATGTTCGCCCATGCTTTTTCAATCGGATTAAGCTCTGGCGAATAAGGTGCAAGAGCTAAGATTTTATGCCCCTCTTTTTCTGAAATCTCTGCTAAAACAGACATCCGATGAAAGCGAGCATTATCCATCACAATAACAGATTGTTCAGTTAATTCAGGCAGCAATACGCCTTCAAACCATGCTTCAAATAAACGACTATCCATCGTGCCTGAATAAATCATGGGTGCAATTAGATTACTTTGGTCTTTGATTTGAGCTGCAACCAGTGATGTGCGCTGGTATCGTTTACCACTGATTTGCGCTTTAACTGGAAGCCCTTTTGGTGAATAGGCATAAGGACGGTAGTAAAAAGTATCAAATCCTGTTTCATCAAGGAAAACAACTTGATAATCAGCATATTGATTTAATGCTTGTTGATAAGTGGCTACCTGTTCTGGTTTTTGTTCTTTGTAGCTCGTGGTCTTTTTTTACGCGTAATACCCAATACTTTGAACAAATAACAAATATTAGCCGGCGTACACCCAAAATGAGCTGCAATTTCATGCTGGTATGCATCAGGGTGTTCTTTAACATATTTTATGAGCAGGTTTTTATTGACTTTGGTTGCATTGCCACCTTTGACTTGATGTTCAAATGAACCGGTTTGCTCATAGCGTTTTCTCCAACTTCGAAATGTTTTTGGGTCAATTTGGTATGCTTTGCAAACTTCGCTGGCATTTTTGCATGCCTGATAGTATTGGTATGCTTTTTCTCGTAGTTCTATTGAGTATGACATTTTGGACTCTAAATATTCAGTGTTGATTTGGGAATTCTTATTTTAATATACTATAAATAAAGGCGTATAGCATAATTGGCTGGTGTGGTTATCCTGTTTTTTGTCTAAATAATCATCTAATGCAGTCCAATTGAATAAAGCATAAATCGGGGGGATATTGAGGGACCAAAAATACACTTGAACAAACCCCAAAAATGCTCCCTGAACGCCTGACAAATCAAGAATGCCAAGCTTGCTGATAACTGTATAAGCTGGCAGACGGTGGCCTGTATTTGGCTGTTACGCCGATAGGCGGGAAGCTATCGTCAATCCACTCAATATAAATCATAGTGAATCCACTTTAAAATAGTACGGCGTTGGTTCGCCTAGCCGTATTATCTATACTGCCTTCGCCTCACCGCCTTGTCCTATTTTAAAGTGAATCCATTATATTTACCGCTTTCTTAACTACTTTTTTATCATTTTCACCACCAACACCAGCGCAGGCCGTCTGAAAACCCGTTCGCACTTGTTAGCAAAAGTTAAGGTTAATTTAGTATTTTTTAGTAATCCAACCTTGCAGCATAGCGGATAACCCGTAAATTTCATTACATTTCAGACTCGTAAGAACTTGCAGCGCAGCACAGAAGCCGTACAATGGCACATTCGGTAACAGGGAAAACCAACCATGGCACGACCAAGCGAATGAACAGCGGAGCTTATCGCAGCCGCCCAAATCTACATTGAAAACCTACCCGCAGGCGAAGCCCTGCCCACCTTGGCAGGCCTAGCCCTGTATCTTGGCAAAAACCGCAGCACACTGGCCGAATATACCCGCCAAAGCCCCGAAATCGCCGCCGTAGCAGAGCAGGTGCAGACCATGCAGGAAATACGCCTGATTAACGGCGGATTAACCGGCGAATATAACGCCGCCTTTGCCAAACTGCTGCTAACCAAGCACGGTTACAGCGACAAGCAGGAAATCGACCACACAGGCACAGCCATCAGCCCGCCGCCACCAATGAGCGCAGCCGAAATAATGGCTGTATTGGAAAAAGCCAAAGAAATCCTGTAAAGAGCAGATATGACCCCGAACAAATCCGCACCGCACGGCACACCGTCAAACTGACCGCCCGCCACCCGCTGCACACCGCCACACAAACCGAATTTGCCCGCCTGCTCTGAACATATCGGCGCAAACCGTCCAATCATGGGAGCAGGGCGCCGCCACCCCGGCGGCACAGCCCTGAAACTGCTGCACCAATCCCCCCGAACTGGCCGAACAACTGCAAGCCGTCTGAAAAACGGGTAAAAAAATCGACCGCAAATTGACCGCTTTCAGACCAAAACCCCCGCCGAACTATCCCGCCCCTATCCCGCCGTAAAATTTTAACTTTGGCAAAATGGGTATTTTTGAATTTAACCGGAATTATATTGTTTAGTAACATATAGTTATCTTGCTAGTTCAAGTCTTGATGTGATCGAGGTTGTGCTGCAACCGTATTTTCAGACGGCAGTGTTTTGAGGTTATTTCACGATAGTTCAGCGGTCGCTGCGTTTGCGGAAATAGGTGGCGAATCTAGGCGTGCCTTTTTTGGTAAAGCCACGATAGCGGTAGGTGATGACTGAGCCGACGGGAGGCGGATTGAGGCGGTCGGCATCTTTGAAGCCGCTGCCGATTTTGAATTCGCCCAGTTGGTTTTTGCAGCCGATTGCGCCCAGTTTGCCGCTGTTTTTGCCTTTGCCTTCGTAGTGGCGGGTGACGGTGCATTCGGCATCCTGAATGCTTTTGAGTTTGAGCAGTTGGTCGCTGCGCCCGCCGGCGTAGGCAAGATTGGGGTTGCGCAGCATCACGCCTTCGCCGCCCAAGGCTTCGATTTGTTTCAGGTGTTGGAACACATGTTCCCGGTTTTTGACCGCTATCTGTTTGATGATGACAATCGGGGCTTTAGGGTGGGCGTGCAGCCATTTTTGCAGCACGGCCAGACGTTGGTAAAGATTTCCTTGGGCGGACGGAACATCGAAGACGTGCAGTTTGATGTCTTGCCAGCTGCCGTTGTGGCGGCGGACGGCGGCGGAAATGTGTTCAAACTGTTGGCGGCCGCTGTACAGTTCTCCGTCCAGCGGATAGGGCGGGAAATCGGCGGTATAGCCTTTGGGCGGTGTGAAGGCATAACCTTGGCGGCTGATGAGTTTGCTGCCGTCCCAATAGGCGCGAACGCCGTCGAGTTTCTCGCTCATCGCCCAGCCTTGAATGTTTTGATTTTTGTATTCTTGTGCCAGCAATAAATCGGCGGCAAACAATCGGCTTGAGATGAAAAGCGCGGTAAAAATGGGTATGATGAGTCTCATGGTGTTCGTTTCCGTTTCTTATAATAATTTAAGAAACTATATTGTATTATACTAGTAGGCCGTCTGAAATATGCATATCGGCCGGGAAGGAATCAAATCATGGCTTTACAGGTTGAGATTATGGCGGTTACGCCGTTTCGTCAGAATTGTTCGCTGTTGTGGGATGATGAAACGCATGAAGCGGTTTTGACTGATGTGGGCGGCGATGTGCTGTTTTTGTTGAAGCAGGTTGCGGAAAAAAAGCTGACGGTAAAAGAAATGTGGCTCACGCACGGGCATTTGGATCATGCGGGCGGGGTGGATGAGTTTTTGAAGAAATGCCCCGTGCCGGTTATAGGGCCGCATAGGGAAGACGAGTTTTTGCTGCAGGCGTTGCCGCAAACCACGGCACAATTCGGCTTTCCGGTGTCGCCTGCGGTGGTGCCGACCCGTTGGTTGAGTGAGGGTGAGATACTGACAGTCGGCCAATACGAATTTACAGTATTGCATATTCCCGGCCATACACCGGGGCATGTGGTCTTTTATTGCGCTTCGGAAAATCTGCTGGTTGCGGGCGATGTGTTATTTTACGAGACAATCGGTCGCACAGATTTCCCGAGAGGTAATCATGAAGATTTAATCAATCATATCCGTAGTAAGCTTTTGGTATTGCCGCCTGAAACGCAGGTTATACCCGGGCACGGCAGATTGACGACTATTTCACATGAAAAGCGACATAATCCGTTTCTTTAATTCCAATTTTAGTATGTTTTATGATGTACTCTGTAAAAACTCATTAATTTAATGAAATTCGCTGTTACAAATAATAATGCCTCATGTAGTATGGTTATTAGTTCGCGAATATGCGGAGTTTCTACAACAAACATACAAGGAAATGGATATGTCTTTAGATTTAGGTAACTTGTTGCAAGGCCAAGTGGGCGATGTGTTGGGGCAATTTTTAACGGCCAACGGCGAAGCCGCTGAAAACAGCACGCAAGCAGCCGGTTTGGCGGTACCTGCGATTATCGCCGGTTTGGTGAAACATGTTAGCGGCAATACTGCCAACGCTTCAGGTTTGTTGGATTTGATTACCGGTGAGGGTGGCGCACGTTTGAATACTGCGGTTGCTGATGTTGCCACCGGTAACGGCGCAGGCAGCCTGATTGATTTGGGCAAACAGTTGCTGCCTGACCTGTTGGGCGGTAATGCGCCAAACGTGGCCGACCAAATTGCAGCAGAAAGCGGTATTTCTAAAGCATCTTCAGGTTCTTTGCTGGCATTGGCATTGCCTTTGGTACTGTCTGTTTTGCGCGGTAAAGTACAAAGTGGCAACTTGAGCGGCAGCCAATTGCTGGGCTTGTTGGGTCAACAACAGAGCTGGTTATCACGCGTATTGGGCCCGAACATGTTGTCGGCACTGGGTATCGGCAGCTTGAGCGGTTTGTTCGGCGGCCTGACTAATGTGATTAGCGGTTTGGGTGCAACCGGCGCAGCGGCAACAGCTTCTGCCGCGAATGCATCTGCGGCTGCGGCAGCACCTGTAGCGGCCAAAAAAGGCGGCGCAGGTAAATGGATTGTGTTGGGTTTGGCTGCTTTGGCAGCATTGTTTGCCTTCAAGAGCTGTGGTAACAAACAAGAACCTGCTACGGCACCTGCACCGGTTGAAGCCGGCGCCTCTGCTGCTTCTGATGTAGCAGTTCTTGCTGAAGCATCTGCGCGGGTTGTTGCATCTGAAGTGGCTGCTCCTGCAGCTTCTGACGCAACGCCCGCTGTGGCTTCAACAACTGATCCTGTGGTTCAGGAGGCGGATTCGGCGGCTCGTGTATTGGTGGAAGATGGTGTGGCTAAATTCTACTTTGCGACCGGTAAAAACGACATTGCTGAAGGTGCGGATGCCATCGTTGCAGAAATAATTGCCGCCGGTAAAGAAGGCAAAAAACTGGTAATCAGTGGTTTTGCAGACAGCACTGGTAATGCGGCAGCCAATGAGGAATTGTCTAAACAACGTGCTCAAGCTGTTCAAGCTTTCTTTGAAGCGCAAGGCGTGGATGCAGCGAATATTGAGTTGCGTAAGCCTGAAAACACCACCGGCGCAGTCGGCAATGAGCAAGAAGGCCGTCGCGTTGAAGTGAAAGTAGAAGGATAATCGAATCGGTGGTGATTTGGTAACTTAAGCAAAGGCCGTCTGAACGTAAATTGTTTCAGACGGCCTTTTGATGTGATAAACAATATGAATTTAAAATATGGCATGAAAATTGCATGGTATATTAAGCAGAAATAGGGTGTTTTCAATCAATTAGTGAAATTCCAAATAAAACAACACCTAATAGTAGAATGTGTGATTAAAGCATATTCTGATGTCAAAACAACGAGATTGACGGTTTAGGTTGTTGTTGAATGAAATTGTTGCAAAGTGACAATAAATGTCAGTTTCTGACGACATTGGAAATGCGACATTTTGGCCAATCAGGATTGAAAATGCCATGTAGTTATTTTTTAAGAAAGCGGCAGCAGGATAGTGCCGGAATCAATTAAGGCCGTCTGGAAAAGGCGGTTTGGGAAATCAACAAGGATTATCTTATGAAAACTAATCAAATCGTTAAAATCGGTTTGTCGTTATTGGCAACCGGCTTGTTGGCAGCATGTGCGACCAAGAGCGATATCACGCCGGAAGGTACCACCGATAACCCGGTGTTTCCTAAGCCTTATTCATTGACCTTCAATAACGACCGCGGTACGTTCCCGACTTGGGATGAGTTGGATCAAATGCGTCCGGGCTTGACCAAAGACGACATATACAAAATCTTGGGGCGTCCGCATTACGATGAAGGCATGGTTGGCGTGCGCGAATGGGATTACCTGTTCCACTTTTATACTCCGGGCGTAGGCGTGGATCCTGATAACACTTCAGGTGTAGAAGGCATCACCACTTGTCAATACAAAGTAATCTATGATAAAAATAAATTTGCGCGCAGCTTCCACTGGAATCCCGTATTCCCTAAAGATGCCGCCTGTCCTCCTCCCGCACCTAAAGCAGAGCCGCAAGTGATTATCCGCGAAGTGGTGACCACACCGCAACGTATCCGTCAGTAATGGGATAGAATTTGAAAAAAGTTTGGTTAACTATGGCCTTAGTATTGGGCTTGAACACGTTTGCCAGTGCCGATACGGTCAGCGATTATGTGAAGCGTAAGAAGGTCATTGTGGATACCGCTAAAGCCGAATTGTGCTTTGCTGATGATAAACAATGCCACCCTGTGCTTATCGGTAAAACCACGCCTAAGGGGACTTTCCCTATGACCATCATGGCTACGAAAAAATCGGGCTATGGCGGTGAGGTAATCGGTTTTAAAGAAGAGCACGATTTTTTATTTGCATTGCATCGCGTTTGGTTGGGTAAACCTTCCGAGCGCCGCATGGAACGTATCGCTTCGCCATTGGTGGCTGAACGCATCATGACCAATGGTTGCATCAACGTTACGGACAACGTGTATGAAAAATTGCGCCATTATTTCACTTTGGAAGTGATTTAAGCGGATAGGCCGTCTGAAAAGGATGTTGGGAACCCGACATCCTTTTTTGTTTTGGGGGTAGAAGACATCAAGCGCTGGGAATTGGATACGGTATTCGGACGGCTTCGAGAAAAGCTTGCCACTGCGGCAGAGTTAGCATAAGCTTTTATCCGTTTATAACCGGAGACAAAACCATGAAACCGATTGCCGTGTTGATGTATCAAGGTGAAGGAACCCGCGAATTACAAGCCTTATGGCAGGCGGTGCAGCATTGGCAACAGCAGGGATTAAAGGTAGCGGGTTTGTTGAATCCTTTGGATGAAAACGGCCAAAAATTACGCAAACGTGTGCAGTCTTTAACGGATAGCAGGGTATATACCATTATGTATGATCAAGGCTGCACCATCGATGCCTGTCTGCTTGATCCAAGCGGTCTGGCGGCTTCTTCTGAAGTCATCCGCGAAGCCTTGCAAGCGCCGCCCGATATTTTGGTGTTTAATAAATTCGGTCATGCCGAAAGTGAAAACGGCGGCTTGATTGATGAATATGCCCAGGCCATCGGGCAAGGTATTCCCGTAATTTCCTTATTGCAGGATAAATACCTGCCGGATTGGCGCGTGTTTACCGATGGTATGGGTGAAGAATTATCCGGCTTGGAAGAGGTTTTGGCATGGTGTGAATATCAAGTTCAAAGTCATAAAACGGATTAATCGGCGTTGGGTATACCTTTATCAGTAGGTAAATATTATAGTGGATTCACTTTAAAAATAGGACAAGGCGGAGAGCCGGAGACAGTATAGATAATACGGCCAGGCGAGCCAACGCCGTACTATTTTAAAGTGGGTTCACTATAGTAGGTAAACCTTAGGATTTATCCATACAAAAAGGCCGTCTGAACAATATTGTTGTTCAGACGGCCTTTCAAATTAAATTATCAGCCTTCAAATTTTTTGAATACCAGTGTACCGTTGGTGCCGCCAAAACCGAAAGAGTTAGAAATGGCGACATCGATGTTCAGGTCGCGTGCTTCGTTGGCACAATAGTCCAAATCGCAGCCTGCTTCGATGTCTTGATCTTCCAAGTTAATGGTTGGTGGCGATTTTTGATCGTGAATTGCCATGATGCTGTACACGGCTTCCACGCCGCCGGCAGCGCCCAGTAAGTGGCCGGTCATGGATTTGGTGGAGTTCACCACCACATTTTTAGCGTGTTCGCCCAAAGCCAGTTTCAGAGCTCTGGTTTCGTTGGCATCGCCCAATGGGGTAGACGTGCCGTGTGCATTAACATAATGCACATCGCTTGCGTTCAAACCGGCATCTTTCAATGCGCGGGTCACGGCCAGAGCAGGGCCTTCTTCGTTTGGTGCGGTAATGTGGTAGGCATCGGAGCTCATACCGAAGCCGACGATTTCAGCATAGATTTTTGCACCGCGTTTTTTGGCGTGTTCCAATTCTTCCAATACCAATACGCCGGCACCTTCGGCAATCACGAAGCCGTCACGTCCTTTATCCCACGGGCGGGAAGCTGCGGTAGGGTTGTCGTTGCGGGTCGACAAAGCCTTCATGGCCGCAAAGCCGCCAACGCTCAATAAGTTGATGGAGCCTTCGGCACCGCCTGCTACCATCACGTCTGCATCGCCGTATTTAATCAAACGCGCGGCATCGCCGATAGAGTGCGCCCCGGTGGTACACGCCGATACCATGCCGTATGAAGGGCCGCGGTAGCCTTTTAAGATAGTCACATGACCGGCAATCAGGTTAATCAGCGAACCCGGAATAAAGAACGGATTGATTTTGCGCGCTCCGCCTTCTTGCACCGCAATGCCGGTGGCTTCGATGCTCGGCATGCCGCCGATGCCCGAACCGATGTTCACGCCGATGCGGTCTTTGTCCAAATCAGGGGTGTCGTCCAAGCCGGCGTCTTGAATGGCTTGCAAGGCAGCAGCCAAACCGTAGTGGATAAAGGCATCCATGCGGCGGGCTTCTTTGGCGCTGATGTATTCGCCGATATCGAAATCGCGTACTTCGCCGGCGACTTGGCTGTTGATTTCGGATGCGTCAAAGCGGGTAATCATGCCGATGCCGCTTTTGCCTGCGAGCAGGTTGCTCCATGCGGTGGCGACGTCGTTGCCGACCGGTGATACTTGGCCGAGGCCTGTGATGACTACTCTTCGTTGACTCATGATAATCTCGCTGTCGTTAATCGGGATTGGTGGACGGCAAGGCAAAAATGCTGTTGAGGCCGTCTGAAAATTAGAATTTTTCTCTAATTTTAAGCATATCTAATAAGGTAAAAGCCCCTGTATGCGAAATCGCAGCAGAGGCCGGTGTGTCAGGGAGGCTACGGATTAGTTGTTGTGGGCAGTGATGTAGTCGATAGCCAATTGTACGGTGGTGATTTTTTCGGCTTCTTCGTCAGGGATTTCGCAACCGAAAGCTTCTTCCAAAGCCATTACCAATTCAACGGTGTCTAATGAGTCTGCGCCCAAATCGTCTTGGAAAGAAGATTCGTTTTTTACTTCGGCTTCATTCACGCCCAGTTGTTCAGCAACAATTTTTTTAACTTGTTGTTCGATATTTGACATGTTAGTCGTTCCTTATATGCCTTGCGGCGGGTTTGAAAAAATAAAATAAATCGGATGTATTTTACCGAATTCGTTTAGAGTTTTCCATCTAAAAATGCACTTTATGCATTTTCAAGGAATGCTTTCGTTACGCTGCATATTATCATAGGCTGTTTTTATCCTACAAGCAGCATTTTGTTTTTGTTTGTTATCAATAGGTTAAGCGGGTGGGTTTTACATGGGAACGCTGTTTGCAGGCCGTCTGAACGGGGATTTTGCCGTTCAGACGGCCTTTTTCACTAAAAAACTGTTTAAAAACGTCAGAATACAGGCCAGTTCGTCGGCGGAATCCTGTTGCGTGCCGTTGCCGGTGTGGCCGCCGTTGTCGGGGCAATACAGCCACGATTGCGGGCTGTGGCTGTGCAGTTTGGCGTAAAACTTCAGCGCGTGGGCGGGGTGAACGCGGTCATCGCTCAAGCTGGTGGTGATTAAGGCAGGCGGATAGAGTCGGCCGTTTGAAAGGTTGTGGTAGGGCGAATGCTGCTGCCAGTAATCGCGGCAAATGTCGTATTTTTGTGTGTTGCCGTATTCGTCTGTCCAGCTTGAACCGGCCGACAATAAAGGATAGCGCAGCATATCGGTCAGCGGCATTTCGCATACCATCGCACCGAAGCTTTCCGGCTGGCGTACAAAGGCAGACGCTACCACCAAGCCGCCGTTGCTGCCGCCTTGCAGGGCGATGCATGCGGGCGAACTCACACCGCGACGGCTTAAATCGTCAACGATGGCGAGCAAATCGTCGGTGCTTTTGTGTTTGTGCAAACCTTGCGCGGCTTGATGCCAATGCGGGCCGAATTCGCCGCCGCCGCGTACGTTGGCCAATACAAACGCATGGCCTTGTTCCAGCCAGTATTTGCCGATGCTGCCCAAATAATGCGGCAATTCGGGCACGCCGAAGCCGCCGTATACATACACCAAAGTCGGTGTGTGCGGCGTGAGGCCGTCTGAAACGTTTTTGCCGATATGATAATAAGGAATCTGTGTGCCGTCTGCCGAACTTGCCCGAAACTGCCGCACTTGAATACCGTCGGCGGCAAACTGCTGTGGTTGGCGGCGCATGACGGTGAGTTCCATCACGTTCAAATCCAAGGCATACAGGGTCAGCGGCGTGGTGAAATCGCTGGCGGCCAAATACACTACATCGCCGCCCCACGGCTGGTCGGTCATTTCCAATGCGCCCATCGGCAGGCGCGGCAACTCGGCTTCCTGCCAAGCGCCATCGGCAAAACGCCATGCTTTCAGACGGCCTTGCACGTTTTCCAAAGTGCCGGCGACCACAAAACGCTTGGTCGTTTCCACGCTTTCCAAGGCTTGCGTGTCATTGGGTGCGAACAACAATTGCGCCGCGCCGAGTTCGCCTTTGTTCAGCTTTACTGCCAACAGGCTGCCGCTCGGGTAGCTTTGGTTGGCGCGATGCCAGTCTTTGCGCAGGGTCAGCATCAAATGGCCGGACAAATAGCCGACCACATCGCAATCTTCCGGCAGGTTCAAAGGTTTGGCTTCGCCTTGCGCGGAAACCTGCAAATAGGTTTTGGTATAAAAACCTTGTGAGGCTTCGATTAAGTCAATCGGCGAACCTTGCGGGTCGAGATAACGCCAGGCATTGACCATCATGCCGCCGCGGTCGATTTGGAAAACCGGCATGCTTTCTTCAAAACTCTGCCCGCGCCCGACCAGCCACACTTCACGCGGATAGCCCGCTTGCGTGAGTTGGCGCTCGTCCCATGCAGGGCATACCCACACGCTGTTTTCATCGCGCCATGAAATGTGGTTTTTGCCGGCAGGGAAGTGAAAACCGCCGTCCACCAGTGTGCCGGCGGCCAAATCCATTTCCAAGGTATAGGCCGTGTCGCCTCCTGCGCGGCTCAAGGTCAGCAAGACCAGGTTCGGTTTTTCCACCAAATGCGACACGCCGCCGAGGTAAACGTCATCGCCCAAAATCTCATCGAAATCGGCCACTGAAAACAAGGTTTCCCATTCCGGATAGCCCGAGCGGTATGTCGCGGCGGTGCAGACGCGGTACACACCTTTCGGGTATTCCGCGTCTTGATGGAAATGATACATGCGCGCGCGATGCTCTTGGCAAAACGGAATTTGGCGCGTGTCCTGCATTTGCGCCAAAATGCCGTCTGAAAGTGTGCGCGCGGCATCGTTTGCCATAAAACGCGCTTGGGTTTCTCGGTGCGCTTGGGCAGCGAAGTCTTGTGTGGCGGGGGAGTCGAGGTTTTCGAAATGTTGGAACGGGTCGGAATGCTGCGTCATGGCGGATAGGCCGTCTGAAAAAAGTCAAGGGCATATTATAGCGCAAAGGGTTGGTAAAAAGTTTTCAGACGGCCTGATTATCATTGTGTATTGCGATATTTTAGCCGCCGTCGTAACCCTGCTGTTATAATCGGATTTTAGATTTTCAGCGGTACAGACAAATGGATCCCGAAACCAAACGCCATCAAACCCAAGCCATGCTCGACAACGCCGAATTGTTGTTCAGCCAAGAAGAATGCCAAGCTGCGTTGCAGAAAGTGGCCGACGACATCACCCGCGATTTGGGCGACAAATATCCGCTGCTGCTGCCCGTGATGGGCGGGGCGGTGGTATTTACCGGCCAATTATTGCCGCTGTTGCGCTTTCCGCTCGACTTTGATTATGTGCATGTTTCGCGTTACGGCGACAAATTGCAGGGCGGTAATTTCAATTGGAAACGTATGCCCGATGCCGGGCAAATCCGCGGCCGCCATGTGGTGGTGTTGGATGACATTCTCGACGAAGGCCACACCATGCACGCGATTCAGGAAAAGCTGTTGGAAATGGGCGCGGCCAGTTGCCGTGCGGCGGTGTTTGCCAATAAACTAATCGGCAAAGAAAAGCCGACCAAAGGCGATTACGTCGGCTTGGATGTGCCCAACCGCTATGTGTTCGGCTACGGCATGGATGCAGCCGGCTGTTGGCGCAATTTGGGCGAAATTTACGCCCTTAAGCAGGATTAATGACTCAGCCGCCTGAAAATAAAGCTGTAAAACTACACCAAGAAACGTTCGGACGGCCTTGTTTATCCGGTTATCCGCAACCATCTGGACACCATAAAAACCTTATTTCAGGAACGCAAATGATTGGCTTACTTATCATTACCCACGAAACCATAGGCGAAGCCTACCGTGGTTTGGCGCATCATTTTTTCCCGGAAGGCAGCCCTGAAAACGTGCATATTTTGGGCGCACAGCCGAACGAAGATCAAGACGACGTGATTAACCGCGCCATTTCCATGATTCAGGAGTTTCCGGAAGATTGCCACGGCGTATTGATTATGACCGACATTTTCGGCGCGACCCCGTGCAACGCCGCCCGCCGCATGGTACGCGAAGGCAAATCGGCGATTCTCACCGGTCTGAATGCGCCGATGATGATTAAAGCCGTGCAATACGCACCGGCCGCCACCGACTTGACCGAGTTTACCGAAACCGTCAAAGAAGCGGCCATTCGCGGCATTTTTGCCATCACGGCCACGCCGGACGATTTGATGTGCAAAAAAGCAGCAGAGGCCGTCTGAAACGTATTCATCAGACCCGTTGCCATGAAGAGATTTTTTTCAGACGGCCTGAATCGGCAGGCCGTCTGAAAGTGTATGAATAAGGAAAAGCCATGCTCAAGCAAGAAATCGAAATTATCAACAAACTGGGCTTACACGCGCGCGCCTCGAGCAAATTCACCCAAACCGCTTCACGCTTTCAAAGCGAAGTGTGGGTCAGCAAAAACGGCAGCCGCGTCAACGGCAAAAGCATTATGGGCTTGATGATGCTGGCCGCCGCCAAAGGCAGCGTGATTGAAAT
Source organism: Neisseria yangbaofengii (assembly GCF_014898075.1). Classification (NCBI taxonomy): domain Bacteria; kingdom Pseudomonadati; phylum Pseudomonadota; class Betaproteobacteria; order Neisseriales; family Neisseriaceae; genus Neisseria; species Neisseria yangbaofengii. Next base: position 2,592,596 of record NZ_CP062976.1, read on the forward strand.
CGAAGTCGACGGCAGCGACGAAGCCGCCGTCATGCAAGCCCTGACCGATTTGATTAACGATTACTTCGGCGAAGGCGAATGATATGAGTATCGTGCTACACGGCGTGGCGGCGGGCAAAGGCATAGCCATCGGCCATGCGCACTTGGTTTCCCGTAGCAGCACCGAAGTGCCGCAATACGATATCGAGCCGGAAAACATCGATGCGGAAGTGGCGCGATTTGATGCGGCGGTGAAAGCCACGCGCAAAGAATTGGAGCAGCTGCGTAACGCTATTCCCGAAAACGCCCCGACCGAATTGGGTGCGTTTATTTCGCTGCATCTGATGCTGCTCACCGACGTGACGCTTTCACGCGAACCGGTCGATTTATTGCGCGCGCAAAACATCAATGCCGAATGGGCGTTGAAACAGCAAAGCGACAAACTTGCCGCCCAGTTTGACGAAATCGAAGACGCCTACCTGCGCGAACGCAAACAGGATATGCTGCAAGTGGTGCAGCGCATTCACAATCATTTGGTCGGCCAAGGCAACGAATTGAATCTGGCCAATAATCCGTTTGAAGATACCATTCTGATCGCGCACGATTTGTCGCCGGCCGATACCGTGTTGTTTAAAGAACAACATATTACCGCGTTTGTCACCGATGCCGGCGGCCCGACCAGCCACACTGCGATTTTGGGCCGCAGCTTGGATATTCCGTCGGTGATTGGTCTGCACAACGCCCGCAAGCTGATTACCGAAAACGAAATCGTCATTGTCGACGGCATCAACGGCATTTTGCTGATTAATCCCGATGACGTGGTGCTGGCCGAATACCGACGTTTGGAACGCGAATACCGCAGCCACAAGCGCGAGTTGAACAAACTCAAGAAAACCGCCGCCGCCACCGCCGACGGCATCAACATCGAATTGCTCGCCAACATCGAATCGGCCGAAGACATCAAAGCTTTACACAACATCGGTGCCGACGGCGTGGGCTTGTTCCGCAGCGAATTTCTCTATCTCAACCGCGAAAACATGCCGTCTGAAGACGAGCAATACGAAGTCTACAGCGAGATTGTAAAAAAGCTCAAAGGCAAGAATTTAACCATCCGCACCGTCGATTTGGGCGTGGATAAAAATCCGCGCTGGTTCGGCCAAAACGCCACGCCCAACGGCAGCCTGAACCCCGCTTTGGGCTTAACCGGCATCCGCTTGTGCTTGGCCGAGCCGGTGATGTTCCGCACGCAAATGCGCGCCATCTTACGCGCCGCCCGGCACGGTCCCGTGCGCATGATGTGGCCGATGGTCACATCGCTGTCCGAAGTGCGCCAATGCCTGATTCATTTGGAAACCGTGCAGAAACAATTGACCGAACGCGGCGAAGCATTCGGCGAAGTCAGTATCGGCTGCATGATTGAAATCCCATCGGCTGCGATGACCGTCGGCAGCATTCTGAAAATGGTCGATTTCATTTCCATCGGCACCAACGACTTGATTCAATACGTGTTGTCGGTCGACCGCGGCGATGATGCCGTCAGCCACCTGTATCAGCCGAGCCATCCGGCGGTATTGAAAATGATTCAGCACGTCATCCGCACCGCCAACCGCATGGATAAAAGCGTTTCCGTATGCGGCGAAATGGCCGGCGACACTGCTTTTACCCGTGTCTTGCTCGGCATGGGCTTGCGCCGCTTTTCCATGAACACCAATAATTTGTTGTCGGTGAAGGATATTATTCTGAAGAGCGATACCAATCAGCTCGAATATCCAATTGCCAGGCTGCTGCGCAATGATGATCCGGAAAAATCGGAAAAGCTGTTGAAAAAATTAAATCAAATTCCGAACGAGGAATAAAAAACAGGCCATCTGAATTTCAGACGGCCTGTTTTATTGCTATTCTTGAGTCGGACAATCCGGTAAATACACATCAAAACGTGTGCTTTTGCCCGAATATTGGTAAGCCGGTTTTTCGCCGCGGAGAAACTCGCCTAAACGCGGGCGTTTGACCACCACGCGTTTTTTGGCTATGGCGCGGGCGGTACCGAGCAGGGCGGCTTCGTCTTGTGCCGTGCCGACCAAGCCGTGGAAATAAGCCATCTCTTTTTTGACGGCAGCGGATTTTTGCCGCTCGGGGTACATCGGGTCAAGATAAACCACATCGGGGCGGCCGATTTGTTGCGACAACTGCGGCATCAGCGCGGCCGTGTCACCGAAATGCAGTGTGATGCGTTGTGCAATTTCTGCGGTACCGGAGTGTTGCAGGGCGCGGTTGAGGCCGTCGTGCAGCAGGCAGGCAACGGCGGGGTGTTGTTCGAAGGTATGCACGGTTAAACCCAGCGAAGCCAACACAAAGCTGTCGCGTCCTAAGCCGCCGGTTCCGTCCCATATGGTGGGCTTGCCGGTGTGGTTGACTGCTTTGGCGATGAGTTCGCCACCGCCTTTGGTGCGGCGGTATTGGGCGGCACCGCCGGCAAAATCGACTTGTACGCGGCCTTTTTCTCCGGCGCGGCACAGGCTGATGCCGTCTGAACCGGCGTAGAGGTATTCGCCGTTGTCGGGCAATTGGCGGACGATGGTCAGACCGAATGTATATGCCAGCTCGTTGGCGGAAGCTTGGGCAGATTCGGCAAGGTAAATGCAAGTCATGTGTTCGGACGGCCTTTTTCATGCAGAGGCCGTCTGAAAGTTTTTCAGACGGCCTGAGTGGTTTCGGACGGCCTTAAATATCAAGACCGTTTGAATGATTTAGTTAATGCTCAAGCGTTCCATACGGTAGCGCATCGAACGGAAAGTTATACCCAACAGCTTGGCCGCTTGGGTACGGTTGTAGCGGGTTTGTTCCAAAGCCTTTTGAATGATGTCGCGTTCGATTTGGTCGAGGTAATCCTGAATCTGCATGGTGCGCGGGTCAAACGGCGGCAAAGGCTCATGATTCAATGACGTTTCCGATACGGAGTCACTAATGTCTTTCAAAGAAAGACTGTGCCGGCCGCGCGGCTCATCATCGGCGGGTGTGTTGTGGATTTGCAGGTCATCCAGTTGGATTACGGTGCCGACAGTCAGGGCAACGGCACGCTCGAGAATGTTTTCCAATTCGCGGAAATTGCCCGGGTAGCTGTAATGCAGCAGGGCTTCTTGGGCTTTGGGACTGAGCTTGTAGGTTTGATTGCCGTGGCGGTGTTTGTAGAGCAAATACAGAATCAGCGCGCCCAAATCTTCACGCATTTCGCGCAATGGCGGCATGTGCAGTGACACCACGTTTAAGCGGTAATACAAGTCTTGGCGGAATGCGCCGCTTTCGACCAGTGCTTCAAGGTTTTTGTGGGTGGCGCAGACAATGCGTACGTCTACAAAACTTTCGCGGGCATCGCCAATGCGGCGCACGGCTTTTTCCTGAATAGCGCGCAAGAGTTTTACCTGCATGGCCAAAGGCAGGTCGGCCACTTCGTCAAGAAACAGCGTGCCGCCGTCGGCATGTTGGAAAAAGCCCAAGCGGTCTTGGTCGGCGCCGGTAAAGCTGCCTTTTTTGTAACCGAAAAATTCGCTTTCCATCAGGTTTTCCGGAATTGCACCACAGTTGACTGCGATAAACGGCTTATCGGCGCGATCGGATAATTCATGTATAGTGCGTGCGGCCTGTTCTTTACCCGTACCCGACTCACCGGCAATGTATACCGGCACATCGCTGCGGGAGAGACGGCGGATTAAATGGCGCGCTTCAACCATTTGCGGCGAGGTGCCCAGCAGGCGCGGCATATCGGCTTCGCCACCCGGTTTCGGCGTTTCTTGCGATGGCATGGCTTCGCTGCCGGAGAAGCGCTCTTTCATAGAACGCAGGCCGTCGGGCACGGAAATCGGCTTGTTCAAATCACGCGATGCAGTTTTGACGGCAGCAGACTGCGCTTGACGGGCAACCATCGCAGCCGGCGGTTTATTTAAGGCGGCGGTCACCGGTGCAGGCGCAGGTTTGACCGGTGGCGGTGTAGACGGTACTTCGGCATTGTCGGCCACTTTTACCGCCGATTTCACCAACGAACGCAGTTGCGATAGGGTAATCGGTTTTTGCAGGTAATCGAATGCGCCCGCCTTTAAGGCTTCCACCGCCTGATCAGCATTGCCGTAGGCGGTAATCACGGCCACGGGCGTGTCGAGCATCAGTTCGTCGATGTATTGCACCACTTCCAAGCCCGAGCCATCGGGCATACGCATGTCGGTCAATACCAGCGAATAATCGTTGTTGTCGAGCTTGTCTTTGGCTTCTTCGACACCTTCGGCAGTTTCCACGCGCAGCCCCATTTTCATTAGGGTCATTTCCATCAGGTCGCGGATGTCGGCTTCGTCATCGACAACTAAAACGGGATCTTGCAGCTTACTCATTGCTGTCCTTCGGTAAAATCAGTTCAAAACCGTTCATTTCAGGATGATAGTGCAGTTGGCCCAAGTTGGCATGCGCCAATTCGCGGGCAACGTACAAGCCCAAACCTGTGCCTTGTTTTTCGGTGGTGTAAAACGGCTCGAACAAATGATTGCGCACTTCCGGTGCGACACCTTTGCCGTTGTCGGCCACCACAATCGAGATGTGCATGCGGCCGCTCGGGCGGATTAATACGGTGATGGCATTTTCATCCTGACGGCTGTGGCGCCAAGCATTGTTACATAGGTTCCACATGATTTGCTGCAAATGCATGGGGTCGGATAAGACGGTTAAGTTGGAGCCTTCCATGTTCATACGCAGGCAGCCGATGGCGGCAGGATTGTTTAAGGTAAATTCCTGCTTGAAACCGAGCCAGAATTTCATCAGGTGAATCGGCGCGCGGCTGATGTTGTCGCGCTTGTTGAGCAGGGAAATGTCTTCCAGCATTTTGTCGATGCGCTGGATGTTGCTGTCGATGATGCCGTAGAGCTTGGCTTTTACCGGATCGATGTCTTCATCATCTTGCAGTAAATCGCTGGCGTGGCGGATGGCCGACATCGGGTTGCGGATTTCGTGCGCCAGATTGGCGGTGAGCTGACCCAATGACGTTAATTTGGTCGACATCGCTTCGGCCGCTACTTCGCGCAAAGAACGCACATACAGCATCAGCAATTCGGTTTGCTCCTGAATCAGGGGTACGGCGCGCACGTGCATGGCGTGTTGGAAAATATGAATATCGGTTTCAAAAGCTTTGTCGGGCTGATATTGCCAGCGCGACACCAATTCGCCGAACACAAATTCCTGTTGATCCACTGCCAAACTCGGAAAATAATTTTTGGCTTGTTTGTTGAACAGCCAAACACGCTGGCCGGCATCAATCACAATCACCGCTTCTTGCACGCGGTTCAACACCAATCGATTCAAGCCGCTGATACGGCGGTAGGCAAGCTGGTGTTTGCTGGCCGATTCGGTGGCCTGCTCAAGGTATTTGGCGGCAAAAGCGGTCAACATGGCGACCAGATAGCTGGCACCAATCAGCAATACGCAGGTAATGACGCTTTGGTTTTTCCATTCCAGCGGTGAGAATTGGATACCGCCGTCTAGAAACAGCAAAATCACAAACAAAAGCGAGGCATAACCGGCATAAAGCATCGGGTAATGGCCATAGCTCAAGAGGCAAGACGTGGCGATAAACGGCAGCACCAAAATAGCAAAGCCCGAATCGAGCCCTCCCGCGATATACACCAGAATGATCATCATGGAAATATCGACCACCGCGCTGGCATTAGGTAAATCAAGCGATTGCCATTGCCAATCCGGTCGGAATACCGACAGCAGAACTAAAAAGGAATACAACGCCGCCCAGCTATAAAATTCGACGGTTGGAAATGCCACGTTTTTCAGATTGATGCCGCTGTATATCCCCAAAACTTGGAAAACCAGTAGCGACAACACGATTACTATCCGGGCCACATTAATCAGCCCGGGAATGCGTTCGCTTAAGTTGTCCAATTCCTGATTACTGAATTTTGTCATGTTCAGCGCACCTATTAAGATACTGTTATTTTATTAATCATTAGAATAAATGATTCGGCAGCCTGTCGTATGACTGCCGGATTTGCCGTTCCCAATCAATCGGCAACAGCCTGTATTGTCCAAAGAATATCACGATTTGGCATAAAGTGTGATGACATCGGCCAAATCATGCTGAGGTTATACGGAACCTGCGCCGAATAATTGTTTCAGGCGGCCCGAAAGCGGCAAAGGTTTGCCTTTTTTGCCGCGTTTGCCGCTGATGCCGGCGAGCTGAATGCGTTCTTTATGCGTTGCACCGCGTTTGCCTTCGCTTTCGGCGTGGATTTCCGGTGTAGAGACGACGGCGATGTGTGCCAATTGTTCTTTCTCGCCCAAGCTGATAAGCTGCAGACCGCGGCCTTTGGTCATGACTTTGAGTTCGTTGAGCGTAAAGGCCAAGGCTTTGCTTTCTTCCCATAAAGAGGTTTGACACTCGGCCACCGCCACCACTTTGCAATCCGGATTAATCAGCGACGAAGCATATACCGGCACCGGCGGCAACACCGTTTCGCCCGCTTCCACGTTCATTACCACTTTACCCGCTTTCACGCGGCCGACCATGTCGCCGAGTTTGGCGATAAAGCCGTAGCCGCTGCTGTTGCTCAACAGATAATGCTGATCCGGCAGGCCGGTGAGCATAGCGACCACTTCGGCACCGTTTTGTATATCGACCAAAGAAGCCACCGGCACGCCGTCACCGCGTCCGCCCGGGATTTCCGAGGCATCCAGCGTGTAGGTACGGCCTTGCGAATCGAGCACCACCACCGGCCACACGGTACGGCTTTCTAAGGTCTGTTTCAAACCGTCGCCTTCTTTGAACGTGGTCTGCGCCAAATCCAAATTGTGGCCGACGCGGCTGCGTATCCAGCCTTTTTTCGACAAAATCAGCGTCACCGGCTCGTCGGCGGTGGTTTGTGTCAGCGTGGCGCGGCCGGCTTCTTTGACTAAGGTACGGCGCTCGTCGCCGAATTGCTTCATGTCTGCCTGCATTTCTTTGATGATGAGCTTTTTCTTTTCGTTCTCATCACCCAGCAGCAGATTCAGACGGCCTTCTTCTTCGCGCAGTTCGGCCAGTTCTTTTTCCAGCTTAAATCCTTCCAAACGTGCGAGTTGGCGCAGGCGGATTTCGAGAATGTCCTCCGCCTGGATTTCGCTCAAATCAAACGCCGCCATCAAATCGGCTTTCGGTTCGTCCGATTCGCGAATCACACGAATCACTTCGTCAATGCTTAAGAAAACTTTCAGACGGCCTTCGAGAATGTGTAGGCGTTTTTCCACTTGGGTCAGGCGGAATTTCAGACGGCGTGTTACCGTAATCACACGGAATTCCAGCCATTCTTGCAATATAGCCTTCAGGTTTTTTTGTGCAGGACGGTTGTCCAAGCCCATCATGACCAAGTTGACCGGTACATTGCCTTCTAAAGAAGTTTGCGCCATCAGCGTGTTCATAAACGCATCCGGCTCAATGCGGCTGGATTTCGGCTCGAATACCAAGCGCACGGGATGTTCGCCGTCGGATTCGTCACGCACTTTTTCAATCAAATCCAGCATCAGTTTTTTGGTGTTGAGCTGGTCTTGGTTGAGCTGTTTCTTACCGGCTTTCGGCTTCGGATTGGTTTGTTCTTCGATTTCGGCAAGAATCTTGGCGGCGTTGGCGTTGGGCGGCAGCTCGGTCACAACCGCCCGCCATTGGCCGCGCGCCAGTTTTTCGATTTCATAACGCGCACGCACGCGCACGCTGCCTTTGCCGCTTTCGTAAATCTGCTGCAAATCGGCAGCAGGGGTGATGATTTGGCCGCCGCCGGCAAAGTCGGGTGCGGGAATGTAGCCCATCAAATCGGCGGTTTCCAGCGAAGGCTTCTTCAGCAGGGCAATCGCCGCTTTGGTGACTTCGGTGAGATTGTGCGACGGAATTTCGGTTGCCATGCCCACGGCAATGCCGCTGGCACCGTTGAGTAGCACCATCGGCAGGCGGGCGGGCAGGTGGACGGGTTCGTCAAACGCGCCGTCGTAGTTGGGCACGAAATCGACTGTGCCTTGATTAATTTCGCTGAGCAATAATTCCGCAATCGGCGTTAAACGCGCTTCGGTGTAACGCATGGCCGCCGCACCGTCGCCGTCGCGCGAGCCGAAGTTGCCGATGCCGTCAATCAGCGGATAACGCAGCGTGAAATCCTGTGCCATGCGCACCATCGCTTCATATGCCGAGCTGTCGCCGTGCGGGTGGTATTTACCTAAAATCTCGCCGACTACGCGCGCCGATTTCACCGGTTTTGCCCCCGCAGTCAAACCCATGTCGCGCATGGCATAAAGAATGCGGCGCTGCACCGGCTTCTGGCCGTCTGAAACTTCCGGCAGCGCGCGGCCTTTGACCACGCTCATGGCATATTCCAGATATGCGCGTTCGGCATATTGGCCCAGAATCAGACGGTCGGATTGGATAGGGGAAACAGGGGTTGGCTCGTTCATGGTGCGGCTAAAATTAATAGTGAAATTCAAGCGCCGTATTGTAAAGCAAAACCGCGTTTCTTGCTTAAGTTTGAAAAGGCCGGTGCCTTTGCAAAATCCCCGTCTTCGGCACGTTTCTTCATTATACGCTGCCCGAAAGCTTGTTTGTCTCCATGATATGCGTGCGCTTTCTGTGCTGCGTTCACTTTGAACTGTACTCAAATCTGGCGTTTTTCAACGGTTTCAGGCCGTCTGAAAGGACAACGGGTTTCAGACGGCCTGACTGAATTTTTCCGTGCAGTGATTACGGTTTTGTGATGTCTCTTATGCAGGATATGAACTGGTTTGCCCTCCAAAATTGCGCTAGACTTTTTTCGATTACATCACACTACATTTTCGATAAAGGATAGTGCCATGGAGATTCAATTAAACGGCTCAACGCGGATTTATTATGTGATCGGCGACCCGGTTGCGCAGGTGAAATCGCCAAGCTTGGTCACCGAAGCGTTTCAAAACAAAGGCTTGAATGCGGTGTGCGTGCCTGCGCATGTCGCGCCCCATCAGCTGGCTGCGTTTTTCAATGCAGTGAAAGCCATGCAGAATGTTGACGGCTTGATGATTACTGTGCCGCACAAAATCGCGTTTGCCGGTTTGTGCGACGAATTATCCGACGCGGCGCGTTTCTTACACGCCACCAACTGCGTGCGCCGTGAAGGCGGTAAATGGGTCGGCGATATGTTCGACGGTCAGGCGCAGGTGGAGGCTTTGCAGCGCAACGGTGCGCAGTTGCAGGGTAAAAAAGCGATTGTGGCCGGTGCGGGCGGTGCGGGTACGGCCATTGCCCACGCGATTTTGACGGCCGGCGTCAGCGAACTGGCAATTGTGGAAATGGACACCGCCCGCCGGGACGGTTTGATTGAGCGTTTAAACAGCTTGGGCTTAGGCAAAGTCTATGCCGGAACCACCGACCCGACCGGTTTTGGTATTGTGGTCAATGCCACGCCGATGGGCATGCGCGAAGATGACCCGCTGCCGTTTGACGGCGATAAGCTGACGGCGGATATGTTTGTCGGCGATGTGGTCACCACGCCTGCATTGACGGCATGGATTGCCCACGCGCAAAAAATCGGCTGCCAAACGTCCACCGGTATGGATATGTTTGAAAGCGTGCGTGATTTGATGGTGGATTTTTTGCTGGCGAAATGATTTCAGACGGCCTTTGTTTATCAGGCCGTCTGAAACCCGAATCGGAGAACAAACATGACAAAACAAGTAGATGTATTGGTAATCGGCGGCGGTGCGGCCGGTATGACTGCTGCTCTGACTGCCAAGCGTGAAGGCCTGGATGTGGTATTGTGCGAAAAAGCGCCGTATGTGGGCGGCATTACCGCTACTTCCGGCGGCACGACGTGGGTGCCGGGTACGCATTTGAGCGACAAAGCCGGTGTGCCGGATAAAGTTGACGACGCGCGCACGTTTTTAAGCCATGTCTGTGCCGGTCGCGGCGGCGATGAGCTGCGCGAAGCATTTTTGGTATCCGGTCCGGAAATGATTCGCGAATTGGATACACACACCGATGTGAAATTTGCGGCCGCTACCGCCCACCCCGACTATATCGGCAACTTGCCGGGCGAAGCGTATGGCGGCCGTGCGCTGGCGCCGGTGCCGTTCGAAGCAGCGGTGTTGGGCAAAGATTTCGACCGAGTGCGCCCGCCGCGCCGCGAGTTTATGGGCTTGGGCGGCATGATGGTCAACCGCAGCGAATTGGACGCGCTGCTCAATCCCTTCAAAAGTGCAGACAATTTCAAAACCACGATGAAAGTGGTGCTGCCGTATTTTAAAGACCGTCTGAAATACAAGCGCGGTACGCGTTTGGTGATGGGTAATGCGCTGGTCGGCCGTCTGTATTACAGCTTGGTCAAACACCGGGTGCCGGTGTGGTTCGAATCGCCGCTGGTGCGTTTGCTGGTGGAAGACGGCAAAGTGGTCGGTGCGGCGGTAAAACGCGACGGCGTGGAAACCGAAATCCGCGCCCGCAAAGGCGTGGTGCTGGCGACCGGCGGTGTCGGCCGCAATGCAGCGTTGCGCGAACAATTTTTCCCGAAAGGCACGCCCGATTCTTATGCGCCCGAAAGCAACACCGGCGACGGCATTCAAGCCGGTGCGGCTATTGGTGCGGCTTTGGGTAACCAAACTGCTCCGGCCTTGTGGTTCCCGACGTCTTACCATCGACTCGACGACGGCTACCAAGCCATGTGGCCGCACATCATTCTCGACCGCGCCAAGCCCGGCTTACTGGCGGTGTTGCCCGACGGCAAACGCTTTGTCAACGAAAGCGATTCCTACCATGACTTTTCCGACGCACAAATCCGCCGCAGCCAAGAGCAGGGCGGGACGGTGTTGCCGGCTTATCTGATCGTCGATGATGCGTTTGTCAACAAATACGGCTTGGGCTTTATCATGCCGGGAGGCAAATCGTTGCAGCGATATTTGAAACGCGGCTATCTTAAAAAAGCCGCTAATCTGCACGATTTGGCCGTGCAGTCGGGCATCGAACCGGCTACCTTGCAGGCAACCGTAGCGCGTTACAACGAATTGGCTGCCACCGGCGAAGACAGCGATTTCGGACGCGGCAGCAGCAAAATGAACCGTTTCAACGGCGATGCCAATGTCCGGCCCAACCCCTGCTTGCGCCCGTTTGTGACGCAAGGTGCGGTGTACGCGCTGATGGTCAAACCTGCCGATTTAGCAGGCAGCTTGGGATTGGAATGCAACACCGTCGGCCAAGTGCTGCATGAAAACGGCCAAGCCATCGAAGGCTTGTATGCCTGCGGCAACGACTTGGCTTCCATTTTCAAAGGCACTTATCCCGGCCCCGGCACCACCATCGGCCCGGGCATGGTGTTCGGCTGGCGCATTGCGAAACATTTGGCAGGAAAGCTGTAATTCTTGCTTGATTAGGATAACAGGCCGTCTGAAATGTTCAGACGGCTTTTTTTAAGTGGATCCGCTATATAGTGGATTCACTATAATTTTTTAATATAAGCCGTTGGGCGTAAGTCAAAATAAGGCTTTTTCGCTGCAACATGCTTATATTATTGACAAATGTTTTGTGCGACATTATAAGCATGGAAAAGGCAGTGTCCCTGCGCCCGTCCGCTTTTAATTAAGAAGAACATAATTAAGAAGAACACAATCATGTCTGCATTCGAAATCCATCCTATCAGCGAAACAGCTCTATGCTGCAATTTGCCGCCGCCCGCCTGTTTAGACAACCAGCGCCGGCTGTGGGCCTTGGCTGATATTTTGGCCGCATGGCCTCAGGTAGCCGAAACCGTTACCGGCATGAACAATCTCACCGTGTTTGCCAAGCCCGGTATGCCGCTTGAAGAATTGGCGGCGGAATTATCACATATTTGGCCGCAAACCGGAGCGGCACAACACCAAGGCCGGCATATCGACATCCCTGTGGTTTACGGTGGCGAATACGGCGTAGATTTAGCGGGAGTGGCGGCATTTCACGGTATCAGTGCGGCAGAAGTGGTACGCCGCCATACCGAGCCCGTTTACACGGTTTTCATGATGGGTTTCCAGCCCGGTTTTCCTTATTTGGGAGGTCTGCCCGAACATCTGCACACACCCCGCCATGCGGTGCCGCGCACGCAGGTGCCCGCCGGTTCGGTAGGCATCGGCGGCAGCCAGACCGGCATGTACCCGTTTTCCTCGCCCGGCGGCTGGCAATTAATCGGCCATACCGATGCACCGCTTTTTCAGACGGACTCTTACCCGCCTACGATGTTGCAGGCGGGGGATACCGTGCGCTTTGTGGCAGAAAGGATTGAACTGTGATTGATATTCAGGAAGTGACGGCACTGGCGCATGTGCAGGATTTAGGGCGTTACGGCCGGCGCCGTTTCGGTATCGGCCATGCCGGTGCGATGGATACGCAGGCATTGCAGGCAGGCAATATCCTGCTGGGGAATTTACCCGGAGCCGCGGCAATCGAAGTAGTGCTCGGCGGCTTAAGCGTGCGTTTCGGCCGCGATACACCGTTTTGCATTACCGGTGCCGTTTATGAAGCCGATCTTGACGGCGAACCGGTTTATTCCTATTGGCGTTACACCGCCGAAGCAGGGCAGACACTGTATTTGAAGCGGGCGGTGCAGGGGATGTACGGTTATCTATGCGTGGCCGGCGGTATTGACGTCCCCGAAGTGATGGGTTCGCGCAGTACCGATTTGAAGGCCGCTTTCGGCGGTTTTGAAGGGCGGGCGCTGCATTCGGGAGACATTTTGCCGCAAGGCGCGGGCGAACACTATTTGAGCCGTGTAGGCATCGCCCCCTTGTTTTCAGACGGCATCATCCATGCCTTGCCCTCATCCGAATATCACTTGTTCGATTGTGCTTCCCGCACGGCTTTTTGGAATACTTTGTGGCGGCTGCAAAGCGACAGCAACCGAATGGGATATCGTTTTTCCGGTGCAGAGCTGAATTTGGCCGGAGCCGTGGAAATGTTGTCGCACGCCGTGACCGCCGGTACCGTGCAAGTGCCGCCGAGCGGCCTGCCCATCGTGTTGACCGCCGACTGCCAAACGACCGGAGGTTACCCGAAAATCGCCTGTGTGGCGGCCGCCGATTTGGGCAAACTGGCACAAACACGCTTCGGCAGTGCAGTCAGATTCCGCATGACCGACACGGCACATGCCCTGCGGCTGCAACGCAAAAACCAAGCCTATCTCAATCACATTAAAAGGATAGCCGGTGAAAACAGTTGATTTAAATGCCGATTTGGCTGAAGGTTGCGGCATCGACCACGATTTGATGCGGCGCATCAGTTCCGCCAACATCGCTTGTGCCGCCCATGCCGGCGATGCCGTGGAAATGTACCGTGCCCTGACATGGGCAAAACAATACGGCGTACGCATCGGCTCTCATCCCGCTTTTCCCGACCGTGAAAACTTCGGCCGCCGCAACATGGTGATGCCGTCTGAATACCTGCGCGTGCACCTGCTTTATCAGCTCGGCGCACTACAGGCTTTGTGTGATACGGCAGGCGTGGCAATGAGCTACGTCAAACCGCACGGTGCGCTCTACAACCAGGCTGCCGCCGATGAACAACTGGCGGCTTTGATTGCCGATACAGTGCGTGCCTTCAACCCGAAATTGAAACTGATGGCCTTGTCGGGCAGTCTCTTGCTACAAGCCGGCGAGGCGGCGGGTTTGGGTGTCATTTCCGAGGTATTTGCCGACCGCCGCTATCTGGCCGACGGCTCACTCGTGCCGCGCACCTGCTCCAATGCACAAGTCGACAGTGATGATGAGGCCGTGGCACAAGTGCTGCGCATGGTCGAAAGTGGCGAAGTAGAAAGCGTGGACGGCACGGTGGTCAAAGTGCGTGCCGACAGTATCTGCTTACACGGCGACGGTGCGCACGCGCTTGAATTTGCCGATAAAATCCGTGCAGCTTTGCAGGAGGAAGGAATAGGCATCAGAGCTGCCTGAATCTTCATCTATATAGTGAATCCACTTTAAAATGGTACGGCACCGACCCTCCCGGATCGAAGAGAACGGTTTTGTAACGGATAAACAACAATCCGGGCAAAACCTGTCCCGTATCATTCATACTGTCTTCGACCCGCCTTATCCGTTTTAAAGTGGATTTACTGTATTTGATTTATCCGGATGGCTTTACTTTTTGAAACCTTGACGACAACAAACATAAAAGGAGAAATAATATGTCTTCCAGCAACCGCCGCAATGCCTTATTGGGCGCGGCTTTTTTGATGGCCACGTCTGCCATAGGCCCGGGTTTTCTCACCCAAACCGCCACTTTCACACAAAGCCTGTTGGCCAGCTTCGGCTTTGTGATTTTGATTTCCATCCTGCTCGACATCGGTGCCCAGCTGAATATTTGGCGGATTATCACCGTATCGGAACAGCGTGCGCAGGATATTGCCAACCGCGTTTTCCCCGGTGCAGGTTACTTTTTGGCCGCATTGATTGTAATGGGCGGCTTGGCTTTCAATATAGGCAACGTCGGTGGTGCAGGCTTGGGCTTCAATATTCTCACCGGTTGGACGGTGGAAACCGGGGCAGTGGTCAGCGGTTTGATCGCTATCGGTGTGTTTTTGTTCCGCGAGGCGGGCAGGGTAATGGACAAGTTTGCGCAAATCATGGGTTTCGTGATGATTGCGCTCACCTTTTACGTGGCATGGAAGGCATCGCCGCCTTTGGCCGAAGCAGCGGTCCGCACGTTTATCCCGGAAAAACTCGATGCGGTGGCAATTGTGACGCTGGTCGGCGGTACGGTGGGCGGCTACATTACGTTTGCCGGTGCACACCGTTTGCTGGATGCAGGTATCAAAGGCAAAGAAGCCTTACCGGAAGTCAACCGCAGCTCGGTATCGGCTATTCTGATTGCGTCCACCATGCGCGCGGTGCTGTTTCTCGCCGTGTTGGGCGTGGTGTCGCAAGGGGTTGCGCTCGATCCGAAAAATCCGGCGGCCACGCCGTTCGAGCATGTTGCGGGCAACGTCGGCCTGATGATTTTCGGCGTGGTGATTTGGGCGGCTTCGATTACTTCGGTGATCGGTGCGGCTTATACGTCGGTTTCGTTTATTTCCAGCTTCAGTCCCAAAATTGAACACCATAAAAACAAATGGATTATTGCCTTTATCGCACTTTCCACTTTGGTATTGGCCACCATCGGCCGTCCGGCGCAGGTGCTGGTGTTCGTAGGTACGCTCAACGGTTTGATTCTGCCGATTTCATTGGGTTTGATCTTGCTGGCGGCCTATCGCAAAGACATCATTGGCGATTACCGCCATCCGAAATGGATGACGGTATGCGGTTTGGCAGTAGTGGTTGCCATGGCAGTATTGAGCGGCATGACCTTGGTGAAATACATCGGCGGATTATTGGCTTAAACGAAAGCTCTGAAGCAAACAGGCCGTCTGAACACAGCGATATTGTTTCAGACAATCTTTAGTTGTAGGAAATCGTCGGGTTGTTTGCACTTTTTATGCAAAACAGCTTTTGTTTTTTACCTGAAGACCCGTTTTAGGATTGTTGAGCGTTATCGAGAACCATGCGGCTTTGCCGTGCCTTTCGGCATTCTTGGCAACACTCGGAAATTCAAAAACGGGTCTTCAGGCAAAAAAGAAAAAGTGTAAACAATGCTGGGATTTTCTGCACCTTAGCCATCAAATTACCGGTAACGCCTGGCAGCTTTTTTTACTTCACGGAACCAGCGTTTTTGTGCGCGTCTGCCGGCAGGCTTACCGGCATACAGCCAGTGTTCATAACGCGTCAGTAATGCTTCGGCAGCGGAGTCGTCCGCTTGATTGCGACGTAAAATAGCGCGTAATTCGGCGGGGGTGACGGCAGGAACCGTGTCATCGTCTTCGCCTAAAATGGCGCGTTTGAGCAGTATGAAACCGTCTTGCAACTCGTCGCGTTGGCGGTTTTTCAGCCACCAGCGCAATAAAGGCAGCAGCGCGAACGCAAGGGCAAGCGGCAGGAACAGCAACAGGCTTTTCAGGTTGAAGCCGCCCAAGCCCAGTTTTTCAAAAAGATTATTTTGTCGGGTTTGGTCGTAGTTCACCACCCATTGCTGGAAATAGAATTGTCCGGCATCGTGCCATTTGCCGAACACATTATTGCGCGACAGCAGTGATTGCTCGCTTTGTGGCAGTGCTTGGCTGATGCCTTGTTCGGTGCGCACGCCGGAAACAGCAGCGGTCGGATCGATGCGCAGCCATACTTGTTCGCTCGGCAGCCACACTTCCGCCCACGCGTGGGCATCTTTAGAACGGATTTGCCAGAATCCGGCCTGCTCGTTGAATTCCGCCCCCTGATAGCCGGTGACAATCCGCGCCGGTAAACCGGCCGCCCGCATCATCACGGCGAAACTTTGGGCGTAATGTTCGCAAAAACCTTGTTTGGATTGGAACAAAAATTCATCGACTACATGTCCGCTGCTTAACAAGCGCGGTTGCAGGGTGTAGCTGAAGCCTTGACGGCGGAAATAATTAAGCGTGTTTTGGATGAAACGGCGTTCGTTTGGTGCGTTTTCGGCCAGTTTCTTCGCCAGATTCAAGGTTTGCAGGTTGCCGTTGGGTAGGCGGGTGTAGCGGCGGTATTCGGCTTCGTTTAAAGTGTGCGGCAGGGTGTCGCTCAAGGAGGCTTGCAGGTGCAGGCGGCGCAAACCTTCGCGGCTGCGTTCGGCGCGCAAGGTGCCGCCCAAACGCCGTGCCAAACCTTGTGGCGGAGCGCCGACGGGATAGTCCAATGCGGGCAATACGCCGTTTTGGTCTCGGATAATCATTTGATAATCAATACGTTGGCCGTCTGAAACGCTTTGCGCATTGTCTTGGGCGAAACTCGGCGCAGCCTGCCATGTGCGGCCGTTAAAATCATCCATAATGATGGCGCGCCAGTAAAGGTTTTTCGGCTCGACAGTGAGGCCGTCTGAAAAAATCACATTGGCCACCCATTCGTTACTTTGCACCAAATTGCTGATGCTGCCCGGCTGCATGGTGTCGGAAAGGCCGGTTGAGGCTTGGTTGTCGCTCTTTTGCGGAATACCCCATAAGGGTTCGTCCAAACGCGGTACGCTGACGAACAACACCGCCGCCGCCGGCAAAGTCAGCAGCAATGCCATGCCGCTCCAGCGCCATGATTCGCGCAGGTTCAAACCGCCCAATACGGCGAAACACGCACTGACGGCAAACAAAGCGGCCGGCAGCCACAAGCCCACCGCCAAACTTTGGGTCAATAACACAGACGAGCCAATCAGAAACAGCATCGCCAGCAGCAACACATGCCAATCGCGCCGCGTGGCGCTTTCAAATGCCTTGAGCGTGACCATCAGCAGCAGAAAAGCGATGCCGCCCTCGCGTCCGAACACCGTGCCCAGTTGCATCCATACCAAACCGCCCGCCGCCGCCGCCATCAAAATCAGTACAGGGGCAGGCAATTTGCCGATGTTGAGATGCAGCAACACGCCGCGAAAAACCAACAGGGCAACAAATAAAAGCGTAATAGCAGGGGGCAGGGAAAACATCATCGGCAGTGCGGCAAACAGCAAGGCGGCCAGAATCACAATGGCCGTGCGCGGTGGCGGCGGAAGCGACAGAAAAGCAGGGGTGGAGGGAAGCATGGTAATGTGTGGTCGATGTTGTTATGATTCAGCGCGTTATTTTACCTGTGTTTTGCATTGCGGTGTCATGAAATCACAAGGCCGTCTGAAAACACTTTCGCTGCGAAAGGTTTTCAGACGGCCTTTTAGTATAGGTTTATTGAATCAATGGCTTAGCGTTGCTTCAGTTGGAAAATGACTTTTTCACTTTCACAGCAGAAATTGAAGGTCATCATCAGTTTGAAACCTTCTTCCACGCCGCCGATGTCGCTGATGATTTCGCAAGCCTCGCTTTCCACCGAGCGGGCAAGTTCGGTGTAATAGCCTTCCGCTTCGCGG
The DNA here is from genome assembly GCF_014898075.1 of Neisseria yangbaofengii. Taxonomy (NCBI): domain Bacteria; kingdom Pseudomonadati; phylum Pseudomonadota; class Betaproteobacteria; order Neisseriales; family Neisseriaceae; genus Neisseria; species Neisseria yangbaofengii. The sequence goes on from NZ_CP062976.1 coordinate 2,610,492, forward strand.
GCGAGCTGTTCGGTTTCGTAGATTTGGACGATTTCAAAGCTGCAATTGTTGTTGTCGAGCACGGTGCCGACTTCGACAGAACAATCAGGGCATTTGCCTACGCCATTTTCTTCGGTTTCAAAAGGTTTGGCTGATTTGTCCATGCTGATTCTCCTTCGTGGATTAGAAATTTCAGTATAAATCAGTATAAACCTGAAAAAGGCCGTCTGAAAGCGGTTCGGACGGCCTTTTCACTTTATTAACATTTGGTCGGTAGTTTGATTAAAATAGGATAAAAAACAAGGTATAAACCGGTCTTTATCATTCTAATGGTTTGAACAAGGCCGTCTGAAAAATGTCTGAGTGACGAATCAGATAGGCAAATCAGCAGCGTTTGCGCACAAATCCGCAAAACGGGCGCAAATTATGTTATAAATAAAGCTTTCAAAATCCCCTAAACAAATGGAGCAATAAGAATGGAATTGGTATTTATCCGCCACGGACAAAGCGAATGGAACGCAAAAAACCTGTTTACCGGCTGGCGTGATGTCAAACTGAGCGAAAAAGGCTTGGCCGAAGCCGCCGAAGCCGGCCGCAAACTGAAAGAAAAAGGCTATGAATTCGACATCGCCTTCACTTCCGTGCTGACCCGCGCCATCAAAACCTGCAACATCGTGTTGGAAGAAAGCGACCAACTGTTTGTGCCGCAAATCAAAACCTGGCGTTTGAACGAACGCCACTACGGCCGGCTTCAAGGTTTGGACAAAAAACAAACCGCCGAAAAATACGGCGACGAGCAAGTGCACATCTGGCGCCGCAGCTACGACACTTTGCCGCCATTATTGGACAAAGACGACGAATTTTCAGCGCATAACGACCGCCGTTATGCCCATTTGCCTGCCGATGTCGTGCCGGACGGCGAAAACCTGAAAGTGACGCTGGAACGTGTGTTACCGTTTTGGGAAGACCAAATCGCCCCCGCCATTTTGAGCGGCAAACGGGTCTTGGTGGCGGCGCACGGCAACTCATTGCGCGCCTTGGCCAAACACATCGAAGGCATTTCCGACGACGACATCATGGCTTTGGAAATCCCGACCGGCCAGCCTCTGGTGTACAAATTGGATGACAATTTGAAAGTGGTTGAGAAATTCTACCTGTAAGGGTTTGAGTTTCGCGGTTTGATGAAAAGGCCGTCTGAAAACGATGATTTCGTTTTCAGACGGCCTAAAACCTTTGCAAAACTCCCTTTTCCAAACAATAAAGGTTACTTGGGTTATCAAGTAACCTTTATTTCCCCTCCAAACATACAGATTTCTCTAAATTTCCCTAAACTCCCCCGAATCCTGCCGCCCAAGCGCCCGATTTTCCATTTTCAGGCGGCAGGCGCATCGAGGTTGAATTTGTTTGCCGTTTGGGGCAAATTCAAACACACCGCTTTCAAATGACTTTGCGCATTCGCTTTCCGTAAGCCGAAATATGTTGCCCTATAGCATCGGAACTTGCGGTGCAATGTACCGAAACCCTGTTCCGCCGCATAACGGGTATTTGATAAGTATCGGTTGCGTTGTTTGTCTTCGTCTGTTAAGGGACGGACACGGCGGGCTTTACGCATGATGCCGTCTGAAAGTTTTTTTGTTGTTTAAGCATTGCAGCCTTTGCCGGCATATACGGCGGTGTATTCGGCTGTGCCGTCGAAGTGGCGGCACTCGTGTTCGTTGGCGGGGCTGACATGCAGTTGGCCGGTATCGGTGTGTTGTTTACAGCTGTTTGAATTTGCCGTCTTTTTTATCCGAAGGGCGTCTTTGTCTTTGCCGCCGGCGGTTTGGATGATGGCGGCATCGATAACGGCGGCGGCTTTTTCTATAGTGGATTCACTATACTTTTAAGCCTTTGCCGGTTAATCGGTTCTGACGGATAAGGCAGGGTTGCAAAGGTCTCGGCCTTTACTTTACAGGCCGTCTGAAACTTCGCAGATTCTGTTATACTCAGATGTTAATTATAAAACCGTTACCTAAAAAGGATTATCATGAGCACGCTTTTCCCAAACGCGACTTTACGCGACCGCGCCCCTTTCCGTTTCGACATTGTCGGCAGCTTTTTGCGCCCTGCTGCCTTGAAAAAAGCCCGCAGCCTATGCGCGTGCGGCGAGTGCTCGACCGATGAACTGCACGAAGTGGAACACGCCGAAGTGAGCCAATTGATTGCCAAAGAAAAAGCAGTCGGCCTGCCGAACGTGACTGACGGCGAATTCCGCCGTACATGGTGGCACTTGGATTTCCTGTTTGAATTATTGGGCGTGGAATTGGTAGAAGCCGAGGAATACAGTACCAAATTCCAAGTACACATGCGTCCGATTACGCTGAAAATCACCGACAAAATCGCATTCCCGAAAGTGCATCCGTTCATCAACCACTTCAAAGCCCTGAAAGCCGAAGCGGGCGATTATCCGGTGAAATTCACCATTCCGTCGCCAAGCATGCTGCACCTGATTACCTGCGTGCGCACGCCGAATCCGCAATTGATTAAGCGCTATCAAGACAACGAAGCATTGCTGTTCGCCGACATTACCCAAGCCTACATCGACGCGGGTAATGCGCTGTATGCCGAAGGCTGCCGCATTTTGCAATTGGACGACACGTCTTGGGGCGAATTCTGTTCGGAAGAAAAACGCGCCAAATACGAAGCACAAGGCTTGGATTTGGACGGCATCGCACGTCAATACGTGAAAGTGCTCAACGACATCCGCGCCGCCTTACCGCAAGACATGGCCGTTACCATGCACATTTGCCGCGGCAACTTCCGTTCGACTTGGTTCTCCAGCGGCGGTTACGAGCCGGTAGCGGAAATTTTGTTCGGCGGCTGTAACGTTGACGGCTTCTTCTTGGAATACGACAGCGACCGGGCCGGCGACTTTAAACCGTTGCGCTTCATTAAAGACCAGCAAGTCGTATTGGGTTTGGTTACCTCAAAATCCGGCGAACTGGAAGCCAAAGAAGAAATCATTGATCGCATTAAAGAAGCCACTCAGTACGTTGACATCAACCAATTGTGTCTCAGCCCGCAATGCGGTTTTGCTTCTACCGAAGAAGGCAATGAGTTGACCGAAGAAGACCAATGGAAAAAATTGGCACTGATTCGCAGCATTGTCGATGAAGTGTGGGGCGGCAAATAATCTTATCGGTTGAAAGATTATTGAAATAAGGAAAGGCCGTCTGAACGTAAAAGATTCAGACGGCCTTTTTTTGTTTCCGTGAATTAATTAGGTCAGGCTGAGGCTTTTCGGAACGCCTTCAAAGCCAACAGACACAAGGCTAATGGCCGCCATTTTGGTTTTTGTTGGTGGTTCATGAGGTTCTGTAAAGGTTTCAGGCCGTCTGAAAAATAAAGCAGCAATGCGCACTTTATCTTTCAGACGGCCTTGTTCATTAAATCCTAAACCTTAAGGCTGGTAATATGTTGCCGAACCCGGACCTACCGGCCAGCCCAATACGAACACCCACACATAGAACAAAATCATCCAGCCGATGGCAAAGGCAATCGAATAGGGCAGCATCAGCGAAACCAATGTTCCTACACCTGCGTCTTTTTTATAGCGGATGGCGATGGCCAAGGTCAGGCTGAAGAAGGGCATCATCGGCGTGATGATGTTGGTCACCGAGTCACCGATACGGTAGGCTGCCTGAATCATTTCCGGCGCGTAACCTGCCAGCATCAGCATAGGCACGAAAATCGGTGCGGTTACCGCCCATTGCGCCGAAGACGAGGCAATTATCAGGTTAATCATGCCGCAGATGATGACGAAGAATACAAATAGCAAGCCGCCGCTCAAGCCGATTTCTTTTAAGAATTCCGATCCTTTCACCGCCAAAATCGGGCCTAAGTTGCTCCAGCCGAAGTAGGCCACAAATTGCGATACAAAGAAAATCAAGGTCAGGTAAGTCGCCATCGAACGCATGGAGCTGACCATACCGTCAACCGCGTCGGAACTGGTTTTCAAGGTTCCTGCTACTTTGCCGTAAGCCAAGCCGGAAAGGGCGAAGAACACGAAAATCAACGCCACAATACCCGACATCAAAGGCGAATTCATCAAATCGCCGGTTTCCGGATGACGCAGCGGCGCACCTTCGGGCAGGCTGGCGGCGGTAATCAAACCGAGCAACACCGAAATCATGGCAAAAGCTGCCCACAAACCTTTTTTCTCTTGTGCGTTCAATTGCTCAATGCTCATGCCTTCCGCGCTGCCGTCGCCTTCGGATTTGTCGTATGCGCCCAAGCGCGGCTCGATTAATTTATCGGTAATCAGAAAGCCGAGACCGGTCACCAAGAAGGTGCTGGCCGCCATAAAATACCAGTTGGCTTGCGCGCCGACCAAATAATCCGGTGCAATCAATTGCGCAGAAGATTGGGTAATGCCCGATAAAATCGGGTCAACTGTGCCGATTAATAAGTTGGCGCTGTAGCCACCTGATACGCCGGAAAATGCAGCGGCGATACCGGCCAAAGGATGGCGGCCGAGCGAGTAGAACATCATCGCGGCCAAAGGAATAATCACCACATAGCCCAGTTCCGCCGCGATGTTGGACATTACGCCCGCGAACACTACAGACAAGGTCACCAAGCGTTTTGGCGCATTCAGCACAATGGCGCGCATGGCCGACGAAATCAGGCCGGATTTTTCCGCTACGCCCACCCCGAGCAAGGCCACCAATGCGGTGCCCAAAGGCGCGAAGCCGGTGAAGTTGCTCACCAGATGGGTGACAATCTTGGCCAAGCCTTCGCTGTTGAGCAGGTTAATCACGCGAATCATGCCGTCTTCGGCGCGGCCTTTAGTGCCTTCAGGTCGCGGGTCAACCACGCTCACGTCAAAATACGCCCCGACTGCCGATAAAATCAGCAATGCAATAATCAAGGCTAAAAATAACACCACCGGATTGGGCAGAATATTGCCCAGTCGTTCGACGATATTGAGAAAACGGTTAATGCCCGTTTGTTTAGTCGTTTGTGCCATAAATCCTCCTTTGTGAAATCAATATTTTAGCTATTGTATGTGGAATTTCGTAAATTGCTAAATATCAGGAAGTTATTAATGCACGTTTTTCGGATATAAGAAAAAGGCCGACTGCACCTGAATTCAGGTGCAGTCGGGTGCCGGGATAATCTGCTTGGATTATCCGGTGCGCACCGCCAAAACATCGGTTTGCGCGTTTTGAACGATATATTTAGAAGCCGGGCCGGCCAGTATGCCTTCCAAAGCATTCGGGCCGGCGGCACCCAAAACGATCAGATTGATGTTTTCACGCTGCGGAATGCCTTCCGACAAAAGTTGCTTAGGGGTTGCCGGTTTGCAAAAACAAATCCACTTAGCCGGCACCTTGCTGACGCGCATGTCCGGCATAATCGTTCAACATGGTTTTGGCTTCGGTTTAGAGTTGTCCACAGACGTTTTTGCGTGAGCAACGTGGTATGCCGTATCAGCGATTGAGCGAGAATATGGGCAATCACTAAGCGCGAATGGTTGTGCAGGGCAATGGCCACGGTTACGGCTTTATAAAAGGCTTTTTCTGCTTATGGGGTGCATCGATGGTGACAAGGAAGTTGCGGTATTCGAGTAACATGAGGTTGCCACCTTTTTTGTTGTCAAACAGCAGGTAAGTATTATAGTGAATCCACCTTAAAATAGTACGGCGTTGGTTCGCCTGGCCGTATCTATCTATACTGTCTTCGGCTCACCGCCTTGTCCTATTTTAAAGTGAATCCACTATATTATCTGCTTTCATTTTTAGTATAGCTGCCAAGCAGCAATGGGGGCGTAGTGTATTTACACTTATTTCATGTTTATATTGATTTCAATTGCTTATCTTAATTGAACAGTAAGTACGCAATTATAAAAAAAACAGCAGGCAAAAAAAACCATTCATACCAAGGGAGAAGTATGAATGGCCAATACATTGCGGGAAAACGTCTTACTTGCTGCACTGCCCAAAAGGGATAAAAGAGCAGTGTGTACCAGCGGGATTAATTCTACTATTCTTAGTATTAAATGCGGTTAAGAAGTGAAATAATTTTAGTAAATTGTCTAATTTATTTAGTAAATTGTCTAATTTAAGCGAATATTAAAATCAGATAAAAGGCTTTATTGATTCTGGCGTATCCAAGCAAGCCATTTATTGAATAAATTCGGCTCGAGCGCGGCGATGACCGAGCGTTTGAATACATGCTCGCCGCTCCAAAACGCATCGCCTTCCAAAGTATCCAAGCAGCCGCCCGCTTCTTCAAAAATCAGCGCACCGGCGGCATAATCCCACAATTTCTGCCCGCCGTGAACATACACATCATAGCGGCCGCTTGCCAGATAACACCAATCCATCGTACTGCAACCCATACTGCGGCTGGCACCGACCGGCGAGAGCGTGCTCATGCGGTTGGTGAGTTTGCCCGAGCGCAGGTATTTTATTTCTACACCGGCAATGGATTCTTTTAAGTTTTTTTCCACCAGGCGCAAGGGCAGGCGTGTGCTGTTTAAAAACGCGCCGTGGCCGCGTTCGGCATAAAAGCATTCGCCGCTGACCGGATTGTAAATCACTCCCAATTGCGCACACCCGTTCTGAATATGAGCCACGGAAATGGCAAAATGCGGCAGACCGTTGACGAAGTTATTCGTGCCGTCGATGGGGTCGACCACCCACAAACCGCTTTCCGAGTGTGCGTTCCACAGACGGATTTGCTCTTGCAGGGTCATTTCTTCGCCCATCATCGGACTGTTGATAACCAGCGGCAAACCTGCTGCCAGCGCGGTTTGCGCCGCCAAATCGGCTTCGCTGAGCATGGAACCGTCAACTTTGCGGCTGACCGGTGTATTGAGAAAACGCGGCATCACTTCCGTTTGCGCGACGTGACGAACCAGTTTTTGCAATCGGTGTAACAATTTTTATCCTTAAATAAGCAGAGGTCGCTTAAAATAGCGTTACCGCATCGGCCGCATGCCCCATGCCGGTATCGCGTCGACCCGAATACGGCTTGACCGCTTCGGTTTGTCTGACACATTATATACGTTAATAATCTTGAAAACTATGCCCCGTTTTTATCTTACCGATTCGCTTGCTTCAGGCCAAATCCTTGACTTGCCTGATAATATTGTGCGCCATCTGAATGTATTGCGTTTGAGACATGAAGAAGAAATTGTTTTATTCAACGGCAACGGCCATGCTTATCCTGCCCGCTTGCTGGATTTGGAAAAGCGCCGCGCCCGTGCCGAAGTATTGCGCGAAGAACGTACCGACAACGAATCTCCGCTGAACATCACTTTAATCCAATCCGTTTCCAGCGGCGAGCGCATGGATTTTACCCTGCAAAAAAGCGTGGAACTGGGCGTGAGCGAGATTCGGCCCGTGATTAGCGAACGCACCACCGTGCGCCTGCAGGGCGAGCGTGCCGACAAGAAAGTAGAACGTTGGCAGGAAATTGTCATTTCCGCCTGTGAACAAAGCGGCCGCAATATTGTGCCTAAAGTGTTGCCGCTGATTTCCTATCGTCAGGCTTTGCAGCAAATGCCGTCTGAAAAAACCAAATTATTATTGAGTTTAAACCGTGCGAAAAAGCTGAATCAAATCCAACCGTCTTCAGACAGCCTGATTTTCATGGTCGGTCCTGAAGGAGGATGGAGCGCTGCTGAAGAAAAACAAGCCTTTGCCGCCGGTTTCCAATCTGTCACCCTGGGTCCGCGCGTGTTGCGCACCGAAACCGCTTCGCTGGCGGCCATCGCGGTTATGCAGACGCTGTGGGGCGATTTTGTGTAGGGTAAAATATAGAAAAGGCCGTCTGAAACTCATGTTTCAGACGGCCTTTGGTTTAAATCATCAAAACCTTATTCGCTCAACAAAGCAATATCGGCCACTGCATTCATCTGCCCGGCCAATTGGTCCAGCAAAGCCAAGCGGTTTTGTTTGACGGCGGTATCGTCAGCCATCACCATCACACCGTCAAAGAAGGCATCGACTTGCGGCTTAATGGCGGCCAATTCGGTCAAGGCCGTCTGAAAATCACCTTGGGCAAGGGCGGCGGCGATTTTCGGCTGTAAATCGCGTGCGGCGGCAAATAAGGCTTTTTCTTCGTCTTGCTGCAACAGGCTTTCGTTGACAGTGCCCAATTCGGCATCGGCTTTTTTCAGCAGATTTTGCACGCGTTTGTTGGCAGCGGTCAGTGCAGCGGCTTCCGGCAGCGCTTTAAATGCAGCCACGGCTTGCAGCTTGGCTTCCACATCGTTCAGACGGCTTGGGTTTTTCGCCAATACTGCGGCCACGATGTCTTGCGGATAATCGTTTTGCAGCAACACAGCCAAACGAGCCTGCATAAATTCAGCCACTTCAGACGGCGTATTGGCATTGAGCAAACCTTGCGGGAATGCGGCAAAGGCCGTCTGAATCAGCTCGTTAACGTTCAAATCGTTTTGCATCACCATGCGCAAAATACCCAAAGCCGAGCGACGCAGGGCGTATGGGTCTTTGTCGCCGGTCGGAATCAGACCGATGCCCCAAATGCCGACCAAGGTTTCCAGTTTGTCGGATAATGCGGCGGCAGTGGCGACTTTGCCTTCCGGCAGCGCATCGCCTGCAAAACGCGGTTGATAGTGTTGCTCGATGGCATTGGCGATTTCTTCGGTTTCGCCGTCCAAGCGGGCATAGTATTTGCCCATCGTGCCTTGTAATTCAGGGAATTCGCCCACCATTTCGGTCACCAAATCAGCTTTTGACAAACGGGTAGCGCGTTCGGCAGCGGCGGCATCTGCGTCCAAACTTTCGGCGATATGGCGGCTGATGGCAGCCAAACGCTCAATGCGTTCGGCTTGGTTGCCCAGTTTATTGTGGTAAACCACTTGTGAAAGCTTAGGCAGACGGCTTTCCAGCGTGGCTTTTTGGTCTTGTTGATAGAAAAATTCGGCATCGGCCAAACGCGCGCGCAACACGCGCTCGTTGCCGGAAATGATGTTCGAAGGGTTGGCGGCTTCAAGGTTGGACACCAATAGGAAGCGGTTCATCAGCTTGCCCGAAGCATCTAAGAGCGGGAAGTATTTTTGGTTTTGCTGCATAGTCAGAATCAGGCATTCTTGCGGCACGGTCAAGAAATGTTCTTCAAAACCGGCTTCCAATACCACCGGCCATTCCACCAATGCGGTCACTTCTTCCAATAAGCTGTCGTCGGCCGCTACGGTAGCGTTCAGACGGCCTGCTTGTTGGTTCAAAGCCGTCTGAATCGCAGCTTTGCGCTCCGCAAACGAAGCAATCACTTTGCCTTCAGTACGCAGTTGTCCGGCATAACTGTCGGCCTGTTGAATGGTGATCACGCCGTCTGAAAGGAAGCGGTGACCTAAAGTGGCATTGCCGCTTTGCAAGCCCAAAATGCTCGCGTTCACCACATCGGCGCCGTGCAGCACAATCAGGCTGTGCACCGGACGCACAAAGGTAAAGGTGCTGCTGCCCCAACGCATCACTTTCGGAATCGGCAGCTTTTTTACTGCCTGATTAATGATGTCCTCCAACAATCCACCTAAAGGCTTGCCGGCCTGCGTGTATTCATAGGCATAGACATCTTGTTTACCGTCGTTGATGATTTTCAAATCCTCGATTTTAGCCCCCGCGCCACGGGCAAAGCCTTCCAGTGCTTTGGTCGGTGCGCCGTTTTTCATGGCGTTGGCCACAGCAGGGCCTTTTTTCACAATCTGCTGATCGACCTGAACAGACTTCACGTTTTTCACCTGTACGGCCAAACGGCGGGGCGAGGCATAGGCGGTAAATTTTACTTCGCCGTCAATCAGTTGCGCTTTTTCCAATCCTTCGGCAATGGAAGCGGCAAAATGGTTGCCCAGATTGTTCAAGGCTTTCGGCGGGAGTTCTTCGGTTAAGAGTTCGATTAGGAGGGTTTGGGTCATCATATACTTTCTGTTCTTACGGCCATGGATTGCAGGCGGTCTGTTCAATTATAGAATCGGAATCAATATGTTTGCGGTCTCGATAAAATGCGGAAATCGGTGTAGCAACGTTGATAATCGGCTCTTGATAGTGGTGGGAAATAGTCATCAATGTTTTCCAATGTGTTGACAAAACTGTTCCAACTGTGGCGGTTTGCCAGAATATCGTGGCTGTGTTGCCAAGTCTGTTGCAGTAGAGTTTTGTCTGTCAATATTTGCTTAATACGGCGCAGGTTAGTTTCAAAGCAGTCGTTGTCGGAAAGCAGCGTATGTTCATGAATTAACTCACTAATGCCACCCACATTGTAAGAAATAACCGGTAGGCCGTTAGCAATGGCTTCAATCAATACGTTGGGTAGACCGTCGTATTGTGAGGTATAGAGGAAAGCGGCATATTGTTGCGTACTTGTAATCTGGGCGAATGAGTCATATTTGCCAAAGTATTTTACATTTTCAAGTGCCTGTAATTGCTCTAATTCTTTTCGACAAACACGCTCAGATTCACCGTAAACATGGAACTCCTGCTCAGGCATGGCCTTTGCAATTTGATATAGTAGCTCAGGGCGTTTTTGTTTGGCGATGCGACTGGCCCATAAAATTGGTGCTTTAGACAAGGATGATCCGGCATACGGGTGGAGTTTTCCCAAAAATGGGAAGTATACAGTTTTCATTAGAGCACCTAGGCCGGTAAGTTTGTTTTGTTCTTCGGGATACCATTTTGTATCACAGAATATACCTGTCATCACACGAAAAGTTTCAGGAAGATAGTGGGCATAACCGAAATAAATATTTGGCTCATATTCGTCTTCACAAAAAACGCTGGCAAACAGTTTCTTATTCATAGATTTTAATTGGTGGCCATATCTTTTGAACACTCCCCAGCCTAGTGCACAGTTGATATTATGAATACTTTGAGCAGGTATTTGTAATAATAGGCGAGCCAGCAGTTCTTCAGATTTATAAAGGTTGAGCTTAGAAGCAAACTCGTAAAAATTCAGATGGACTGTTGAGGCGGGTAAGCGATCAATCCATGTTGATTCTGTATTTTCGGTAGTGATCAGTAAAACTTTCATACCTTTTTCGTGTTGTGCATTAATGTGGTGCAGTAAGCCGAGGTCTGCGCCACCACGTTTTAGCCAAGGTGCAAGAAAAACTACATCGTAATCTAAAATTTGGAGATGTCGCATAAGTAGTCCATAGGCTTCTCCATAACTGTTATTTTCTAGATTCGGCCAAGGGCGGTGAGTGTTTTGTGATAATTGGTTAAGAAAGTCGCGGCTTGGTTGTAGTGCAGGCTCAATAGATCCTAAATCACGTAATTCTTCAATCAGGAAAGAATTGAGATTATGACCATGATGTTCCTGATGCTTGTTTTTAGGTGGTTTTGGCCACCATTCCCGACGTTCAATTTTACCACCTGCACGAATTAGCCGTTGTTTAAGTGGTGTATCAGGAAAATTCTTAACCAACGGTTTGAAAATAGTTTTCCAGAGCGCACGCACGGTAGATTTAATCATAGATTTGAATAAGTTTTTTTTCATTTTTTATTCGCGTTTATAAATAGAAATTTAGTTGGTTAAATAAGTCATTTAAAAGAGAATATGCAGACTTCAAATGGTATTAAGCTCATAAGTTGACTTTTTTGAAAAATTCAGATGGCGGAATCATAGAGTTGAATTGGAGATGTTCCTGTAACATTGAATTTTCGCGTCGACGGTAAAACAGGTAGGTTTGTTCTACTGGGCGAATTTCGACGCCAGCCGCAATGCAACGTAAATTGAAATCCCAATCCTCAAATGAAAATTTAGTTTTTTTACCAATTGTTTCGTTATATGGAATTTGACGGTATAAATCAGTACGACTGAATGAAGAAGATACCCAATAATGGTTGTTCATCATTTGTGCTTCAGGAATTTCGCGGCTGGGAACTATGGTCTGAATACCAGTATGTTTACCAAAACTTAACACGTGGCCGGGCATACATAATACGGCTTTATCACTACGGAGCTGTAGGTTTACAGATTCTTGTACCCAGTTAGCACTAAAAAAATCATCACCATCCAAAAAACCGACGTATTCTGTTTGGGTATGATCTATGCCGATATTACGTGAGGCGGATAGTGAAGCATTGTTGGTTTCAATAATTAGGTCATGGCTACTACCGTGGCCATGAAGATAATTTTTTACAGTTTGAGCAGTAAATTCTTCGGCGCAATCAAGAATGCAGATCAAATTAACATGGTTTCCTTGAGTAGCCGAATAGTTACGGATGCGCTGGAAGCCAAGTAGACTTTTGTGAGCATAGACACCTTCACCGTGGAAGGTCATAATTATAGTAGCTGGAGGTAACGTTTTTTTTGTCAATGTAGGAGATGACATTTTCTGTCCTTATTCTCGTTAAAATAATACAGTTAATCAGTTTTGTTTGCCTTTTAGGCAGTTTATCAGTTTTTTCAGGAGAGATTGTTTCGATTGTTTTCTTAGGTCGTGTATCAAATCGTAATAACCAAGTCCGTGTTTGTTGAAAAGACAGCCGTGCTTAATATATACATCTTGCCAACTTGCTTTTACAGCTTCCGTTTGGTTAATCAAGTGGTTGCTAAGGGAAGATTGGTCTTGTCGGCGACGGTAACGAAATAAGATACGATCTATTTGGTGTGCTTCTCCGCCGTATTCAAGCATCCTTATCCATAGATCCCAATCTTCGTGAGATTTTAAGTTTTCATCAAATCCACCAAGCCTGTGGAAATCTTCAGCACGATGTAGGGCAATAGCAGGTATATGATTGCCTTCTAGTAGTTTTTTCAGATTTTTATAAGGAGGTAATTTCCATAGGCCTGTTTGAGCATCGAAAAATTCGGTTTGAGGATATACCAGCTTACAATCAGGCCTACCTTCTAATACCGCTACACATTCGGAAATGTAATCAGGCAGTATTAGATCATCTGCGTCGAGAAACAGGTAGTAAGAACCCTTTGCAATCCGAGAAGCAGCATTGCGGGCAGCAGATAAGCCTTTATTGTCTTGACGTATCAAATGAATATGCGGATAGTTTTTTAGGATATTATCAAGCTGTGTTGCTTCCGTAGTATTGGAACCGTCATCAACAACAACGATTTCCAAGTTTGGATAATGTTGACTATCGACTGATTCAAGCGTTTCTGCAATGTATTTCCCACAGTTGTAATAGGGAATCATCACCGTAACAAGTGGTGTACCGCTTTGTTTCATTATGAAAACCTATGTGTCATTTGAGATGGGTCAAATCGGAAACAAGCTTTATGAAAGTTTATTCATTGATTTTAGGCATATGGCTTAATGCTGCATAATAGCCACCTTTGGCCATCAATTCGTTGTGGTTACCTTGCTCAATAATATGTCCGTCATCCATCACAATAATGCGATCAGCTTGTTCGATGGTGGTTAAGCGATGAGCAACAATGATGCTCGTGCGACCGTGCATAAGATTTTCAAGAGCTTGTTGGACAAGGCGTTCAGATTCATTGTCCAGTGCGCTGGTGGCTTCATCTAAAAGCAAAATCGGCGCATCTTTTAAGATGGCGCGTGCGATAGAGACTCGCTGACGCTGCCCTCCTGATAATTGATTACCGTTACTGCCAATAGGCATATTCCAGCCTTGTGGGTTTTGTTGTACAAAGTCCCATAAGTTGGCGGCTTTTAAAGAATTTTCTACTTCTTTCTCAGTTGCATTTGGACGGCTGTAAAGAATGTTGTTGTATAGGGTATCGTCAAATAGAAATACGTCTTGTGAAACCAGTGCAAACTGGCTGCGTAAGCTTTCGAGGGTATAGTCCTCAATGTCAGTACCATCAAGCAGAATTTTACCTGATTTAGGGGTAACGAAACGCGGCAATAGATTAACAGCAGTAGTTTTTCCGCTACCTGAACGGCCAACAAAGGCTACTTTTTCACCTGGACGAATATTCAGATTGAAGTTATCTAATGCAGGTCTGGATTGGTCGCCATATTGGACAGTGATATTTTCAAATTTCAGGCTACCATACGCACGATTGGCTACTAACTTGCCATTGTCAGGCTCATTTTTAGTGTCAAGAAATTGACAGATATCATCTGCAGCCAAAAACATTGCTTGCATAGGAATGCTGATGTTTGAAAGATTCTTAATCGGACTAACCATTTGCAGCATGGCTACAATAAAAGCCATAAATTCACCGATGGTAGTAACACCACTCTGACTTTGCCAAAGAGCAATAAAAATCACGACTGCCAAGGCTAGTGAGGCAATGAGTTCGCTAATAGGCGAACGTGCTGCGGAGGCATGGGTGATTTTTTTGGTTACGCGCAGGATTTTGTCATTGACGAATGCAAAGCGTTTTTGGGCTTCTCCATAACCACCAAACATTTTTACTACTCGGTGGCCTAAGTGTGTTTCATTTACTACATTAATCATATGAGCAATGCCAGCCTGCGCACCAAACTGAATATCTTTCAGACGGTCACGATAGTAGCGAGAAAGCCAAGATAATACCGGAAACATTAACAGGACTACTAAGCTAAGCTGCCAGTTTAGGTAAAGCAATACGCAAATAAGGCCAATTACAATCAAAGTATCGCGTGTAAGCGTTATGAATACATTACTGGCATTATTCATCACTGCAACTGCTTGCATAACAAAGCGGTTTGAGATCGTTCCCGATTGTGCTTCCTGTTGGTCTTTCGAAGAGAGCAGCAGCATTTTGGTAAATAAATCTTGCCTTAGTGAATAAGTGGCTACAGCACCTACCCATGACAGTAAATAGGAACTGGCAAAACGACAGATACCGCGTACCACAATTAGGAAAATGAAGAATACAGGTACTGCCCAAACTTTGTTTTCTGTACCCCAAATAGCATAATTAATTTGATTTTTTAAGTGGAGCAAATTATCGTACCACTGCCCGCTTGTCTGGAACATCGGAGGGGATTGTGGTGGTGCGAAGCCTTGATTGACTAGAGGCGCAATAAATGCTGCTAAATAACTTTCAGTAAATGCTACGCCTGTGATAGCGAGTAATCCGAAGAAAATTCGCATTTTATAGGGATAGACATATTTCATCAGACGCATGAAATTATGTGAATCCTCTTTGGTAAATAAGCCGAAGGTCAGTTTTTCAATCATAGTAGTACTTTTATAGTGGCTGCTTTAAAGCAACCTTGGGTTTCTAGATGGGGTTACACGTGCCTACGGTTTTACGATTGCAAAATATTTACATGCATTTGTATTTTTTACGCTTTTGTTTAATTGAGAGTTGGTTGTATTAGATGTAATTCCATGATAGGAAACGTTAATCCCAAAGTTATATGAATATAAATTTTAAGGCTCAACCATCTGTCATGGTACTGGTTAATTTCAAATTCATATTAATAATTTATTTTCAGACGGCCTTTATGATTGGGTTAAGGCCGTCTGAAATTGTTATGCTGCTTCGTTTTTAATCAATGGAAAGCCCAGTTGCTCACGGCTTGCCACGAATTTTTGTGCCACGGTGCGGCTCAAGGTGCGGATACGGCCGATGTAGGTGGCGCGCTCGGTAACAGAAATGGCTCCACGTGCATCAAGCAGGTTAAAGGTATGACCGGCTTTCAACACCAATTCGTAAGCAGGCAGGGCAAGGCTGATGTCGTCGATGTCCAGCAGGCGTTTGGCTTGGGCTTCGTAGTCGTTAAATTGGCGCAGCAGCCATTCGGCATCGCTGTATTCGAAGTTGTAGGTAGATTGTTCGACTTCGTTTTGACGGTACACATCACCATAAGTTACCGCTTGGCCGTCGGGAGTGTGTGACCAAACCAAGTCATACACATTTTCTACGCCTTGTAGATACATCGCCAAGCGTTCGATACCGTAGGTGATTTCGCCCAAAACCGGCGAACAGTCAATGCCGCCGACTTGTTGGAAATAGGTAAACTGGGTAACTTCCATGCCGTTGAGCCATACTTCCCAGCCCAAGCCCCATGCGCCCAAGGTCGGGTTTTCCCAGTCGTCTTCAACAAAGCGGATGTCGTGTACTTTCGGATCGATGCCCAGTTCGCGTAATGAGTCGAGATACAAATCTTGAATATCGGCCGGTGCCGGTTTTAGGGCGACTTGGAATTGGTAGTAGTGTTGCAGGCGGTTGGGGTTGTTGCCGTAGCGGCCGTCTTTCGGGCGGCGGCTCGGTTGCACATAGGCGGCATACCAAGGCTCGGGGCCGAGTGCGCGCAGGCAGGTGGCAGGGTGGCTGGTGCCGGCGCCGACTTCCATGTCGAAAGGTTGGATTAAGGTGCAGCCTTTATCGGCCCAGAAGGTTTGCAATTTGAAGATGATTTGTTGGAAAGTCAGCATGGCTTTTGTGATTCTGATAATCGAAAGGCGTTATTTTACTGTTTTGATGAGGTTTTGAATAGTTTTGTTCGTCGTTATCCGCGGATTTTTCAGACGGCCTTGTATGATTACTGCGATTGTTGGCGACAGCAGCATTTTTAAGATAAAAGAAGTTGCGTTACGAATACGGCTTTTTAGGTATAATGGCAGCCGAATGCTTTTTAATGGTTTAACTTAAAAGAGGAAATAGAAGATGTCGGATAATGATGATCACAAAGAACAACGTCTGGGTTTATGGATCGCCGGCGGTGCGGCGGCCTTGGCAACGGTAGTGACCTTGTTCTTTTCTGTTTGGGGTTGGGAAACCGGTAAAATCGAAGGTTCGCCGAATTATGGCCAAACCGAAATGGCTGCGCATGACCATGCTGTTGCAGGGCTGGCACATAATCTTGCTGATGACGCGGCAGCAGTATTTGTGGAAAACGGTATCGTGAAATTTTACTTTGCAACCGGCAAATCTGATTTGGCTGCCGGTGCGGAAGAAGCGTTGAAAGATGTATTGGCCGGTGTGAAAAACGGTCAAAAAGCAGTGGTATCCGGTTTTCATGATTCGACCGGTAACCAGGCGTTTAACGAGCAATTGTCTAAAGACCGTGCCTTGGCAGTGAAAAAAGCCTTGATGGGCTTCGGTGTAGCAGAAGAGCAAATTGAATTGCGTAAACCTGCGGATACCGAAGGCAGCGGCAATAATGCGGAAGCGCGCCGTGTGGAAGTGGTGTTAGAATAAAGCCGATTATTTGAAGATAATTTGAAATGCCGTCTGAAAAAAGGTTCAGACGGCATTTTTAATGAGTGGAGTGTTTTGAATTATCCGGTAAGTTCGTTTCACACTGAGTATAGATAATGCCGTTGTATTGATTGTCTCAATATTTGAGAAGGGCATCTGAAACGATAAGCATGAAAAAAGCCTTATGTATTGCATAAGGCTTTTTGATTTTGGTGGGTGATGACGGAGTCGAACCGCCGACATTCTGCTTGTAAGGCAGACGCTCTACCAACTGAGCTAATCACCCGTATTAAGAAAAGCACCGAATGACGGTGCTTTCTGATTTTGGCGCGGCGGACGGGGCTCGAACCCGCGACCCCCGGCGTGACAGGCCGGTACTCTAACCAACTGAGCTACCACCGCGCAAGTAATAGTAATTGTGTTGCTACAACTGCAGGAAACTTGGTGGGTGATGACGGAGTCGAACCGCCGACATTCTGCTTGTAAGGCAGACGCTCTACCAACTGAGCTAATCACCCGAAAAGATATTGGTAACCCCAATATCTATAAAGATTTGGCGCGGCGGACGGGGCTCGAACCCGCGACCCCCGGCGTGACAGGCCGGTACTCTAACCAACTGAGCTACCACCGCGCAAGCAATTGTGTTGCCACAACTGCAGGAAACTTGGTGGGTGATGACGGAGTCGAACCGCCGACATTCTGCTTGTAAGGCAGACGCTCTACCAACTGAGCTAATCACCCATTGACGCAAAACTGCGAAGACACTATTAAATCAAAAAACGGTATCTTGCGCAAGTTTTATTTTTGCATAATTAAGCTTCTCCCTGCAAGCTCCAGTTTTCAAAAGAAATAATTTTTTCTTGCGGGCCGGCGACGACCAAGATGTCGCCGGAAGCCAGAGTGAAATCCGAGTCAAAATCTTCAATACGGCTGGCACTGCGGCGGACAAACAATAATTTGATGCCTAAATCAGCCAAAGGCAAATCGCACACGGGATGGTCAATGGCGTAGGCTTCACCGGTCAGTGCAAAGGCATGGCGGCAGATATGTTTGTGTTCTTCGGAGAAAATGGTTTCGTCATCACTGCCGACGAATAAGTCTTCCAAGAAGGCATAGCCGCTGCGGCGGATGTTCATAATGGTTTGATGAACATGGCTGTAGGGTGATCCATTGGCCAACATGGCATAGCTGGCTAAGGCCAAACTGGTTTCTTTGGTGTCGGAAACGGCTTCTTCCACGCCCATTTCAGTCAGGCTTTTGACGTAATCGTCGTTAATGGCGCGTGCATAAACCGGCATGGTAGGATGCAGGGAAACAATGTTGTTCACCACATGTTTGGCTTCGGCCATATTGTTGAGCGTCAGAACCACCATTTTGGCGCGCCCCAGTCCTGCTGCTTCCAGCACTTCGCGTCGTTTGGCATCGCCGAATGCTACCGGTTCGCCTGCGCTGCGGGCAACTTGGATCCGTTCGACATCCAAATCCAGCGCGAAGTAGGGGATATTTTCCTGTGCCAAAATACGGCCGACAGTTTGACCACCCCGTCCGAAGCCGATGATCAAAACATGGTCGGATTTGCTCATGGTCTCGACCAGCATATGATGCAAATCCAGTGCTTTCATGTCCCAGTTGGATTTGATGAAGCGGTTGATGATTTTATCGCTGCTGCCCAGTAAGAACGGCGCGATGATCATTGACAACAACACGGCAGCAGTAGCGGCTTGTTCCAATTCGGGCGAAACCATGTTGATTTTGCTCGAAATCGACAACATTACAAAGCCAAACTCGCCGCCTTGTGCCAAATACAACGCAGCCTTCATGCTGTCGCCGACCGGATGTTTCATACGGAAGGCAATCAGGAACACAATCAATGATTTCAGCATCACCAGCATCACCAGCAACGCCAAAATCATCTGCCAATTATTAATCAGCGCTTGAATATCCAGTTTCATGCCGACGGTGATGAAGAAAAAGCCGAGCAGAATGTCGCGGAACGGGCGGATATCGTCTTCCACTTGGAAGCGGTATTCGGTTTCCGACAGCAACATGCCGGCGACAAATGCGCCCAAAGCCAGTGACAAACCTTCCAGTTCGGTCAGGTAGGCCACGCCCAATGTCACCAGCAATACGTTGATCATGAACAATTCAGACGACTTGCGTTTTGCCACCATGCGGAACCAAGGCGACATCACTTTGTTGCCGATAAAGAACAGCACACCGAGCGTCACCATCATTTTCAGGGCTGCCCAGCCCAGTTCTGCCCACAAATTGCCTTCGCTGCCGCCCGCCAGCGCCGGAATCAGAATCATCAGCGGCACCACTGCAATATCCTGCATCAGCAAAACACCCATCGACATTTGGCCGTGGGGCTGCCCCAATTCGGTTTTTTCCGACAAAATGCGGCTCACAATCGCGGTGGACGACATCGCCAATGCGCCGCTGACGGCAAACGCCCAGTTAAACGGCGTGCCCATCAGCATCAAAATGCCCATAATCGCCAACATGCTGATGACAACTTGCAAGCCGCCCAAGCCGAACACCAGTTTCTTCATCGCTTTGAGTTTCGGCAGCGAAAATTCCAAGCCGATGCTGAACATCAAAAATACAATACCGATTTCACCCAAATAATCTGTGGCGTGGCTTTTCGGAATCAGGTTGAACATGCCCGGGCCGGCGATAAAGCCGACCAACAGATAGCCGAGCATGGAAGGAATATTGAATTTGCGGCAATAGATAACGGTGATGACCGAAACCAGCAGAACGATGACGACATGCGCAAGGGAAAATTCATGCATAAAAGGCGGCTTTGCTATGAATAGATAGAAGAGTGAGCAAGGCCGTCTGAAAAAATCTTAGCAAAAACAGGGCGGGGATTTATGCAAACGGCGAAAGACAAATTATAGCAAAAACAGGGACGATTTAGGGTTTTATCGACAAAAGGCCGTCTGAAAAATATTTTTCAGACGGCCTTTCAAATTTACTTGAATATCAAGGCATCAACATGCCGCCGTTGACATGCAGCGTTTGGCCGGTGATGTATTTCGCCTGGTTGGAAGCCAAGAACAAAACCGCATCGGCGATGTCTTGCGCTTCGCCGAATTTACCCAATGAAGTTTGCGCTTCAAACATTTTGCGGGTTTCTTCCGGCAGGACGCGGGTCATGTCAGTATCGATAAAGCCGGGTGCCACGCAGTTGACGGTTATGCCGCGGCTGCCGACTTCGCGTGCCATCGATTTGGCAAAACCGATTAAGCCTGCTTTGGCAGCGGCATAGTTGGTTTGACCGGCATTACCCATCACGCCCACAACGGAAGTGATATTGATGATGCGGCCGCTGCGTTGCTTCATCATGCCGCGCAACACGGCTTTAGAGGCGCGGAAAACAGATTTTAGGTTGACTTGCATGATGTCGTCCCATTCTTCTTCTTTCATGCGCATCAACAGGTTATCGCGCGTGATGCCGGCATTGTTGACCAAAATATCCAGTTTGCCGAATTCTTTTTCAATCCCGGCAATCAATGTTTCAATGCTTTCCGGTTCGGCAGAATTCAGAACATGGCCTTGACCGTTCCATTGTGCCAAACGCCCGCTAATCGCTGCGGCACCGCTGTCGCTGGTAGCGGTGCCAATCACGATGGCGCCCGCAGCGGCTAATGTATCGGCAATCGCCGCACCGATACCGCGCGATGCGCCGGTGACCAAGGCGATTTTGCCGCTTAAATCTTGATTACTCATTCAGAATCCTTTCGTTGCGTAAAATGAAGTTTCAGACGGCCTTTATAGCATAAATAGGCTTTTTAATCTAATTTTGCAAGACTGTATGCCATCTGAAAAGATGGGGTATTTATTTTTATTTCGGCAAATCAATCGGGTGATGCGGATGAATATCTAAAATATAGCGTATCCAGTTGCCGAAGCTGTATTTCTCATAAATTTCAGACGGCATTTCATGATAAGGCTTATCCATGAATGTTTTTAATCCGTCTAAATTGTTGCCTTGCCACACGAAGATGTTATCAGGATGATAAAAATCGTATCGGGTGATGTCGGTATTGGTGGTAATCAGTTTCTTGCGGTAGCCTAAAGCTTCAAATGGTCGGAAGGATAGTCCGTTGTGAGCGGGAGTTTTAAAGTCGGTAAGAACTCTAGCTTGTGTTTGAGTGGCGTTCAGATTGTCTGCAAAACTTCTGATTCCCTGGAAAGTTTGAATATTATCAGGGTATTGTTTAGACAAAATATCGGGGGGAATATCCAAACTGCCGATATGAAAATCTAAGCTCAAGCCTAATTTTTCAGCAGCCTTGGCGAAGGTGCCGATTTCTTCAACGCGGTTAGGGTAGTGTAAACCGACAAAATATAAATCATGCTTGGGGTTGGCAGAGATTGTCGGGATATGGTCAAAATAGAAATTTGTTGCCGGTAATAGACCGGGTCGGTTAATTAAATCTGCAGGGTCAAAAACGTAAAATTTATCAAATAATCCGATATATTGGTGGATTTTTGAGAAGCGGCTTAATCCGTCCCATTGATAATTAATCATCTTATGACGAACGTGGCGTTTGATGGTTTGCAGAAAATCTTCTGTGTAAATATCGCCTCGAATAAATAAGGCATAATCTACACCGCCATATCGAGTGATTTCTTTTTCGACATGCTTGAGCAGTATTTTGGACTTTAATTTATCTTTTGCATGTCCGTCATGCAGAACGACTTGCTGAAATTTTATTTTCAGGCGGCTAAGACAAGACGGATAATGGAAATCCCGGCCAGGCTGAATGGCGCTGACCACCTGAAATCCATGATGTTTTAATGCGGTTTCTATGGTTTGATAAATCAGGTTGTCGGTTGGCATCCCGAGTAAAATAGTTGGCTTCCGGTTCATGATTCCATGATTCCTAACAGGCGGTAAAGCCAGTTTTTCAATGCATATTGCTGCTTGATTTCAGGCGGGATAGGTCGGTAAGGACGGGCTAAAAAGTCATTTAAATCATTTAAATGATTGCTGTCCCAAACAAAAATATTGTCTTCGTGATAGAAGTCGGCATTTAAGATGGTTTGATTGGTGGTAATTAATTTTTTATCGAAACGTAGTGCATCAAAAACGCGGAATGATAAGCCGTAATAATCAAACTGGGCAAAGTCGACAATGGCTTTACAGCAAGCTGCATTATGCATATTTTGTTCAAAAGTTAGGACAGTATCACGATTAAGATAAGTGATGCCGTCTGAACCAAAAGCAGTTCTGGCTCGATCATCTTTACAATAGATATGGAAATCTAAAGGAAAATGATGGCGGCGCGCTTCTTCGATGAACAGTTTGGTACGTTTTTCCCGGCGTGATTCATAGCCACCCAAAAAATACAATTGGTCATTCGGCGGGCATGTTTCAACCGGAATATCAAAGAAAAAATTGGTTGTCGGTTTAAAGCCGTATTGCGGATAACGTACGGCGTCGTTGGGATCGAAAACCCAGCAGTGATCAAAATAATCCAAATATTCAAAAATATCCGGAAAACGATCGATGCCATCCCATTGGTAATTGATGCAGATGTTACTGTGTTGCCGGATGGTGTGGATAATTTCTTTAGGATAAATATTGGCACGGATACACAAGGCGTAATCGGCTTTTTTTCCCTTTAATGCGGATAGCTTTTTTTGAATGTCATCAGAGTAGCGAAGATATTTCATTCGTTTTTTGTAATTAAGATCTTTTTTGATGACTTTTTGATAAGTGCCGTAAATTCTGCTAGTTAGATTAGGATAATAAGAATCTCTATCATCATAACAAAGGTTAATCACATCGAAGCCGTGGAAACGCAGATTTTTTTCCAAATACTGATCAAATCCGTATATATGTGGAATGGCTAAGATAATGGTTTTATTATTCATCTTTTTGTCATAATGTTGAAAGTTTATAGACATTTCAGACGGCCTACTCCCGTTTCCCGGCCGTCTGAACATTCTGCCATGAGATGAAATTAAATCAATGCGCTTCAACAAAAGCCTTAACGCTATCGCTAGAAACCAACGCGCTGCATACGGCTTCTTTGTTGATGCGTTTGGCCAGGCCTGCCAATACTTTGCCCGGACCGCATTCGGCAGATTCGGTGATGCCTTCGTTAACTAAGGCATTGACAGTTTCCGTCCAGCGCACAGGGCTGTAGAGTTGGCGAACCAGTGCATCTTTAATGGCTTCGGGTTCGTCGTAAGCGGCCACATCGGCGTTGTGAATTACACGGATTTTCGGTTGCTTGATGTCGGCTGTTTTCAAGGCTTCGGCCAATTTCTCGGCAGCAGGTTTCATTAGGCTGCAATGTGAAGGTACAGACACTGGCAGCGGCAGGGTGCGTTTGGCGCCGGCTTCTTTAGCGGCAGTCATGGCACGTTCTACGGCGGCGGCATTGCCGGCGATGACCACTTGGCCGGGTGAATTGAAGTTAACGGCTTCGGCTACTTCGCCTTGTTCGGCAGCCGCGCAGATGGCTTTGACTTGTTCGTCTTCTAAGCCCAAAATTGCTGCCATAGCGCCTACGCCTTGCGGCACGGCCGATTGCATTAATTCTGCACGCAGGCGAACCAGTTTCACAGCATCGGCAAAGCCTAATGCACCGGCGGCAACCAATGCGGTGTATTCGCCCAAGCTGTGACCGGCAACCACGACCGGTGCTTTGCCGCCGGCTTCTAAATGGGCGCGGTAGGTGGCCACTCCGGCAGCCAGCATAATTGGCTGAGTGTTAACGGTTTGGCCAATCAACCCGGCATCTTCCCCGTTAATCATCGCCCACAAATCTTGGCCCAATGCGGCAGAGGCTTCATCGAAAGCGGCTTTAACGACGGTTTGTTCGCTAAAGCCGTTCATCATTCCTAAACTTTGCGAGCCTTGGCCGGGAAAGAAAAATGCAAAAGACATGATATTCCTTTAATTTCTTAATCTTAATAATGAGAGAAGAGGATTATCTGCGTAATGTATCAGTAGGGCATAGGTTATGGCAATATTTATTGTTACGGTCAGCCAAAAAATGCGGATAAAACTGATTTTGCTGGTTTTGTGATTGTAAACGGCGCGCGAAACCAAGGCACCGGGCCAGCCGCCAAGAGCATCAAGAATATGCAGGTTTTTTTCGGGAATTCTGCCTTGATATGCTTGTTTTTTCTTTTTTGAAGTTTGCGCGATTTGTTTGTCAAATTTATACATCAGGTAAGACACGACGCTGACGGCAAAATACAGTCCGGCCAATATCTCGGAAACGGATGCCACGCACACGATAAACGCGACGGCAATCAGGCTGTTGATTAAAAATTTCGGCATATTGGCGCTGTAAAGTTTTGGGTGGTTGTAATCTGAAGGGAAGTCATCATACAGGAAAGCTTCATCGCCGCGCAAAACCACTTTGGCCGCTTTTTGGCGTTCTTCTTTAACCGTCGGTTTGCAATAAAAGCTGACGCTTTGACCGATTTTCGGGCGAGCGGTGGCGTAGTGGAAGCCGCTGATGTGGAAGAACACGGTTTGCGCCTCGCTGCCATAGCGGATAAAGCCGTAGCCTTTGGCATCATCCCATGAGGTAATTTCACCGCTTAATACTTGATTTACCGGAAGGACGGCCAAGGTTTCGGGTGCTTTATAAAGCTTGTAAATGCTTTCAACAATACGCGGTTGCTCGGTAGGCAAAACCGCTGTATCTGTTGCAGCTTCGGTTGAGGCCGTCTGAAATTGCGATTCTGCTTCCGGCGGAGGTAAAAAGGTGGCATCAGCCATCATCCATTGGCCGTTTTCGTGTTGGAATAAATTTCCTTCGAACTGATCGCCGATTTCGGGCACGCGGCTTTGGTCGGCTAGAAATTGGCCCAAGATGAAAATCGGTGACGGGTTGCCTTCTTGCCTGCCGAAGCCGCCGTTTTGCATAAAATCCCAGTCGGCAATGGTAATGATGGTTTTTTGTGCAACAGGCGTTGCGCGCTCGGTAAGGGTGATGTTTTGGGCGGAAGGTTTGTGCTGGCTATGGTCAAGGTTGAAGCATACGCGGTCGCCCGTTTGCGGCGTAAGATAACCTGCGGCCAATGATAGGCCGTCTGCAAAGATGCGCTGTCCGATGTCGGTCATGATGGTGCCGCGTTGCATGTCGTTGAACCAATGAAGAATTGTCCCGTAGTATTTTTCTTGAGTCATTTTTATTATCTAAAATCGGTTGTTGGATGTAAAAAGTTATAAGCGGTCGATTATACTGATTTATTATAAAAATGTGCACTCCGGTTGCATAAAAAATACCGTTTATGCTAATTTTCTTGCATTGCGTTGCAAGTTGTGCATAACGGTATTTTGTACTGCGGATAGTTGAGCGGATATCAGTATTTCACCAATACCGCCCCCCATGCGAAACCGCCGCCGATGCCTTCGAGCAGCAGGTTATGACCGCGTTGGATTCGGCCGTTGCGGATGCCATGGTCTAGAGCCAATGGAATTGATGCGGCGGAAGTGTTGCCGTGATCTTGCACGGTGAGGATGACTTTATCAGTATTCAAGCCCAAGTGTTTGGCGGTGGCGTCAATAATGCGTTTATTGGCCTGATGCGGTACTAACCAGTCGATTTGGTCTTGTTCGTAGCCGGCTTCGGTAATGACATCATCAGCCACTTGCGACAGCATTTTCACGGCGAATTTGAATACGCCCGGGCCGTCCATTTTCAGGTAAGGTGTGCCGCAGATTCGGCCGTTGGCGATTTGCACCGGCACATTCAATAAATCCAGATAATTACCATCGGCTTTTAATTTGCTGTGGATAATGCCGGGCTCGTCTGACGCGCCCAAAACGACTGCGCCGGCACCATCGCCGAACAGTACGCAAGTGGTGCGGTCGTTCCAATCAAGAATACGGCTGAAGATTTCTGCACCGATGACCAACACGTTTTTGGCCATGCCGCTTTTGATGTAGGTGTTGGCTATGGTTAAGGCATACATGAAACCCGCGCACACGGCTTGTACGTCAAAAGCAGGGCAGCAATTGGTGATGCCGAGTTTTTGCTGCACGATGGTGGCGGTTGAGGGAAACTGCATGTCGGGTGTAGTGGTGGCGACAATGATTAAATCAATATCGTCGGCGGCAAGCTTGGCCGATTCCAGTGCGCGTTGTGCGGCTTGTACCGCCAAGTCGCTGGTTTTTTCGTTGTCGGCTGCAATATGACGGAATTTAATACCGGTGCGCGTGGTAATCCACTCGTCGGAAGTATCCACTTTTTTCGCCAAATCATCGTTGCTGACGCGGTTGGCGGGAAGATAGCTGCCGGTGCCTAAAATTTTGGCATATTGCATAATGAAAAGCCCTTTGAAATGATTGGAACAGATTGCCGTATTGTAAGCGAAAAATCAGGATTTTTGTAACAAAAAACCATTGCTTTAATAAAGGATTAGGTAAATTCTTTTAATTAAGATGACTAATCATTTTAAGACCGGGGCTTTTGCTAAATCCCCCATCTTTGGCACATTTCTTCGTTATGCACTGCCCGAGAACTTGCCTATCTTTGTGATATGTCTGCGCTTTCTGCGCTGCGCCCACTTCGAACTGGGCTCAAATCCGCGGTTTTGCAAAAGTCTCAGGCCGTCTGAATGTTGGGTTTCGGACGGCCTTTTGTACAGGATGATTTTGGAGATCTGTGCTTTAAATTCTGATGAGGCACATTCATGCCGTCTGAATTTAAAGATAATTTGCCGATTAAGGGGTGCTGATATGGGAGGCACCGCTATCCAAGGCTTCTTGTTCGCGTACTTCTTCCAAAGCAGCCAATTGTTCGGCCACGCCTTGTTCGATTTTGGCTAAGCCGGCAGATTTGGCTTCGTGATAGGCTTCTTCCAGCGCATACATAAAGCCGATTTCATCGGTGCCACCGTGGCTTTTGATGACCACGCCGCGCAAGCCTAAGAAAATCGCGCCGTTGAATTTACGCGGATCGAGCTTGGCTTTCATGCCTTTGAGTGCAGGCAGGGCGGTAACGGCAGCCAGTTTGTTAAACAGATTGCGGTTAAATTCATGCTTTATTTCACCGCTCATGAATTTCACTGCGCCTTCAATGGTTTTCAGCATGATGTTGCCGACAAAGCCATCGGCCACGACCACATCTACTTGATCGTTGAATACTCCGTTGCCTTCGACGTTGCCGATAAAATTCAATTTGCTGTTTTTGAGCAGCTTGAAGGTTTGCTTGACTGTTTCCGTACCTTTGATGTCTTCCGTGCCGACATTGAGCAAACCGACGCGCGGCCGGCCTTTTTCCGGATACATCGCCTGGACTAATTCGCTGCCAATCACGGCAAACTGGGTGAGCTGATCGGCACTGCAATCCACGTTGGCGCCCAAGTCCAGCATCATTGTGAAATGGTTGGCATTGCTGGAAGGCATGAATTTGGCTATGGCAGGGCGCTCGATGCCCGGAATGGTTTTGAGCACAAAGCGGGCAGTCGCCATCAGGGCACCGGTATTGCCGGCGGATACGGCAGCTTGCGCGTTGCCTTCTTTCACTTGATTGATGGCCACGCGCATAGACGAATCTTTTTTGTTTTTCAGTGCCAATTGCGGCGCTTCGTCCATTTCAACCACTTGGCTGGCCGCAATGATGCTGATGCGATCCATCGGGGCATTGGCGGATTTTAATGCTTGCTGAAGGGCGGCTTCATCGCCGACCATCATTAAGTGCACGTTGGGCTGCTTTTTCAGAAAAGCAATGGCACCCGGCACGGTAACCGTTAAGCCGGCGTCACCGCCCATGGCATCTACGGCTAATGTAATCATGTTGTTCTCCGTTTTGTGTTTCAGACGGCCTGATTGAATGTTCAGGCCGTCTGAAAACAGAAATGCCGTGAATAGGCGACATTTCTTAAGGAAGGGTTGCGCTGCTTGATACGATTGTATTTGGCAGCAATCCATCGAAATATCAACTGCGGCTTTGTGCGGCTAATTCGTTATGCCCGTCGATGTCGATTGCATCCCATGGGTAGTTGATCCACCAGTCTTCTACGGTAATGCCGCTGAAATAAGGGATATTTTCCGGCAGTTTGCCGACTTTCGCTTTGATTTTTTCGTGTAATACGGCTACGCCGATGCTGCCAAAATTTTCTTTCATCAGTTCGGTCAGGCAAAATTCCATGGTCACGCGGCTGTCGTCCACTTCGTCAACGACCAACACGTTTTTGCCTTTTAAGGCTTCCGGCAAAGGATCGAGCCATTGCACTTTTTTTACTTCTTCGGTTACCTGACCTTCGTTGTCACTGTCGTAATAGGCAGTGGTGACGGCGTAAATCGGGATTTCCAAAAAGCAGCGCAACATTCGGGCAGGGATAAAGCCGCCGCCGCCGATGGCAATCATGGCATCGTATTTAACGCCGGAATTTTGGATTTTTTCAGCCAAGCCTTTGATCACACGATGAATATCATCGTATGTGTACCAGATTTTCTGAGTCATTTTAACGTCCCGATTGAGAAAATGTAACGAATGAGCGGCGGTTTGGTTTTTATGTGCTTGCTGCCGTTCATTCATATCAGAGATGTAACGTAAAAAAGCCAGCATTGCAGGGCAATATTCTGGCTTTTTCAGTTAGTCGAATAAATTATTCGACTTTGGCTTTAACCACTTTGCGACCACGGTACATGCCGTTAGGTGAAATGTGGTGTGGGCGGTGTACTTCACCGGTGTTGCTGTCAACAGACAGAGCAGGTGCAGTCAGCGCATCGTGTGAACGGTGCATACCGCGTTTTGAAGGGGATTTTTTGTTTTGTTGAACGGCCATTTCAAGCTCCTAGATAAATAATACTGTGTCCTAATTAGCTGTTTTTCAAGTCTTTTAAAACAGCGAAAGGGTTGGGTTTGTCCTGATTGACGTGTTCCAGCGAAACATTGTTGCAGTCTTCGTGACGCGGTGAAAACGGTAAAGCCATCAGGATTTGGTCTTCAACCAATTCTCGCACATCAAGCGATTTGGTTATCAGCATACCTTCCAATTCCTCATCGGACAGCATGGCATCATCCAAATGCTTGTCATCGGCAAACAAAACAATGCGGCTGGTTTCGTTGAGTTTGAACGGCATAGGCTTCACGCAACGCTGGCAAAGCAGCGGCATATCGGCGCGCACCGTCAAATCAAGAAACAGTCGCTGCAAGCGGTCGCGTCCGCCTTGCAGCGTAAACGAAACTTTGGTTTGCTTGTCAGCCGGATATTCGTGCGACCAAACACGTTCGTCCAACTCATTGAGCAGGAAACTGCCTTGCAGATTCTGCTTTTCGGCGGCGAAAACTTCTGGGTCAATCAAATTAGGGTCTAACATAAACGGGGTATGATATAATTTCGGCAGTCTAACGTCAATATTTTTAAGAAAAAATGAGTGAAAAACTGCCATTAATTTTAGGGTCGGGTTCGGTATTTCGCCGCGAGCAACTGGCGCGTTTGGGTTTGGCTTTTCAGACGGTTTCGCCGGATTTTGATGAAACACCGATTAAAGGAGAACACGCCCAAAGCACCGCCTTGCGTTTGGCAGCAGGCAAAGCACGCTCGTTGGAATCCCGATTTCCGAACGCACTGATTATCGGTGCCGACCAAGTGGCATGGTGCAATCAGCGTCAATTAGGCAAGCCGATGAACGTGGCGAATGCACAACAAATGCTGGCCGAACTCAGCGGGAAACGCATAGAATTTTACAGCGCAATCGTGCTTTTGAACACCGTTTCCGGTCGTATGCAGCAGCATGTTGACCACACTGCCGTCACCATGCGCGAATTAACTGACGTACAAATCCGCCGTTATCTTGAGCGCGAGCCTGATGCCGTGTATTGCGCCGGTGCGGCCAAAAGTGAAGGTTTGGGCGCAGTTTTGTTGGCCAAAATCGACAGCACCGATCCCAATGCGCTTATCGGCCTGCCGATTTTCCGCCTGATTGATTTTTTAAACAATGAAGGCGTGGAAGTGTTGTAAGGCCGTCTGAAAAGGTGATGAAGCCGTCTGAAAGGTTCAGACGGCCTATTTGAATAGAAAGTAAATCATGCCCCCCGTTTTATACCTGATTCCTACCCCTTTAGGCGCACCGGATACACCGTGTTTGCTGCCGCACGAGCAAGCGCAGATTATCGGCTTGACCGATTTTGTCGTGGAAGCCGAGAAAACTGCCCGCACGCATTTGAAACACTTGGGCGTGACCGCACCCATCCGTGAGCTGAATCTGCAAACACTCAACGAACACACCGATTTGAAAGCCCTGCCCGAGTTGCTCAAGCCCTTACAAGAAGGCCGCAGCATGGGTATTGTCAGTGAAGCCGGTTGTCCGGCGGTGGCGGATCCGGGGGCGGATTTGGTGGCATTGGTGCATCAGCACGGCTTTGAAGTGCGGCCGTTAATTGGACCGTCCAGCTTATTGCTGGCCTTGATGGCTTCGGGTGCAAATGGGCAGAGCTTTGCTTTTAAAGGCTATCTGCCGTCTGAAAAAGGCGGGCGCATCGAAGCCTTAAAAGCCTTAGAAAAACGCAGCCGCAGCCAAAATGAAACTCAACTCTTCATCGAAACTCCATACCGAAACGATGTTTTGCTGGCGGACGCGCTGGATAATCTGCACACCGAAACGCGCCTGTGTATTGCTTGCGATTTAACACTGTCGACACAAACCATCATCAGCAAAACGGTAGCCGGTTGGAAAAAAATGGGTGAATTACCGAATTTGAAAAAACGGCCGACGATATTTGTGTTGCATGCGGGACGGGCTGTCTGAAAGTTTGTATAGGTTGTGCCGCTTTCAGACGGCCTGTCATGACGATCTGAAATGGCAAAAGGAATGCTTGATGAGAACAAGAAATTATTTGCGTATCCTGCTGCTGGGCTGCGCTTCATTTGCCTATTCCTTGAGCATTTATAGTGAATCCACTTTAAAATAGTACGGCGTTGGTTCGCCTAGCCGTATTATCTATACTGTCTTCGGCTCACCCGCCTTGTCCTATTTTAAAGTGAATCCACTATAATTTTCTTTTGCATCAATGCGAGGGTAGCAGGTGCGTGTGACCGAACAGGATGGAAAATTCCGTTATCAGTTCGGTAAACCCAAGCATGCGGAATTGGCGTTTGAAAACGACCGGCAGGAAGCGATTGGCCGTTACCGCGTTGGGGTGGTATCGGTCGTGATTTGTGGGCGAATTTGGTGCTGCAAAACGGTGATTACCAATATACGCCGTTTTCGTCGATGGATAGATTGTCGCCGCGTCATGAAACGGTCTACGGGGTTGCGGTGAACAGGCCGGTGAACGGTGAAGAGCAGTATGTCACGCAGGTAAAGTGCAGTATAGCAAATAAACATAATCTTCGATACAATTCCACCATGGCCTATTCAGAAGACTTCAAACAACTCGTACTCAAAAAACTCCGTCAAGGATGGACGATTCGCAGAGCCGCAAAAGAATTCGGCATCGCCATCTCCACCATCACACTTTGGAGACGCCCTCCGGCTCCTCAAGCCCCTCCAAAGCAACGGAAAACCCGCAAAATCAGCGTCCAAGCACTGCTCGAAGATGTTGAGCGTTATCCCGATGCCTATTGCTATGAAAGAGCGCAACGCTTTGGCTGTTCCCATACTGCCATACACAAAGCATTAAAGCGATACAACATCAGCTACAAAAAAAGACCAACCGCCACCCGAAAGCCAACAGAGGGCTCAGAAAAAACTTCCTGAAGTTACTGCACCGCTACATCCGCCGTAACCGTCCGGTTGTTTATTTAGACGAGAGCGGATTCAGAACATCCTGTTACCGGCCTTACGCTTATGCGCCAAAAAGCCGGCGCTGTTATGCGCTCCATGATTGGCAGGGACATCATCAGACCAATGCTATTGGGGCGTTATTTCACGGCAAACTGTTTGCCGTCGGGTTGTTTGATTGCAGTATTGACCGCCGAATATTTGACGCTTGGGTGGAGCGGATTTTGATTCCGGAGCTACCGCAAAACAGTGTGGTGGTGATGGATAATGCGACGTTTCATAAGGGGAATGCTTTAGCACTTCTGAAGGAGAAAGGCCATACTGTGTTATGGCTTCCGCCCTATAGCCCTGATCTGAATCAGATAGAGAAAAAGTGGGCTTGGATTAAAGGTGTTAGGAATCGGCTGCGAATTATGGATGTGGATTGTCTGTTTCAGATGTGTATCGATAAATAAGTTTGTTTGCTATAAGAAGCGTAAAATTGTGGCAAATTTTCCGGAAGAATTGATGTTTTAATCACCATGTGCCGTCGGTTGAATCATACAAAAAGGCCGTCTGAAAAATCATTTTCAGACGGCCTTCGTTTTATTTCGCATTAAGAAACCACTTCGCCTTGGGCTCGTTGTTTTTCAATGCTTTTGTTGATGTACCATTGTTGGGCGATGGTCAACAAGTTGTTGACTACCCAGTACAGCACCAAGCCCGCAGGGAAGAAGAAGAACATTGCCGAGAAAATCAACGGCATAATTTTCATCATTTTCGCCTGCATAGGGTCGGTTGGCGGCGGGTTCAGATAGGTTTGGACGAACATGGTCGCGGCCATAATCAGTGGCAGGATAAACCACGGGTCAGGGCGGCTCAAGTCTTGAATCCAGCCCAGCCAAGGTGCTTGGCGCAATTCTACCGAAGCGAACAATGCCCAGTACAAACCGATGAACACAGGAATTTGCAACAGCATAGGCAAACAGCCGCCCAGCGGGTTGATTTTCTCGTCTTTATACATCTGCATCATGGCTTGTTGCTGTGCCATACGGTCGTCGCCGTATTTGTCTTTAATCGCTTGCAGCTTAGGTGCAACGGCGCGCATTTTCGCCATCGAGCGGTAAGAAGCGTTGGTCAGCGGATACAGCACGGTTTTGACGATGATGGTCAAGGCAACAATCGCCCAGCCCCAGTTGCCGATCAAATCGTGCAATTCGTTCAACAGCCAGAACAGTGGTGAGGCAAACCAATGCACTTTGCCGTAGTCTTTGGCTAATTGCAGGTTGTCGGCTACTTGTACCAAAGTATCGGTGGTTTGCGGGCCGGCATACAGGTTCATCACGGCTTGGCTGTTGCCGTTGGCCGGAATGGCGGTTAACGGCACGCTCACGCCGGCGCTGTAAAGATTGTCGTTGCGGCGTTTCAGGTCGATTTTGCAGTCGCCTTGGGCGCAGACGGTTTGGCCGTCTTTCGGCTGCAGAATCCAAGCGGCCATGAAGTGATGCTCAATCATACCCAGCCAGCCGGTTTTGGTTTGACGGGCATATTCGGCTTCGTTTCTGCCGGATTTAGCATCGTCATCCAAGTCGGAAAAATCGACTTTTTGGAAGTCGTCTTCAGGGGTGTACACTGCCGGGCCGACGTAAGAATGGGTGAAGTAGCCTTGGCCTTCCGGTTTGCTGTTGTCGCGCACGACATTATAGTTGGCCGACAGATTGACCGGATGGGCGGCGCTGTTGGCCACATCAAAGCGCACGTTCACCAAGTAGCTGCCTTTGGTGAAGGTGTATATTTTATCGATTTTTAGGCCGTTGGTTTCCGGGGCGCTCAAGCGTACTTCGACTTTGTCGCCGTCGAGCGCGTAGTCTTTTTGTGCGGCGGTAAAGTTCACGCCTTTTAAGACATTATTGCCTTGCGCATCCAGTAATTCGGATTGGGCAACGTAAGTGTATTCTTTGCTGTCGTTAAACAAAACGAAGTTTTTGCTTTCGTCACCGGTGGCTTGGTATTTTAACAAAGCCAGGCGGCGCAAATCCCCGCTTTTTTCATCGATCACGGCTTTCACGGTATCGGTGGTCACGGTAATCGGTGCGGCGGCGGTGAGTGCGGCTTCATTTTGGGCAACGGCCGCCTGCTGTTGCTGCCGGGCGGTTTGTTGTTGTGCCGGTGTCGGTTTTGGTGATGGGAAGAGTTTTTCCCAGCCCGTCAAAATCAACAAGGCGATGGCAAAAAATGCCATAAGTCTTTTGAAATCCATAAGAAATTCCTGGAATTGCTGGATAGGTAAATAAAGTGCCGAATATTGCTTCAGACGGCATTATATAGAAATCACTGAGAAATAAAAGGAAATCATGCCGATAAGCGATGATTCCCATGAAGACGGGTATGAAGGCATTCCCATATTTTCAGACGGCATCTATATAGTGAGCAGTAAAACGGGAAGCAGAATAAAAGAAAGAGAATCCCGCTTAATGGCAATTTTAAGGCACGGGATCGTGGCCGGAGCCGCCGAAAGGGTGGCAGCGGGCGATGCGTTTCAACGCCAGCAGGCCACCTTTAAGAGCCCCATGTTTCTGAACGGCTTCTACGGCATATTGCGAACAAGTCGGCGTGAAGCGGCAGCGCGGCGGAATAAGCGGGCTGATGGCATATTGGTAAAACCGAATCAGCAGCAGCATCATTTTAGCCAAAGGCGATTTCATCGGTGTTTCCGCATCATAAGTTGGGCGAGCTGATCGCGGGCTTCGGGCGCGTTGTCCCGCGTAAACAAGCAGCGCACCTGCACCACATAATCATGCGGCGGCAGTTGGTCGCGGTGGCGGCGGAACCAATCGCGAATCACACGTTTCATGTAATTGCGTTTATTGGCGCGTTTGGCGGTTTTTTTGCTGACCACCAAACCTAAGCGCGCATGGCCCAAGCCGTTGTCACCGGATTGCGAAACATGCAGTAAACCGCGGCTTTTGCGGTTTCTCAACGCAAAAACGGATGAATAATCATCCGTTTTTAATAAGCGATACTGCTTGCCCAAGCCGTAATTCAAGATTACACGGCCAAGCGTTTGCGGCCTTTGGCACGACGTGCGGCCAATACTGCGCGACCACCGCGGGTTTTGGAGCGAACCAAGAAACCGTGGGTGCGTTTGCGTTTGGTAACGGAAGGTTGATAAGTGCGTTTCATGTCTTTTCCTAAAAAATCGGTAGAACTAAACCGTGGATTACACCCCAATTTCAGGCTTTTGTCAATCAATATAGTGACTTCGTTTATTCGGATGGGCGGAATGTGTTGGATTTAACATTTATTAAAACGTAAGACAAGGGCGGCGATATACGCAAGCGGCGCGATGAAGTCGGATAAAGCTGCCGA